>CBHTUE010000026.1:0-30813 GCA_966096115.1 uncultured Phenylobacterium sp.
TTCCTGCTGCTCGACGCCGCCGCCGGAGACATGATCTGAACGGAACCGCCCGCATCGCCGGCCGCTTTTCCCCCTCATGAACGAGGACCGCGACCGCGCACACCTGGCTTGGCGGCGAGCCGAGCGCATCAAGCAACTCTCCGACCGGGTGGTCGGGATCGGGCCCTGGGGCATCGGGCTGGACGGCGTACTGGCCTGGGTTCCGGTGGCCGGAACGCTCTACTCGCTCGGGGCCGGCGGCCTGCTGATCTACGAGGCCGCCCAGGCGGGCGCCTCGCGCAACACACTGCTGCGCATGGGGGCGTACCTGGGGCTGGATAGCCTCAGCGACACCATCCCGATCATCGGCTGGGCGTTCGACACCCTGTTCACGGGCCATGCCTTTGCCGCCCGGGCGCTGCAGAAGGACATCGAGAAACGTCACGGCCGGCCTCTGGATACCCGGCCGCAGGACGCTGACCTGGGCGTGGTCACCGGACGTTAGGTCCTTGTAAGCGATGGTGCGGCCTTGAACGGGCCGCTTTTCCGGGTAAGGGAAGCCGTCGTTTTTCAGCCCTGGGGGCCTAGTTGAAGATCCTGATCACCGGCGGCGCCGGCTTCATCGGGTCCGCCGTGGTGCGGCGCGCCATAGCCGATGGCCATCAGGTGGTGAACCTGGACGCGCTGACCTATTCGGCCAACCTGGACAATGTGGCGTCTGTCGCGGACGCGCCGGGCTATGCCTTCGAGCACGTGGACGTCTGCGACCGGCCGGCGCTCGAGGGCGTGTTCGCCCGCCATCAGCCCGACGCGGTGATGCACCTGGCCGCCGAGAGCCATAACGACCGCGCGATCGAGGGCCCTCTGGATTTCATCCGCTCCAACATCATGGGCACCGCCGTCCTGCTGGAGGTGGCGCGCGCCTACTGGACTAGGCTGGAGGGTGCGAAGAAGGCGGCGTTCCGCTTCCATCACGTGTCGACCGACGAGGTGTTCGGCGCCCTGGGCGAGGACGGCGACTTCACCGAACAGACGCCCTACGATCCGAAGTCGCCCTATTCGGCCTCGAAGGCTTCGGCCGACCACCTGGTCCGCGCCTGGGGCCACACGTTCCAGCTGCCGGTGGTGATCACCAACTGCTCGAACAACTACGGGCCCTACCAATTCCCCGAGAAGCTGATCCCGACGGTGATCACCCGGGCGATGGAGGGCAAGGAGATCCCGGTCTACGGCGACGGCCGCCAGGTGCGCGACTGGCTGCACGTGGACGACCACGCCGAGGCGCTGCTGCTGGTGCTGAACAAGGGCCGGCTGGGCGAGACCTATTGCATCGGCGGCGACGCCACCCAGCGGAACCTGCAGATCGTGCAGGCCATCTGCGCCCATCTGGACAAAATGGCGCCTGCCAACACGCCGCACGCCGACAAGATCCGCTTCGTGACCGACCGGCCGGGCCACGACTTCCGCTACTCGATCGACGCCTCGAAGCTGGAGGCCGAGCTGGGCTGGACTCCGCGCATGGCGCTGGAGGCGGGCCTGAAGGACACCGTCCAATGGTACGTGGACAACTATGACTGGGTGGAGGGCATCCGGACCCGCGGGTTCCATTCCGACCGCCTGGGCCTGGTGAAGGCGTGAGGCGCGGCATCGTCCTGGCCGGCGGGGCCGGCACCCGGCTGCACCCGCTGACCATCGCGGTCTCCAAGCAGCTGCTTCCAGTCTACGACAAGCCGATGATCTACTATCCGCTTTCGGTGCTGTTCCTGGCCGGGATCAAGGAGATCCTGATCATCACCACCGCCGAGGATCAGTCGGGCTTCCAGCGGCTGCTGGGCGACGGCTCGCGGTTCGGGGTGAAGTTCGAATACATCATCCAGCCCACGCCCGGCGGCCTGGCCGAGGCCTACCTGCTGGGCGAGGACTTCGTCGGCGGCGGGCCGTCGACCCTGATCCTCGGCGACAACATCTTCTTCGGGCAGAACTTCGTGCAGATGCTGAAGTCGGCGGACGCGCGGACCGAGGGCGCTACGGTGTTCGGCTATCCGGTGCACGATCCGGAGCGTTACGGCGTGGTCGAGCTCGGGCCGGACAACCGCGCGCTCTCCATCGAAGAAAAGCCTGAAAAGCCGAAGTCCAACTTCGCGGTGACCGGCCTTTATTTCTACGATGGCCGCGCGAGCGAGATCGCCAAGACGCTGACCCGCTCGGCGCGCGGCGAGCTGGAGATCACCGCGCTGAACGACGTCTACCTCCAGGAGGGCAAGCTCAACGTCGAGCTACTCGGCCGCGGCTTCGCCTGGGAAGACGCCGGCACGCACGACAGCCTCATCCAGGCGGGCGAGCTGATCCGCACTTATGAGCAGCGGCAGGGGTTGAGGATTGGCTGCCTCGAAGAAATCGCCTTCGAGAACGGCTGGATTGACCGCGCCGAGTTGTTGCGCCAGGGAAGCGCGCAGGGAAAAAGTGAGTATGGCCAATATCTTCGGGATCTAGCCCAGCGCTGACCAAGGCGCCCATGGTGCGCCGCGAAAAAAAACTACTCGCCTTACAGGTGAACTCGAATGACAGGGGTTTTTGGGCGGACTAGGGTGAACGAGAAGTAAATCTGGGGTGCTGAAAATGAATAGCTTTTCGAAATGGACCATGGCTGCGGCCGCTGTCGCGACCTTGGCGATGGCCGCTCCCGCCGCTCAAGCCGCTACGGTCTTCAACCTGATTGACCAGGGCGTGCTGGACACGACTGGCACCGAAAACTTCGGCGCCACCATCGACGCTCTTGGCGTCTTCACCCATTCCTTCACGTTCACCGTGGGGGGGCCCAGCGACGCGAGCGGTTCCGTGATCTCGATCCGGTCGAGCTCGGGGGGTAAGGACCTGGACTTCTCGTCCGTCGATCTCGACGGCATCTTCGCCTTCCATCCGGACTTCGGCGTCGTGGGCCATGAACCGAACGACAGCTGGACTCTCGACACCGCCTCTCTGTCCGCGGGCTCCCACACCATTCACGTGAATGGCCAAGTGTTCGCGACGGGCGCCATCGGGACCCCGACGGCCGCGTCGTACGGTGGCACGATCAACATCGAGTCCGTCGCGGTTCCGGAACCCGGCACCTGGGCTCTGATGATCCTCGGCTTCGGTGGCGCGGGGGCTATGCTCCGCCGCCGCCAGCGGGTCTTCGCGTAAGCGGTCACCCCGATTTGCTCAGGCTGGACCGTCGCCCGGAAGGGCGGCGGTCTTTGCTTTTTTGGGCGTCGGGGTCAGCGCCTGGCGTCTTTGAGCGCCGGCCGCGCCCCGTCCCCGGCAAACGCTGCTTTTTTGTGCCGCTCTGGAACACATTAGCCTCACAGGCGATTAGATGATCGCGTTCCGGGGGAAGGTTGACGACAGGTTTATCGTGTCGCCCTACGGTCGAGTGAAATCAAGCATAGGACACGACATGAAGACCTTGGTAATGGCCGCGTTGGCCGCTAGTACGCTCGCGATGACTGCGCCGGCCGCTCAGGCTGCGACGGTCTTCAATTTTATCGACCAGGCGGTCCTCGACGCCACCGGCACTGAGAACTTTGGCGCCACGATCGATGCCCTCGGCTTCTTCACCCACTCCTTCACCTTCACCACCACGGGGCTGAACGACGTGAGCGGATCGGTCATCTCGATCCGATCGGCGTCGGGCGGCAAGGATCTGGACTTCAGGTCGATTGACCTGGATGGGATCTTCGCCTTCACGCCGGACTTCGGCGTGGGCCACGAACCCAACGACAGCTGGACCCTCGACACGGCGCTCGTCACCAGCGGCACGCACACCATCCACGTGAACGGTCAGGTGTTCTCGACCGGCCCGGTCGGAACGCCGCGCGCGGCTTCCTACGGCGGGACGGTGAACATTGAATCGATGGCTGTGCCGGAGCCCGCGACCTGGGCGCTTATGCTGACCGGCTTCGGTGGAGCCGGCGCGCTGCTGCGCCGCCGTCGCCAGGCGATCGCCGCGGCCTAAGCCGTCCGACGTCATCGACAGAAGAGACCGCCGTCCTCCAGGGACGGCGGTTTTTTCATGCCCGACGCGGCGGATTTGACGCGCTTGTGCCTCGATCGGGTGGAAGTAAGGTTTGGTAAGTCAAACAGGATAACGGTTCGTCCGAAGCCTGGGCCTGCCGCAGTCTCGGCCGGGCGCATGACTTGCTAGCAACATCGGCCGCGTGCATGAAATGGCACATCGCCAAGGAGGGGCCCCGTGAAATCCAAGACTCTGGTACTGACCGTCGTCGTCGCCGCCAGCCTGACGCTCGGCGGATGCGACCAGGTGAAGAAGCTGTTCGGCGGCGGCAAGGCGAGCGGCCAGGTGGTCGCCACGGTCGACGGCAAGGAAATCACCAACCTCGAACTGCGCTCTGAGCTGGGCGGCTTCGGGTCGCGCGATCCGAAGGTCATGAAACTGGCCCAGCAGCAGGCTGTCCAGCGGATCATCCTGCGCAAGATGATGGCCGAGCAGGCCCGCAAGGAGAAGCTGGACAAGGACACCGACTTCACCCTGCAGGTGGCCCGCGGCGAGGAAACCCTGCTGGCCCAGCTGTACCAGCGCAAGCTGGCCCGCGGCATCACTCAGCCGACCCGGCAGGAGGCCGAGGCCTTCGTCTCCGCACACCCGGAAATGTTCGCCAATCGCAAGGTGCTGTTCGTCGACCAGGTGATCGCCGCCCCGAACAAGATCGAGCCGGCCCGCCTGCAGCCGCTGAAGACGCTTGAGGAGGTCAAGGGCCTGCTCGACCAGGAAGGCGTGCAATACCAGCAGAACGCCGTGGTGCTCGACACGCTTTCGGCCGATCCGCGCCTGGTGGCGGGGATTAACAACATGCCGGCCGGGGATGTCTTCGTGATCCCGCAGAACGGCTCGGTCCTGTTCAATCACGTCAGCGCCGAGCGTTCGGTGCCGTTCCGCGGCGACATGGCCACGGCCTATGCGATGAACGTGCTGCGCAGCCAGAAGGCTCAGGAGCTGGTGACCAAGAAGATCACCGACATGCGCACCGCGCTGGACCCCAAGATCACCTACAACCCGGCCTTCAAGCCGCCGCCGCTGCCGAAGAAGGGCGCGGCTCCGGCGGCTGCCGCACCGGCTCCGGCGGTCGCAGCACCGGCTGCGGCGCCCGCCGCCGCTCCGGCGACCACATGAACGAAGGCCGGCCCGGGGGGGGGGGGGGCCGGCCCTGCATCTTCGATAAGATCCGGAACGCCGCCCTGAAACGGGCGGCGTTTTCTCGTCAGGAGGCGGCCGCTCGCGGCGTCGCCGCGGCCTCGCGGTTGAGGTTACGCTGCGCCCAGATCATCCAGATCAGGGTTGGCAGGCCCTCCTCGACGAAGGCGTAGCGCGGCGCGACGTCGTCGCTCTGCACGGACTTCAGCAGCCGCTCCGCCGACAGCGCGTCGATGGCTTCCTGGGCCTTCTTGGCGGTGATCTCGTTGGCGGTCTCGAGGTCGCGATTGTCGAACACGCCATCGGTAGCGAGCGCCGCGCGCGCGGTCATGGCCAGCGCGTCCTGGCGGCCCTGCTCGAACAGGCGGCGCACGTGCGCCTGGGCCGGAGTCGGGATGCGGCCCTGGAACTCCGTGATGGCGCGGTCGACGGCGCTGGCCACGTCGGCGGCGGCCACGGTGGAGCGGCCGGAGTCGAGCGCGGCATGGCCGGCGTGGTGGCAGATCAGATTGGCGATGTAGGGCGAGCCCCGGGCCACCTCGACCACGAAGGCCCCGGCCTGGGCGTCGAACTTCAGGTCGGCCTCGCGCTCGCCGTTGGAGACGATCTGCAGGATCTCCTGCTCGCTCATCTTGGGCACGCGCAGGGCGAAGATGTTCCGGCGGATCGACGGGATGTGCTCGACCAGTTCGGTCAGGTCGGCGGCCACGCCGGCCAGCACCAGCTGCACACGGCCGAGGCGGTCCGACAGGTTCTTGATCAGTTCGGCCACGTCGCGCCGGAAAGCGCCGCTCTCGGCCCGGTCGAACTCGTCCAGGATGATCAGCACGCGCGTGCCGGTCAGCTTGGCGCACAGGTCGCCGAACTTGCGCGGCGACAGCGGCTCGGTCGGCAGCAGGTCGGCCAGAGACGAGCCCTTCTCCGTCTCGGCCGCCGTCGGCGAGAAGCCGGAGTGGAACAGCAGCGGGATGTCGGACGCCGCCGCCCGGAAGGTCTCGTCGAAGTTCGAATTGGCGCCGCACGAAGTGTAGACGACGATGTAGCGCGCCTCGGCCGCCGCCTGGGTCAGGACGTGCAGCAGCGAGGTCTTGCCGATGCCGCGCTCACCGTAGAGCACCACGTGCAGCCGCTGGTCTTCGATGGAGCGGATGATCGTCTTCAGAACGTCGTCGCGGCCGGCGAACAGGCGGCGGTCGGCGACGGGCTGGGACGGCGTGAAGGCATGCCGCAGCTTGGCGCGCACCGCGCTGAAGCGGTCCCCGCCGCGGCCGCTCATCTGGTCGCTGGCGGTGGTGTTGAAGCGGGGAAGGCCGGCCGCCTCGGGGCCGCGGCGGTGCGCCTCACGGATCAGCGGCTTCACCACGGCCGTCTGCTGCGCCTCGCCGCGCGCAGGTTTCGCCGCGCTCTTGCGCTTGAAGGGGTTCCAGCCAGCCAACTTGATCTCCATACCACGGCATCAGATGCGCGGGAACGCATACGGGCGCCACTCGGGAACGCGTACGGGTGCGATTCCTTAGCGGACGCACATCTTGCCCTGCGTCAGCCTTCTGTTTGCTTAACTGCACGCCGGTGACGAAACCGAGGCGATTGCGTCCAAGAGTGGCGCAGGCCCAGCCCTGAGATTCCGAGTTAGTGTTCCGGAAGCCTCGACCATGCGACAGGTCGCCCGCAGGCGGCCTCCGGACTTGCGCGGCCGGACAAATGCCTGTCTGCATGGGTTGCAATCGAGCGCGCGGCGGAACGCGGATGTTTTGGACTGTCCTCGGCCGGATCCTGTGGGCCCAACGGGCCATCGTGCTGATCACCACCCTGTGCTGCCTGGCCGGCGGCGCGTACATCATCCTTACGGTGCAGCCCAGCTATGACGCCACGGCGCGGGTGATCATGAACAACATCACCAAGCCCGATCCGGCCATGGGCATGGTGGTGTCGACCCGAACCGTCGACGCCTATGTGCAGACCCAGATCGGCATGATCCGCGACGTCCAGGTGGTGGCGCCGGCGCTGGAAGCGATCGGGTGGATGGACGACCCCAACCTGATCGCCGCTTATTCGGCCCGCCCGCCGGACGACACTCGGGACTTCCCGACGTGGCTGGCCCAACGGGTGATCCCGGGACTGCTGGCCTATCCGGTCGAGGACAGCAATATGCTGGAGATCCGCTTCCGAGCGCCGTCGCCCGACCTGGCCAAGCTGGTGGTGGGCGCCGTGCGCGACGCCTACATCACAAGCAGCATCAGCGATCGACGGGCGGTAGCCGAGAACGAGGCCAATCGGCAGCAGGCGAAGGCCGAGTCGTTCCGCGGGGAACTGGTGACGCTGGAGACCCAGCAGGCGGAGGTCGCGCGCAAGAGCGGGATCGTGCTGCAGCCAAGAGGCGGCGATCTGGACAGCATTCGCCTGTCGCAGTTGGCCGCGCCCCCGCGCGTGCCCGGGGGGCTGGGTGACATGTACCAGGCGAGACCTTCGCCATCACGCGCCGCTTTGCTGGAGTTGGACTCGCAGATCGCGCGCGCCGCGCAAACCCTGGGGCCCAACCACCCGCGGCTCGCCCAGCTCCAGCGCCAGCGCGCCAGCCTTGAGGCCGCGGCGCAGCAGGAAGGTGCAGTCGGCGACGCTGTTCGTGCGGCCGTGACGGCACGGGCCAGATCGGAAGAGGCTGTGCTGAATGCGCAGTCAGCGAAGGTGCTGTCGCAGAGCAAGGACCGAACAGAGCTGCGGCTCATCCAGGACCGGGTCGATGCGAAGGCCCAGGCCTATGCCAATGCGCTCAGACAGGTGGCCGTGTCACGGCAGCAGGCATCGACGATCGAGAGCGGCCTTACGTCCGTGGGGGAAGTCGAGGCGCTGCCGGATCCCGCCTTTCCCAACAAGGCGCTGATCCTGGGCGGCACCGGCGGTTTCGGGCTGCTGGCCGGCCTGTTGTTTGCCTTCCTGACCGAACTGTTGAACCTGCGCGTCCGCACACGATCAGGATTGTCGGCTGCGGCGGAGGTCCCGATCCTCGGGACCGTGCCGAAGTTAGAGACTGCGCCGCGGGCCAAGCGATCTCGGACGATTCGCTTGCGTCGCGGCAAGCTCAAGCCCGCCGCCGTCTGATGCCGTCCACCCCGGAGCCCGAGACCGCGGCGGTCCCCGCCGGCGCGCAGGCGCGAGCGGCCCTGACGCCCGAGACGGTGCTGCGGCCGGGCGCGCTTCTGGACACCGCCCAGGTCATCCTCAACGAGCACGTCGGTCGGGGTCGCCGCGGCCTGGCGCTGTGCGCGGCGGCGTCCGGCTCGGGCGTGAGCTTCGTGACCGCCAGCCTTGCCATGGCGATCGCCAGGTCCGGCGTCAGCACGCTGGTCGTCGACGCCAATCTGCATCGCCCGGTGATGCACGAGCTGCTGGTTCCTGACTCGCCGGTCGAGGCTGGCCTTTTGCAGGTGCTGCGCGACGAGGCCGACGCCGGCGCCGCGATCACCGAGTGGAGCGCGATGCCCAATCTGTCGGTGCTTTACGCCGGCGGCGCCGACAAGGGCGTGGAGGACCTGTTCGACACCGACGCGTTCCACCGGACCATGGCCTACTGCCTGCGCAGCTATGGACTGACCCTGATCGATGCGCCGCCGGCCAATCGATGCGCCGAAACGCGCCGTATCGCCGCGGTGACGGGCTATGCCGCGGTCGTCGCGCGCCGCGACGTGTCATACGCGGAGGACGTCACGGCCTTGCTGGCCGACCTGCAGTTGAACCGGGTCGAGGTGATCGGAACGATCCTGAACGAGGGCTAGGCGCGGACCGGCCGCGGCGGGCCGCGTTCGTTGCGCAGGCCGGCGGCCCAGCCGTCCAGCCCATAGCCCAGCTGGGTCCACGCGCCGCGCCGCGCATAGCGCAGGAACAGCTGCGAGAGTGCGGCCAGCGCGGCCACCGGCAGCCGGGCCGGGAAGCGGTCGCGGGTCAGCAGCATCTTGTTGCGTTCGTCCAGGTAGATCGGCAGCCGCGGGCGAGACTTGATGTCGTCGTGCGCGCCGGTGGTGGTGCCCTGGGCGTGCAGCACGCGGGCCTCGGGGGCGAAACCCAGGCGCATGCCCAACTCCGCGCCGTGCAGGAACCACTCGCTCTCCTCGCAATAGAGGAAATAGTCCTCGCGCATGGGCCCGACGGTCTTGAGGAACCGGCGGCCGATCAGCATCGAGGCGCCGTTCAAATAGGACTGGTCGCGCTCGATCGCGGCGGCATCGACATCGGCCTCGACGCGGGCGCCGTTGCCCAGCGACTCCGCCCGCGCCAGCCAGGCGCGCCAGCGGCCGCCGTAGGACTGGACCTCGCCGCTCGGCCGGTAGAGTGTGCACCCGACTGCCTCGCAATCCGCCGCCTGCAGCCGCGCGACCATGGCGGCCAGCGCCGCCGGCTCGGCCTCGGTATCGGGGTTCAGCACCCACCAGGCGTCGGCGTTCGGCGTGTGTTTCAGGCCCTCGTTGACGCCCCCGGCGAAGCCCAGGTTGCCCGAGGCCTGGTGCAGGGTCACCGCCTGGCCGCCGGGCAACCGGCGCGGGACCGCCGCGGTCAGCGCCCCGAAGGCCTCATCGCCGCCGTTCTCGCAGACGAACACCTCGAAATCGGCATGGGTCGTTCCCCCGAGCGCATGCAGGCAGCCGACGACGTCGCCCGCGTTGCGGTATCCGACGATCAGGATCGCGACGTGCAAGGCCGGGCTCAGAACTTCACGGCGCCCAGAGTGCTGGCGTCGGTCAGGTTCCGATGCCGGACGTACTGCGCCAGCAGGTGCATCAGCGACTGGTGCACGTCCTCGACGACGCCGTAGTTCTCGGCGTTCACGTGCAGGCTGACGTCGGCGATCTTGGCGGACTCCCCGCCGCCGAAGCCGGTCATGGCGATCGTGCGCATCCCGTTGGCCTTCGCCCAGGTCAGCGCCTCCACGATGTTCGGCGAGGCGCCCGAGGAGCTGATCGCGATCAGCAGGTCGCCCGGCTGGCCGAGGGATTCCAGCTGGTAGGAGAAGACGTTCTGGTAGCTCATGTCGTTGGCGATCGCGGTGATCAGCTCCACCGTCGCGGCCAGGCTGCACACCCGCGGGCGGATGGCCGTGCCGGCGCGGATGCCCTTCAGGCAGTCGCAGGCCAGGTGGTTGGCGATCGCCGCCGAGCCGCCGTTGCCGCAGGAATAGATGGTCCGGCCCTCGCCGACGACATGGCCGATCAGGTCGCCGGCGCGCTTCAAGGCGTCGCGGTCCACCGAGGCGGCGGCCAGCCGGTACTGCTCGAAATAGGCGGACGCGAACGCGCCGGCGCCGTCGAACGGGCGATCTGGGAAGTAGGTCATGCGCGCCATCCCATGGCAGTGGCCCCGGCGACCGGGGCGGGCGAGGGCCGGCGGGCCCTCATTGATAGAATACGATGCTGGAACCCATGTTCTCGAAGCCGAAGTCCACGTGTCGCAGGTGGGACAGGCTCTTGATGATGTCGGGATGGCGCGATTTCGGTGCAGAAAACACCATGAATCCGCCACCGCCGGCGCCCAGCAGCTTGCCGCCGCGCGCCCCGGCCGCCCGCGCGGCCGCATAGTGGTCGTCGATCGCGGCGCTGGAGATAGCGCTGGTGAGGCTCTTCTTGAGCTCCCAGTTCTCGTGGAGGATTTCGCCCAGCGCCTCGGTGTTGCCGCTGCTGATCTCGTCGCGCAGGACGTCGACCAGGTCGACCATCCGGCGCAGCGCCGCCTTCTTGGCCGGATTGGCGTCGACTTCCTCGGACTGCTGCTTGAGCACCCCGGAGGCTGAGCGGACCAGCCCCGTGTAGAACATGATCAGTTCGGACTCGATGGTATCGATGGCGCCCGGCGGCGCGATGACCGGCTCCACGGAGACGCTCTCGTCCGGATAGAACTTGATGATGTTGAGGCCGCCGGCGGCGGCGGCGTACTGATCCTGCTTGCCGATCGGCTCGCCGCACAGGTCGATCTCGACCTCGCAGGCCTCCTGACCAAGCTCAGCCTTGGGCTTGTAGCGGCCGAGATAGGCGTAGAGCGCGTGCAGCAAGCCCACGGTGAATGAACTGGACGACCCCAGGCCGCTGCCGCGGGAGGGGATGTCGGCCACCGAGGTGATCTCGACACCGCCCTCGACGCCCAGCTTGCGCAGGGTCGCCTTGACGATGCGGTGCTCGATCTCCTCGACTGCGAGCACCTCCTCGGTCTTGGAGTAGCTGAGCCGGATCCCGGGTTCGAAGCGCTTGTTGATCGTCACATAGACGAACTTGTCGATCGAGGTGCTCAGCACCGCGCCGGGGTTCTCACGGTAGTAAGAGGGGAGGTCGCTGCCCCCGCCCACGAAGCTCAACCGCATCGGCGTCTTGCTGATAATCATCGATCACACACCTCGTCCAATGACCCCAGAGCGTCAATGGGCGAGCATCCCCCTTACGGCGTCCGAGCCCGCGAGCCGAGGTTTGGTTAGCCCGGCTAACGTTACTTTCGTCTGAAGCGCCCTCGCGGACGCGGGGTTCAGGCCGGGGGCGCCCCATCCAGGATCATCGCCACCGCCGCGGCCAGGTCGGGCGCGGTGAGGGCCGGCTCGCCGGGATGGCGGCCGTCCTTTCCGGCGTGGCCGGTGGCGACCATGATGAAGTTCAGGCCGCAGCGGCGCGCCAGCTCCATGTCGACGGTGGTGTCGCCGATCATCCACGAGCGGCTGAGGTCGATGCCCAACTCCTCGGCCGACTGCAGGATCAGGCCGGGCTCAGGCTTGCGGCATTCGCAGGCGAACTTCAGCTCCGGAACCTCGCCGGGGAAGCCTTTGTCCGGGTGGTGCGGGCAGTAGTAGAGCGCGTCGACATAGGCGTGGTCGTGGGCCAGCAGGGTGTCGAGCCGTGCGTGGATGCGCGCCAGGTCGTCCTCGGTGCAGTCACCGCGGGCGATCACCGGCTGGTTGGTGATCACCACCGAGCGGTAGGACGAGCGGTTGATGCGGGTCACCGCCTCGCCGACGCCGGGCAGCAGGTGGAGGTCCTGCGGCCGCGAGATCAGGCCGACCTCCTGGTTCAGCACGCCGTCGCGGTCCAGGAAGATCGCCGCGGCCGGCGTTCGAAGCGAGAGCGCCGCGACCTTGCCGCTGTCGATGTCGCGGCCGGTCTTGGCCAGGCGCTCCGGCGTGCCGGCGTCCTTGATGTACTCGGGGCTCCGGTAGCCGAAGACCGGCATGGCCTGGTCCACCATGCGGGCGAACACGTGCTTGCCGAAGTCGGGTTTTTCCGGGAGTTCGCTCACCGCCGCCAGCGCGTCGCGCTCAAGGACATAGAGGCCGGCGTTGACCAGGTTGGGCAGTTCCTCGCCCTCCGGGTGCGGATAGCCGCGAATCCGGCGGACGAAGCCGCTGGTGTCCAGCTCGACGATGTCGGAGTCGAACGGGTGGTCGTTGGGGTGCACCAGGATGGTGGCGGCGGGGGCGTGGCGCTCGTGGACGGCGACCAGACGGTCCAGGTCCACGTCCAGCACCACGTCGCCGTACATGACGATGAAGCGGGATTGCAGGTCGGGCAGGGCGTCCAGCACCGCGCCGGCGGTGCCGCGGGCCTGGGCCTCGGCGATGCAGCGGACGTTGAGGCCCCACTTCGAGCCGTCGCCGCAGTATTCGGCGATGGTCTCGGCCTTGTAGCCGGAGAGGATCACCACGTCGGTCATGGCCGAGCGGGAGATGAGTTCCAGCTGTCGGCCCAGCAGGGTCGAGCCCGCGACCGGCGCCAGCGGCTTCGGCAGGTCGCCGGTCACGGCTTTCAGCCGGCTGCCCATGCCGCCGGCGAGGATGACGACCTGGGTCAACCGAACCCCCGTTCGACAGCGATTTCCCGGGTGGCGCGGGCGACGGCGTCGGCCGACGACATGGTCGCCCGCCAGCCCAGCTCGCCGAGTTTCTCCACGGAATAGGCGACTTTCGGCACGTCGCCGACCCAGCCGCGGTCACCGCCGGTGTAGCGGATGCGTGCGCCGGTCTTCGAGGCGGCGATCACGCCCTCGGCGATTCCGGCGACGCTGAAGCCGTCGTCCTCGGGGCCGATGTTGTAGACCTGCCGCGGGTCGGCGCCGCCGCGCTCGACGATGAACAGCATGGCCTCGATCAGGTCGGAGACGTGCAGGTAGGGCTTCTGCTGCTTGCCGTCGCCCAGCACCTCGAGCTCCACCGGGTCGCGCTTGAGCTTCAGGAACAGGTCGTTGATCACCCCGTGCGTGGCGCGGTCGCCCACCACGTTGGGGAAGCGGAAGATCCAGGCCTGGCCCAGGTGCGACTCGACCGCGGCGCTGACCAGCGCCTCGCCGGCCAGCTTCATGGCCCCGTAGTTGGAGATCGGCAGCAGCGGCCCGTGGGTCTCGACGAAGGGTTCGGGGTAGACCCCGTAGACCGCCGACGTCGAGGCGAAGGCCAGGCGCTTCGCGTCCACCGCCTTGGCGATCTCGACCGCGCCATAGGTGGTCAGGAAGGTATCGCGCAGGTCGATGCGGGTGTCGGCGACGCCCGCGGCGATGTCGGAATTGGCGGCCAGGTGCCAGATCGTGTCGGCGGGACCCTGGCCGGCCAGGGCGGCGATGGCGGCGGCCGGCTCGGCGATGTCGGCCTCTATGAACTGGAAGTCCGTATGGGCCAGCGCCTGGGCCAGGTTCTCCCGTGTGCCCCGGCTCAGGTTATCGATGCCGATCACCCGGTGGCCCTGGCCGAGCAGCCGGTCGACCAGATGGCTGCCGATGAAGCCGGCGGCGCCCGTCACAACCATCAGCATACAGACCGAACTCCCATACGCGCCCCAGATGGCCGCGCGCCTCGTCCTATCCAAGGGGCATGAAGGTTGCCCTAAGCAGTAAGGCCGGCGCGGGCAAGGCCCGCCACCGTTGACGCCCCACCGCCGCTAGGCTTCTTAAGCCCCCCGAAGGGACTCGGGCGGAATACAGGCATTGAGAGACCGGGGCCGCACGCATCCATGAAGACGATCGTCCATGTCACCTGCGACTTCCCCGACCCGATGGTGGGCGCCAAGACGCGCTCGGTGCAGAACCTGGTCGAGAACACGTCCGACCACTATCGGCACGTCGTCTATTCGCTGAACCGCGCCAACTGGAAGACCGGCGTGGTGCCGCTGAAGTTCGGCGTCGACCGCACGGCCCTGTCCTACGGCGCCCCGCCCAAGGGCCTCTTCCATGCCAGCCGGCTCAAGCCGGTGGCCGCCTGGATCCTCGACGACATTCGCTCGAATGCGATCGAGCCGGACGTGATCCACGCGCACAAACTGTCGGTGGAGGGCCTGGTCGCCCTGGACCTCAGCGGACCGCTGAACTGCCCCTTCGTCTGCGACATCTGGGGCGACACCGACCTGAAGATCACCGAGGCGCGCCGCGACCTGGCGCCGAAGTGGAAGGCGATCCTCAAGGACGCGGCCGCCATATTCCCCTGCGCGCCCTGGGCAACCGACAAGTTCGAGGCCCTGTTCGGCATCGACCGGTCCAAAGCCACGGTGCTGCCGCCGATCGTCAAGCACGACAGCTTCACCGAACCGACCGCCGCTGGCGGCCCGCGACTGGTGACCTTGTTCAACATGAACGTCCACCGCCGGAAGAACTTCGCCGGCCTGGTGGCCGCGGTGAACGAGGTCGCCAGGTCCGTGCCGGACGTGAAGCTGGACGTCTGGGGCGTCGGCGGGCCGGAAGCCCTGTCGGAAGTCACCGAGATCATCCAGAAGACCGGCGCCGGCGGCCGCGTCACGCTGAAGGGGCCACTGCCCGAGGGCGAGTTCGAGCGCGTGCTGAACGGCTACGTCGCCTTCGTGATGCCAACCCTGCGCGAGACGTTCGGCATGGTCTTCGTGGAGGCATTGTTCAGCGGCCTGCCGATCCTCTACACCCAGGGCTGGAGCGTGGACGGGCTCTTCAAGCCCGAGGAGGTCGGCTACGCCTGGAACGGGCAGCCGGACGACGTGGCCCACGGCCTGCGTCACCTCATCGCCAACGAGCAGCAGCTGAAGGCCAGCATCGCCGCCCTCCACGCCCGCGGCGGCCTCGATCCGTACAAGCGCGACGGCGTGGTGGCGACCTACCGGACCGTCATCGACGGGGTCTTGGGCACGTAGCCCGGCTCGGCCTCACGCTGGGCGCGATAGGTCAGGGCGACGACGGCGCCCAGCATCATGAACACCAGCGGGTGGTTGGCGTTCTGGCTGAACACCGACTTGATGATGAGGAAGTTCATGAGGGCGACGACCAGCGGCAGCAGCATGGTGAGTTCGCCCGTCGGCCGCATCGTCACGATCACCTTGCCCCCGCTCCAGGCGGCCCGGACGAACAGACCGAAGAAGAGGATGAAGCCCAGGACGCCGAAGTCCATCAGCATGGTGATGTAGTACGAATCCAGCGTGCCGCGGCCGCTCGGCGTTTTGAACCCGACCTCGCGCGCGGCTTGGCCGATCCCATAGCCCCAGGGATGTGACAGGATCTTTGGGATCGCCATGGCCCATTGCGTTGCCCGAGCGTCATTGCTGGCCTGCTCGCCACCGCTCCCCCAGACGGCCGTCCGTAGTCTCCCCACCAGGAACGACGCCAGGATCGTGACGGTGAAGACCGCCGGGTAGACCATCACCAGGGCCGGCGCCAGCAGGCTGCCCTTGTCTCGCCGCCACCGCAGGGCGCCCCAGATCAGCATGTAGAACAGCACCGCCCCAATCAGCGCGACGATGCCCAGGCGCGAGTCTGCGAGGAGGATGAGGAACAGCGCGAGCGGGAGGTAGATCACCGCCAGGACTCGCCACGCGAGCGGACCGCGCGCGATGGCCAGATGTAGCGCGAACGGCGCGCCCAGCCCCAGCAACTCGGCCATGCCCAGGGGGGTGGTGGCGACGCTTTGGACGCGGTGGACGCCGATGGCGGCGCGTTGCGCACCGGCCAGGAGGTTCTCGATCAGGTCGCCGTCGATCTTGAGGAGCGACGGGATGTGCCCGGCCCAGGGCAGGGTTCCGATCTGCTCCTCCCAAAGGCCGAAGAAACAGACCACGAAGGCGAGGGCGAGGAACATCCGGACCCAGCGCTCGGTGAAGCCGGGAAGGGTGAAGACGTAGCAACTGATCACGAAGATGGTGGTCTGGTTCATCTGCGCGACGAGGTAGCGATTGAGGGAGAAGACGGGGTCGTGCGTGAACGCCAGCGAGACCGTCTGGATCACCACAAACGCCAGCAGCATTCGCCAGAGGACCCGGTCGGTATCGATCGCTTCCCAGAGATTTCGCCTGAACCGCGTGGACACCGATAGGGATATGAGCAGCACCACGATGAGCGGTGTCACGATGATCCGCAGCAAGGTCAGCCAGGGCAGGTGCGGGATCGCGATGGCGATGTAGTTCGGCCAGAGGATCAGGGCGGCGAGAAACGCCAGGAACAGCGGCTCCATGGCCGCTGTCGGCGCATAGTCGCCACGAGGCAGAGTCCAAACGATGAGCAGCGCCACGAGCACCAGGGGCGCAATCATGGGCATGATCTGGAACGGTGCGGTCAGGGCAAATGCGAGCCCCCAGAAGATGGCCCCGATCGCAAGGGTCGCGTAGAGCGCGATCTTGAGCCTGCCGGTGGGTCCGTTGCGGCGGTACTGCACCAGCAAGGCGCGCGCGCCGTAGTCGGAGGCCGAGCGGGGCAGACGCCGCCAGCGTGAGAGCAGGGAGGGCTTGCGCGCACGCGACGCCTTTTCCGGCCGCGAGTTCCCGGCAGACTTAGCGGGTCGCTCGCGCTTCGGGCTTTTCTCGCGCGCCCGGGCCATCAGCGGTCCAGCGTCTGAATGTACTCAATCGTCACGCCGCGCGTGTAGATCGGGCTCAGGAAGTTGCAGAGGAAGGGACCCGCGCCCTTCACGTGCTCCGCTTCCAGGAGCTTCATGTCCTGGGCTGCAAGGTCTCGGGCCAGGGCGTCCAGATCGGGCACTTCCAGGGCGATGTGGTGGAGGCCCCCGGCCCCTTTGTTGAACCGCTCCAGGGGCCCGCCGTCCGGTATCACGAACTCGATAGGCGATCCGGACGTGCGCTTGGTGAAGATGCAGAGCGCGGAGAACTGCGGCACGAACCCGCGATAATCCTCCTCCAGTCCCAGGAGGGCCATAAGCGTGGCGGCGTCCTCTTCCGAGGGCTGCACAATCCCGACGTGATGGAGAGGAGGGAAGGAGGTCACGGCTTGCTCTCGCTCTGGAGCGCCTGGGCGGTCGGTTCGACCAGCCAGTCGGTCAGTTGATCTGCGCCGGTCGAGGTCAGGTGGCCATAGTCAGCGAATAACTCGTCGTGCGTCGACAGGAATCCAGCGTTCCAGATCGGGCCATACTGTCGGTAGAAGGCCGTCTCCTGGATCGTCGACGGGCCCGTGTAGTAGGGCAGGAACAGGAAGGCCATCTTGACGCCGTGAGCGTGCGCGAGGCGGGCGATTTCGCGGATGTAGTGCCGCTCGTCCCCGAACTCGAGGTCGGCGTAGCGCGCGGGCAGGATCGGCGGAGTCATGCCTCGCTCAAGCTTGTGCACGCCGCGCTCCAGCTCTTCCATGCTGGCCGGCTGGTCGCCGTTCTTGATGCGTCCATCCGGCAGGACGACGCTGCCCGTCGTGTCGATGACATGACCCCGGTACTCGTCCGGCCGGAACGTGTTGGGCGGTCCGAGGGCTCCGGGGGCTATGTAGGCGCCGAACAGCTTGGCTTGGCGGAAGGGCAGGTAGATCACGTCCGAGAAGTAGTTCAGGTCACCGAGATAGCCGGGATCGACGATCTGGCCGCGGGGCGCCAGGAACTTGAATGTCGAGTGGCCGAAGCGGCTGGGCTTCTCCAGGATGCCGATCACCAGCAGCTTCGGCCGCTTGGTCTTCAGGAGCTCGTCGACGATCGTGTAGTTGATGTTCCGCCCCGTCTCGGGAAGCGAGAAGTTGACGACGTTCGAGGGCAGGCCCCGCGCGGCCAGGGCGGCGCTCAGCCGGGGCGCGTCGACGCCCGCGCCGATACGCGACGGACCGACGAAGACCACGTCCAGCGGCTGCGGGTCGAAATGGATGCGTTCGTAGATCCACCTCGAGCGGGCATGGATGGTGCCCTCCAGCAGCTGCCAGCGCTGATAGGGGCGCTCGGGCAGCAGGCAGAGGCCGACGGCGATCAGCAGCGCAAGGCCCAGGATCACCAGGGTTCCGCGGAGGGCGTGCAGGGTTTGCATGGGTCTCCTCCGCTAGAAGTTAAAATAGAGGAAGATGGCGCGGCCCCGCTGGATCAGCAGGATCCCGGAGATCAGCGCCACGGCGGCGAACGTCAGGCCGGCGGCGTCCGGCTTCCACGTCCAGCGGATCGGCGCCGGCGCGGCGTCGCGCCAGTCCTTCCAGTTATACGCGGGATCCCAGCGGCTCATGATCTGCTGGGTGTTGGGGGCCAGGAAGACCAGCGCGATGCTGAGGACCAGGGCGGCGGCGCTTCCCAGGCCGATGTCCGCGCCGGCCAGGTCCAGGCCGCCGAAGCCGGACATGCCGGACCAGACGTCGACCGCCCCGCCCACCGTCTGGGCGCGGAACATGACGTTGGCGTAGATCACCGCCAAGAGCGTGATGGCGTGGTAGCCGAACCGCTCCAGGGCGCCCGGTTCGCCCAGGGTCTTGCCCTGGCGGCGGAGCTTGCGGCGGGTCTGCTTGCGCTGCTCGCGCCAGGCCTCGTTGGTGCAGATGTAGATGGCGTGCATCACCCCGAAGGCCACGAAGGTCCAGCCGGCGCCATGCCAGATACCGACGATGACGAAGGTGATGAAGGTCGGGATCGCGATCGCCACGCCGAACCCCGACCAGCCGTCCAGGCCCTTCTCGGCCGCCAGCCGGTTCATCGGCACCGACAGCGGCTGGAAGATATAGGCGACGATGAAGCGCTGCAGGGTCATGTGCCAGCGGCGCCAGTATTCGATCACGCTGGCCGAGCGCAGGGGTGAGTGGAAGTTGAGCGGCAGCTTCACGCCGAACATCCGCGCCAGGCCGATCGCCATGTCGGAATAGCCCGAGAAGTCGAAATAGAGCTGGAAGGTGAACAGCAGCGCCGCCAGCCAGCCGGTGGCGAAGGTGAACGTGTGCGTCGCCTCGCCGGCCGTGAACAGCGGGTTGGCGGCGGCCGCCAGGGTGTCAGCGATGACCACCTTCTTGAACAGGCCAATCGAGAAGATCGTCACGCCGACCAGCACGTTGCGCCAGATCAGCTTGCCGAACAGGCGCGTCTGGATCTGCGGAACGACCTCCTTGTAGTGGACGATCGGGCCGGCGATCAGCGGCGGGAAGAACGCCGCGAACAGCGAGAAGTCGAGGAAGCTCATCTTCCGCGCGTCGCCGCGCGCAGAATCGATGAGGTAGGCGACCTTCTGGAAGGTGAAGAACGAGATCGCCAGGGGGAGCACGATGTGCGGCAGCGGGTCGTCGACGCCGAACAGGCCGGTGACGTTGGCCGTGACGAAGTTGGCGTACTTGAAGAAGCCCAGCAGGCCCACGTCGACAATCAGACCGAAGATCAGCCATAGGCGCACTGCGCGATCACGCCCCGCCGCATGCGCCTTCTGGATCACGCCGCCGACGGCGAAGTTGAAGGCGATCGAGAACAGCAGAAGCGGCAGGTGGACGGGCTTCCACCAAGCGTAGAAGCCCAGCGACAGCAGGGTCAGCACCAGCTTCGCCAGCGGCTGCATCCAGCGCCCGGACAGATAGGTCAGGGCGAACGCCAGCGGCAGGAACGCGAACAGGAAGATGTAGGAGTTGAAGAGCACTCAGACGCCCCTCAGCCGTCGACCGACACCCCCGAACACAACCACAGCCTCCGCTCCTGACGCTCAGTTCGGACGCGCGATGACGCCGGCGGACACCGTGATGCGATTCGAGAGTGCGAACTCCAGGCGCTTGGCCTGGGTGGCGTACATCTCGAGGCTCTCGACCTTGAAGCCGGCGTCGGCCACCAGGGCCTCGACCTCGGCCTGGGTGGAGAACAGGTAGATGTGGTCCGGCGACGGGCTGTTCAGCGGCACGTTGATGAAGATTCGGCCGTCGTCGCGCAGGGCGGTGCGCAGGAACTTCAGCGCCACGTCGGGGCGCTCCAGGTGTTCCAGCACCTCGGAGATCACGATCAGGTCGTAGGCCTTGTCCGACCGGTCGGCCTTCAGGATGTCGACCTCGGTGAGGGCGACCGGCTTCTGCACGCCCAGCTTGTCCAGGGCCGCGCGGGTCTCGCGCAGGGACACGGCGCTGACGTCCCACGCTTCCAGGCTGCGCGACAGGGGCGAAGCGGCGGCGAAGTAGACGGCCAGGCCGTGGCCCGGCCCGACCTCCAGGTAGTCGAAGGGCGCGGTAGCCCCGCCCAGCACCCGGTGCAGGAACATCTCGAACGTGCCGACGTGGTTGTACCAGAGCACCTGGGTCAGCAGCAGGCCGTTCACGTAGCGCGACATGTAGGCGTGGTCGGAATAGACCTCGGCCATCGCCTCGGCGAAGGTCGACAGCCGGTAGCGGCCCTCGCGGTGGAAGAACAACTCCTCGTCGCGCAGCCGGTCGCAGGTCCAGCGATAGTCGGCCGCGACCTGGGCTTCGTTCCCCTTCATCAGCCGGCGAACGGCCTCGGCCGCGGCCTCGGTGGCGCGCAGCATGTCCTCGCTGCGGGCGGCCAGGCTCTTCTGCAGATAGCCGGCGTGTTCGGGCCAGACCTGCAGCACGCTGTCGACCACGGCGCGGGTGTGCGGCCGGTTCGACAGCAGGTCGGAGAGCGGGTCGGCGGCGGTCGCGGTCATGCTTGCAGCTCCAGGGCGGCCGCGGCCGTGTCGTCGACGACCATCGGAAGGTCCGGGGCGGCGTAGTCCGAGAGATCCAGCGCCCAGACCGTTCCGCCATCCGCCTCTTCGCTGAGAAGGGTGAATCCTAGCTTAGCGTAGTGGTCGCGGACCATGGCGTTCTTGGGCGAGGGGATGTAGCGACCGACCAGCCGCTGGGCGCCCTCGGCCCTCGCGGCGCGGACCAGGTGATCCAGCGAGGCTTCCTGCACCCGGCGGCCCAGCACCCGGCAGCTCATCAGCCAAGTGTCGATCTCCCAGGCCTCGGGGCCCTTGTCGGCGATCAGCACGCAGATGATCCCGTTGTCGCCGAACTTGTCGACCAGGCGGATCTGGCTGACGTGGCGGCGCGGGTCGGCCTCGGCCGCCTCGACCTGGGCCTCGGTGTAGCGCCGGGTCGTCAGGTTGAACTGGTTGGACTTGTTGATCAGCTGCGCCACCCGGGGCCGCGACAGGGCGTCGACCGCGCGAATGGTGCAGACCATCTCCAGCGAGGCCAGGTAGCTGCCCAGGTCGCCCGAGGCCTGCACCGCGGCCGTGCGCGCGGCGTTGGCCTGGTACATGGCGGCGCGGTCCCGGTCGTCCTGGGTGAAGGCCACGGCCTCGAAATAGCCGGCGGCCATCAGCATGCGCGGATAGAGCGCCGGCTCGTCGGGCAGCTCCGGCACCGCCACCAGGGGCAGCTCGCCGCGCACCTGGGCGCGCTCGGCCGGGTTGTCATCCAGGAACACCAAGGCGTCGATGCCGATGTTCAGGGTCTCGGCGATGGCGCGCAGGTTGGCGGCCTTGTCGGTCCAGTTGGCCTGGAAGACGGCGATGTCGTCCTCCTTGAGCAGCATGTCGGGATGCTCGCGGAACGGCAGCTTCGCGGCGGCTTCCTCGTTCTTGGAGCAGACCGCCAGCACCACGCCGCGGCGGCGCAGCTCCAGGGCGGCCTGCTGGATCGCCAGGAAGGCCTCGCCGGCGGCGGAGCCTTGGCCCAGGGCGATGCCGTGGACGCCGTCGTCGCCGATGACGCCGCCCCAGAGGGTGTTGTCCAGGTCCAGCACCAGGCACTTGCGGGCCCGGCCGCGCAAGCTGGCGACGGTGCGGGCGACGACGTCGCCGTATATCGGCGCCATCTCCGGCGCGAAGGCCAGCTTCGAGGCGTGCCAGTGGCGCGGCGCGTCCCAGCGTTCCAGGCCGATGGAGTGGGCGAGGCGGGCGGTGTCCAGCAGCACGACGCGGCCGTCGGCGGCCCAGTCGGCCAGTCGGCGGTTGAGGGCCTCGACCATGGCGTAGCTGGAGGTCGGCTCCACGCGGTCGAAGCTTCCGAACAGCGGCTCCAGCGGCGGGACAATGGTCTGGACGAGGATCGCGGCGGAGACCGCCGGCTTCAGCCCCTCGATGATCAGGTTGAGCTGCGCCAGCGCGTTCTCCACACGGACGCCCGCGTCCTCAATGGAGTCGGCGGCCCGGTTCAGGCCGAGGGCGCGCACGTCGCTGGCCACCAGCAGCATGTCGAGGCCGGCGGTGTGCAGTGGGCCGGACGGATCCATCGCCTGCTGGACGGCGCTGCCATAGGCGCCTTCGAGGACCTCGAGCAGGAGGCCGTGGCGCACGCCGGATCCGGCGATCACCGGCGCGAGCAGCGACAGCGTGCCGTCGCCGATCAGCCCCAGCCTGACGCGCGAGAAGGCGGCCGGCGGTGCGCCGCCCGCTGAGGTCTCGCGGACGAGCCGGGCCAACTGGCCCAACTGGTTCTCGTCCAGCGCGGCGGTGGCCAGCGCCACCGCGCGTTCATAGAAGCCGTCCGTGGGCGCGGCTGCTTCCGCCCGCAGCGCCTTCACGGACTCGCGGAAGTTCGCGGGCGGCAGAGGGAGCCAGGCGAGATCCGAAAGCATGATCGCTCCGCTCGCGCCGGCGCTAGGCCGTCTTCGCCGCGATCAGGTCGACGAGATCGCCCACCGACTTCAGGGCTTCGATCTCGGAGTTCTTGAGCTTGAACCCGAACTTGCGTTCGACCGCGACCACCAGCCGGACGTGGCTGAGGCTGTCCCATTCCTCGACATCCTCGGCCGTGGTGGTTCGGGTGATCTCCAGGTCGTCGACATCGAAAACGTCGATCATGATCTCGCGCAACTCGCGCAGAATATTGTCAGCGGACATCAATACACCGTTCGAAATGGTTCAACGCGGACAAGGGCTTCCGACAGGCAGGCTGCGGCCCGCGACCAAAAGCAAGTTCCACGCCAGGGGCGGCCTCAAGGGACGCCCGGTGATTACCCGATACGCCAAAGCGTTGAAAGGGTCGGCCATAGGTTCGCCACGCCGAGCCCCTACGGCGCCAGACTTGCAGGCGCCGCGGTGATAGCGGATCAGGGCGAACCATGGCTCGAAGCGACATGAACAACTCTGCGGGGGGCGCGGCGGAGTATCGGCCCGGCTCTCGTAAAGGACCTGTGAACCATGGATTCTAAAGCCAAGGTTTGCAGGAATTCTCCGAGCGTTGCGGCGTCGCCGCAGGCCCCGGCAGATCGCCCGGGGTCCGCTATACAGCGTCTCGTCTTAGCTGATAGTTAGCACTTGGTGGATCAAACACCCTCTTATCAGGGCGGAGTAGAATGCGATTGCGCAGCATAGCATTGGGTGCGCTGGTCGGCATCGGTGTATGCGCGGCTCATCCAGCCGCCGCGCAGCAGACGCAGATGCCTGTCATTGAGCCCGGCAAGCGCGATCTGCGGTTCGGCGTACGCGCCACGAGCGCCTACGAAAGCAACGTCTCGCGTTCAAGCAAAGCTGTCGCCGCGCTTCGTGGACTGCAACTCGAGGACTATACGGTTTCGCCGTCCGCCAACGTTGCTGTCCTGCAGCCCATCGGCCCGGCGACGATCTTCCTGAATGGTGATGGGGGCTACGTTTTCTACAAGGAGAACACGCAGCTCAACAGCGTGCGGGCGAGTGTGAATGGCGGCGTGCTTACGAAACTGGGCATCTGCCAACAGGCCATCACCGCCAACTACCGTGCCTCGCAGAACGAACTGGCGAACATCGACCTGGGCAACGTGAAGAACGTGCAGGAGGCTACCACCGTCGGCACGGGTGTGCAGTGCGCCACCACGACCGGCCTTGGCGGCACCGTCTTTGTGTCGCGCACCGACACGAACAACCAGGCCGTCACCCGCCGTAGCTCCGACACCACGCTCAGGACCTTGTCCACGCAACTTCAGTACGGGCGACCGTCGCTGGGGACGTTTTCGGTCAGCTTCGCGTTCGCCGGCACCCAGTTTCCTAACCGGATTACGCCCGGTCGGCCCGTCGGTGACGGGTTCTTCACGCAGAGCTACGGGGTCGGCTATCAACGTGTGTTCGGCACGCGGCTACAGGTTGGGGGCCAGGCGGCCACCACCCATGTGAAGCGCGAGTTCGCGCCGCCCGGCGTCCCGCTTTCGTTCAACACGCCGACCTACTCGGCCGATGTGACCTACGGCTTCGGCCCACGGATCAACGTGCAAGCTACGGCGACGCGCTCGGTCGTGCCGTCGCAGCAACTGGGCAAGACCTACGACAAGATGACCGCTTACGCGCTGGTGGGGAAC
The DNA here is from genome assembly GCA_966096115.1 of uncultured Phenylobacterium sp. Classification (GTDB taxonomy): domain Bacteria; phylum Pseudomonadota; class Alphaproteobacteria; order Caulobacterales; family Caulobacteraceae; genus Phenylobacterium. Next base: position 24,573 of record CBHTUE010000026.1, read on the forward strand.
TACCGCCTCGGTTCGCGCCTTTCGTTCCGGGGCGGCGTCGGCCGGCAGGAGATCGACTCCAACCTCGACACCTCGGTGCAGGTGGGGCCCGTCGTGACCAGCGCCCGCACCAATTCGATCTACGGTTCCGTAACCTATGCGGCGGGCAAACTGTGGTCCGTGTCTCTCGACGTGCGACATGATGAACGCAAGGCGAACCTGCCGGACTTCAACTATACTTCCAACCGTGTCGGGGTCTCGACCCAGGCGACCTTCTAGGATGAGCTGACCATGAGCCTCCGTACGTTTTGCGCCGCCCTTGTGGCTGGGGTGTTCGCGGCCGTCGCCGTGGAAGCCCAGACGCCTGCGGCCCCAGCCACTCCGAACCCCGGCGCGAGCGCGGTGGCGATCGGCGCCCAGACCGGCGTCGCCGACACCACGTCGTCGGCCTATGTCCTTGGCCGCGACGATGTGATCGAGGTGGGCCTGATCGGCGGCGGATATCCCGGCGGGCGCGTGCGGGTACAGGCGGACGGTGCGGTCCAACTGCCCTTCATCGGGAAGATCCAGGTCGCCGATCACACCACCGCCGAAGTCTCTGACATCGTTCGCAAGGCGCTACAGCAAGGCCAGTTCTTCGCCGATCCGATCGTGACGGTGGAAGTGGTCGGCTATGCCAGCCGCTATGTCGTGGTGTTGGGCGCGGTCGGTTCCCCCGGCCTGATCCCGATCAACCGGCCCTATCGCCTGTCCGAAATCCTGGCGCGCGTCGGGGGGGTTCGGGACGGCGCGGCGGACTACCTGAACGTCCGTTCGGCAGACGGCAAGGAGCGCCAGCTCTTCATCAAGGACCTAGCGACCGGTGACGCCAACCAGGATCCCTTCGTCCAGGCTGGAGACAAGATCTACGCGCCCGCAGCCGAAATGTTCTACATTTCCGGCAAGGTGAATTCACCCGGCGGCTATGCGGTCACCAACGGCATCACGGTGAGCATGGCGATCGCCAAGGCTGGCGGTCTCGGGGAAAACGGATCCAACAAGAAGGTGGATGTCACGCGCGGCGGCAAGAAGGTGAAGCTCAACCTGACCGACAAGGTCGAGCCGGGCGACGTCATCGTCGTCGGCGAGAAGTTGTTCTAGCGGTGGCCTGCAAATGAACCTGTTTCAATTCCTTCGCATCTTGTGGGCGTATCGGCTGATCGTCCTGGCATGCGCGGCCGTAAGCTTAGTGCTTGCCGTGTCGTTCGTGCAGATCGCGAGGCCCCGCTACGAGGCGCAGGCCCGCGTCATGCTGGATGTCGTGAAGCCCGATCCCGTGACGGGCCAAGTGCTCTCCACGGCTTTCCTGCGCGCGTACACCAAGACGCAGATCGAGTTGGTCAAGGATATGCAGGTGGCCGGCCGCGTGGTCGACGACCTCGATTGGGCGGACAACCCCGGCATCCAGGCCTGGTACCGCACGCGCGATCGAAACTCCGATCTCGACTTCAAGCACTGGGCGGCCAAGCAGATCGTGGAGGGCACCGACGCCCGGCTGATCGAGGGCAGCAACATCCTCGAGATCACCTACAGCTCGCCGTCGGCCGAACGGGCCAAGGTCGTCGCCAACGGCCTGCGCAAGGCCTACCTCGACATGACCCTGCAGTCCCGCCAGGAGTCAGCCCGCCGCAACGCCGAGTGGTACGAAGCCCAGGCCGAGAAGGCGCGGGCGCTGTTGCTGCGCGCCGAAGAGGCCAAGTCCGACTTCGAGCGCCAGAACGGCATCATCCTGCAGGACAACAAGGTCGACATCGACACAGCCCGACTGGCGGCGCTGGCCGGACAGGGCTCGGCGCCGATCCTGTCGCCGACCAACACCGGTTCCTCGGCCATGGCGATGCAGTTGTCGCAGCTTGACGGAGAGATCTCCCAGGCGGCGAAGACCCTCGGGCCCAACCACCCGATGCTGCTCGAGATGAAGCGCCGCCGCGAGGTGCTTTCGCAGCAGGTCGCCCAGGAACGCAACGAGGCGAACGCCGCGGCCTCGGCGGCGCTGGGCGCAGCGCGCGCCTCGAGCAGCGTCCTGGAAGCGCAGAAGGCCAAGGTCATGGCCCAGCGTGAGAAGGTGGAGAAGCTGCACCTGATGCAGGACGAAGCCGATCTTCGCCGCGGCCAATACAACAACGCCATCGCCCGCGCGGCCCAGTTGCGGCAAGAGGCCGAGGTTGCCGTCAGCGGCGTGACGCCTTTGGGCGCGGCGATCATGCCGCAATCGGCGGTGTTCCCGAACAAGCCGCTGATCGTCGGCGCGTCGCTTCCCGTCGGCCTGGGCCTCGGCCTGTTCCTGGCGGTCATACTGGAGTTCGTCCGGCGGCGCGTGCGCGGACCTGACGACATGGCGGCCATGATCGGCGCACCGGTGCTGGCGGTCGTCCACACCGGCGGTGTCCGCAAGAAGTGGTACCGGGCCCTCGTCCCGAATGTTCCGAAGAGCGTGCGTTGGCGACCGCGATCGGCGAACGCCTGATGGCCGAGGATAGTCAGAAGCCGCACGTGGTCGCAGAGGGGGACGTCCCGCCCGCGCCGCGCTATGCGTTCTCAGGGGACCTGGTGACGCTAACGGAGGGCCGCCCGGCTGAGGCCGAGGCGATCCGCACCGTTCGCACCCACGTCATCGCGCGCCATATCGATGACGGTCGCCGCGGCTTGGTGGTTTGCGGTCCGACAGCGGGCGTCGGCTGCAGCTTCACGGCGGTCAACCTCGCCATCGCCCTGTCCCAGGTCGGGATTTCGACGCTGCTGATCGACGCAGACCTGCGCAAGCCGAGCCTGCAGGACTTCATCCGTCCCGAAACGGCGCCGGGCGCCAAGCCTGACGCCGCCGACCGTTCGCCGATCGACCGGGTTCATCCCGAGGTGCTCCCGAACCTGTCGCTGCTCTACGCGTCGGACCTCGCGGTGAGCGACGAGGATCTGTTGGGCGGTGATCGCTTCCGCAAGCTGATGGAACGATGCCTGCGGGACTTCGAGTTCACGATTGTCGACACGCCGCCGGCAAGCGACAGTTCCGATGCTTTGCGGGTGGCCAGCGTCGTCGGCTATGCGCTGATCGTCGCGCGAACCCACGTGACGCTGACCCGAGACGTCAAAGCTCTGGCAGAGCAATTGCAGGAGGACGGCGCCCGCGTGATGGGTTCAGTCCTGAATGAGATCTAGATCGAGATGACGGCCCTGGTTGGAGACGGACTGAAGATCGACCGCGCGCAGTTGTTGAAGCAGCGTCCGATCGCCGTTGTCGCCCTGATCCTCTGCGCGCCCACGCTATACCGGCTGGGCGTGCAGGTCTGGTCGCGCGAGATCGGCGCCCACGGCCCCATCGTCCTGGCGACGGGCCTGTGGCTGGTGTGGCGCAAGCTGCCGGCCATGACCGCCGAAGCCAGGACCGGGTGGCTGCCGCTAACGCTGGCGGGCATGCTGCTGTCCTTGCCGCTCTACGTCGCGGGGCGCGCCTACGACATCATCAGCTTCGAGTCCGCGGGCCTCTACGGCTTCATTCTCATGGTGCTGCACGACCGGTTCGGTCTGCGGGCGCTGGCCAAGAACTGGTTCCCGTTCTTCTACTTGGCGCTGCTGCTGCCGCTGCCGGGCTGGGCGCTGGACGAGTTCACGGCTCCGCTCAAGCTGCTGGTCTCGACCCTGGCCACCGCCATCGTCACGCCGTTCGGCATCCCGCTGATCCAGGAGGGCGTGACCATGACGGTCGGGCCCTATCAGCTGCTGGTCGAGGACGCCTGCTCGGGCCTCAATTCGCTGATCGGCCTGATCGCGGTGACGCTGTTCTACATCTACCTGCTGCGCAACGCGTCCTGGCGCTACTCGCTGTTCCTGGTCTGTCTGATCATCCCCGTGGCGATCCTGGCCAATGTGCTGCGGATCGTGACCCTGATCCTGCTGACCTACTTCTTCGGCGATGCGGTCGGCCAAGGGTTCCTACACGTGACGGCGGGCCTGTTCCTGTTCGCCCTGTCGCTGATCCTGATGTTCGCGATCGACAACACCGTGTCGCGCTTCCTGCGACCCAAGTCGGAGCCGGCCGCATGAAGCGCCGCGATGTGATTTTCGGCGGCCTCGGACTGGCGGCCCTGGGCACGGCTGAGGCGCTGATGCCCCGCAAGCGGCTCCTGCTGCTGAAGACCGGCACGATCGCCGGCGCTCTGCCGACCAAGTTCGGAGATTGGTCCTCCGAGGAGAGCACCGGCCTCGTGAACCCGGCGACGGCCGGGAAGGTGTCGCGGGCGCTCTACAGCCAGCTCATCCAGCGGATCTACTCCAACGTCAAAATCGATGCCGACGTCATGCTGCTGGCCGCCTATGGCGACACGCAGAGCGACCTGCTGCAGGTGCACCGGCCCGAGAACTGCTATCCCGCCGTCGGCTTCACGCTGACGATGAGCAAGCCAGACATCCTCGACCTCGGCGACGGCGCGAAGCTGCCGATCCGCCGGGTGGTGGCGACCATGCAGGATCGGGTCGAGAACATCATCTACTGGACCCGGATCGGCGAATCCTTGCCGCAGAGCGGTCCGGAACAGCGCTCCCAGCGCATCTCGAATTCCATCAACGGGTTCGTTCCGGACGGCATCCTGATGCGCACCTCGCTGATCGGCGAATCGGAGGGGTCCTTCAAGATCCTCGACCGCTTCATCCCGGACCTGCTGCGGGCGATCCCGTCGAAGCAGCGCATGGCGTTCGTTGGCACGAAGTTGGCAAGCGCGGTGGCCTAGGGCCGCAACGGCCGGCAGGTGTCCCGAGATGCGCCGGCTGGGACGGATCGGGGATTGCCGCGTCATGCGACCTTAAGGTCTGTGATCGAGAAGGCGTGACATCCTCTGGGCTAGAGAGAGCGCGGAAGGCTTAAGTTGGACCATACCTCTCCTCCGGACCGCGTTCTCGCCGTCGACCTCGACGGCACGCTGATCCGTTCGGACATGCTGTACGAGACGTTCTGGTCGGCGCTGTCGAAGACCTGGACGACGCCGTTCCTGGCGCTGGGCAGCCTGGCCGGCGGACGGGCGGCGTTGAAGGAACGGCTGAGCGGTCTCGCGTCGGTGGACATCGGTCTGCTGCCTTACAACGCCGAGATCGTCTCCTACGTAGAGCGCTGCCGAGCCGACGGGTGGCGCACGGTGCTGGTGACGGCCTCGGACCAGAGCCTGGCGGACCGCGTCGCGGGGCATCTGGGCATCTTCGACGAAGCCCACGGGTCCGATGGAGCCAACAACCTGAAGGGCGCGCGCAAGGCCGAGTTCCTGGAGTCCCGGTTTGGCCCGAGCGGCTTCGCCTATGTCGGAGACCATGCGGCCGATCTGGCGGTCTGGAAGAGGGCGGGGCGCGCTGTCACCGTAACGAACTCCAAAGGCCTGCAGGCCCGGGTCGACGGGTTGGGGATCGAGACCGAGCACCTGCCGCTCCGCGGCGGGGCGCTGAAGGACTACGTCCGCACGATGCGGCCGCACCAGTGGGCGAAGAACGTCCTGGTGTTCCTGCCCATGATCGCGGCGCACACGCTGCTCGTGCCCACGTTCCTGCAAGCGCTGCTGGCGTTCGTGGTATTCAGCCTGGTCGCCTCCAGCGTCTATGTTCTGAACGATCTCCTGGACCTGTCGGCCGACCGTGCGCATGCGCGCAAGCGCAACCGTCCGTTCGCATCCGGCGCGATCCCGATCTCCACCGGGACATGGCTGGCCCCGTTGCTGTTCATCAGCGGCTTCCTGCTGGCCGTACCTCTGGGCTGGAAGTTCGTCGGCGTGATGCTGGCGTACTACGTCACCACCATGGCCTATTCGCTGCACCTGAAGCGGCGGATCATCATCGACATCTGCGTGCTGGCGGGGCTCTACACGCTGCGGATCCTGGCGGGCGGGGTGGCGACCGACACGCCGCTTTCGGTCTGGCTGCTCGCGTTCTCGATCTTCTTCTTCTTCTCGCTGGCGGCGGTGAAGCGGCAGGCGGAACTGGCCGATGCGGTGGCGAACAACAAGATCGAGGCCGCGGGGCGCGGCTACCGCGCGGGTGACCTGCAACTGGTCACCAGCATGGCGATCAGCTCGGGATACGTCTCGGTGCTCGTCATGGCGCTCTACGCCAACTCGCCGAACGTCACGAAGCTGTACGCCCACCCGTCCGCGCTGTGGGGCGTCTGCCTGGTGCTGTTCTACTGGATCAGCCGCATGGTGATGGTCACGCATCGTCGACGCATGCACGACGACCCGGTGGTGTTCGC
>CBHTUE010000027.1:0-30682 GCA_966096115.1 uncultured Phenylobacterium sp.
GACCGCCGTGGAGGACCCCCTGAGTCGGCTTCGCCGACAGCTCCCCCAAAGGGGGAGCGACTAGCTCTTGGGCTTCGCCTTCCGCATGCGCATCAGCCCTTCCTGCGCGCAGCTCGCCACCAGCGCGCCGTCGGAGGCGCGGTAGATGTAGCCGAGGTTGAAGCCGCGGCCGCCCGAGCCCGAGGGGCTTTCCTGGTGGTACAGGTGCCACTCGTTGAAGTCGGTCGGGCGATGGAACCACATGGCGTGGTCCAGGCTGGCGGTCTGCATCCCGGGCGTCTGCCAGTTCACCCCGTGCGGCCGGATGCCGGTGCCCATCAGGCTCATGTCCGAGGCATAGGCCAGGATCACCTGGTGCATGTGCGGGTCCGGGCCGATCGGGTCCTTGGCGCGGAACCACACCTGCTGACGGGCCTCGCGCTTGACCGGGTTCGGGCCGTCCAGGCGCCCGTCGACGGTGCGCATCTCGATCGGCTGCGGCCGGTCCAGCCAGGCGCGCATGTGTTCCGGCGCGTTCGCCAGCAGGCGGCGCTGGACGACCGTGTCGTCCTCGACGTCGTCGGGGGCCGGCGCGTCGGGCATGTCCGACTGGTGCTCGAAGCCGTCCTCCGCCACCTGGAACGAGGCGGCCAGGTTGAAGATCTGCTGGCCGTGCTGCACGGCGATCACCCGTCGCGTCGCGAAGCTGCCGCCGTCACGGCTGCGGTCCACGTCGAAGATGATCGGCACGTTCGGGTCGCCCGGCCGGATGAAATAGCAGTGCAGGGAGTGGCAGACCCGGTCCTCGACCGTCTGGTAGGCGGCCAGCAGCGACTGGGCGATCACCTGGCCGCCGTAGATCCGCTCGCGCGACTCCTCCTCCGGCGTCACGCCCCGGAAGAGGTTCACCTCCAGGCGCTCCAGCGCCAGGGTCTTGCAGAGGGTCTGAGTGTCCATCAGTCGGCCTTGCGCATGCGGATCAGGCCTTCCTGGGCCACCGAGGCCACCAAGGTCCCGTCCTCGGCGTAGATCTGCCCGCGGATCAGGCCGCGGCCGTCCGAGGCGGACGGGCTGTCGTGAGCGTAGAGGTGCCACTGGTTGAAGTCGGTCGGCTTGTGGAACCACATGGCGTGGTCGAGGCTGGCCGACTGGAAACCCGGCGTCTGCCAGTGCACGCCGTGGGGGCGCATCGCGGTCGAGAGTAGGTTCATGTCCGACGCGTAGGCCAGGATCACCTGGTGCATATGCGCGTCGTCGCCGATCGACGTGCGGCAGCGGAACCAGCACTGGGACTCCGGCGACTTGGGTCCGCTCATCCAGTAGGTGCGGGCGTCCTCGGAGCGCATCTCGATGGGCATCGGCCGGGACAGCCACTGCCTGGCCTCCGCCGGCGCGTTCTTGAGCATTTCGCGCATCATTTCGTGCTGGTCCTGCAGCTCGCTCCAGTGGGGGCCGGGCGGCCGCTCCGATTGGTGGCTGAAGCCTTCCTCGGGGTCCTTGAACGAGGCGGCCAGGTTGAAGATCTGCTTGCCGCGCTGGATCGCCACCACGCGCCGCGTCGTGAAGCTGCCGCCGTCGCGGCTGCGATCCACCTCGAACACGATCGGCACGGTCGGGTCGCCCGGCCGGATGAAATAGCAGTGCAGCGAGTGGCAGACGCGCGTCTCGATCGTCTCATAGGCCGCCAGAAGCGACTGGGCGATCACCTGGCCGCCAAAGATGCGGCCCGGCCGGGCGTCGGGCGAACGGCCCCGGAACAGGTTCTCCTCGATCCGCTCCAGCTGCAGCGTCTCGACGAGGGTCTCGTCCTGGCCCTCGGTATCCGGGGCGGTTTCGGGCGTCGAAGCGTCACTCATGGGCGCCGCTTACGCGCGGGCCGCGCGATCGACAAGCGGTTCGCCTTGCGCGCGACCGGATGGCGCCCCCATCTTCCCCGCCATGGGGGAAGCGGCCGACACGATCCGACCGATATGGCGCACGCGGCTCGCCGCGGCGCTGGTCGCGTGGATGGGCCTGGTGATCGGCGCGACCCTGGCCTCCTCGCGCCTTCTGGAGGTGCTGCCGCCCAGCGTCCTGCCGTTCGCCGCCTTCAGCCTCTACATCACCCCGATCCCGATCTTCCTGGTCTGGGGCTTCTGGACGATGCTGCGCGAGCCGCTCACGGGCTGGCTGGCGCCCACCGTCGTGCTGGCCTTCTGCGGCGCCTTCGTCCCGGCCTTCAAGCCGCTGTTCGACGCCGGCGTGAACCTGAACTTCGCGACGCGACGTCCGGCCTACGAGGCGATCGTCGACGACGTGACCAGCGGCCGCCTGGCCGCCGCTGAGGGCGGCGGCTGGACCCAGGGCCTGCGCGGCGACATCCACTACGGCTTCCGGCCCGATCACCGCGACCTCGTCCAGTTCATCTGGAGCGACAATCCCTACCTGCCCTCGGCGGTGATCTACGACGCCAGGTCCTGCGGCGTGCCCCGCCCGGGCCAGCGTCGCCGCGTCGTCTCCAGCTACGACCGCCACCTGGGCGGCCACTACTGCTACGTCCGCGATTTCCCGTGATCGCTTGACGCCGGTCGCCCGAGCAGCCCTTTCACCGCCCATGTCCTTCGACTGCACCGTCCTGACCATGTTTCCGGAGGCGTTTCCGGGCCCGCTGGGCGTGTCGCTGATCGGCACGGCGTGGCGAGAGGCCGCGCTCTGGTCCTTGGAAACAGTGGACATTCGGGCCTTTTCCAAAGATAAGCGCGGCTTCCTCGACGACACCCCTGCGGGTGGCGGTCCGGGACAGGTGATGCGGGCGGACGTGATCGCCTCCGCGCTGGACAGCGTGGAAGCGCGCGGCCGGCCGCTTTTGTACATGAGCGCAAGGGGCCGCCCTCTCACCCAAGCGCTTGTAAAACAATGGGCTTCCGGGCCGGGACTGATCGTCCTGGCCGGGCGGTTCGAGGGGGTGGACCAGCGGGTGCTCGACGCCCGGGGGTTCACTGAAGTCTCCGTCGGAGACGCGGTCCTGGCCGGTGGCGAGGCGGCGGCGATGGTGGCGATCGAGGCGTGCGTACGGCTGGTGCCCGGCGTTTTGGGGCAGGCCGAGAGTTTGAGTGAAGAGAGCTTCGAGGACGGGCTCCTCGAGCATCCGCAGTACACGCGACCGCGGACGTTCGAAGGGTTGGACATCCCCGAGGTCCTGCTGAGCGGCCACCACGCCGAGGTTCGGAAGTGGCGGCAGCGGATGCGGGAAGAGACGACGCGGGAGCGGCGCCCGGACTTGTGGGCCGCCAGGACCGCCAATCAACAGGCAAAGGGCGATTAAGCCCAGTAAGGACGAACACCATGGCTGCGAACATCATCGAGACACTGCGCAAGGAAGAAGCCGACCGCCTGCTGGCCGTCCGCAAGGTTCCTGAGTTCCGCCCCGGCGACACGGTGCGCGTGAACGTGAAGATCAAGGAAGGCGAGCGCGAGCGCGTCCAGGCCTACGAGGGTGTCTGCATCGCCCGCGGCGGCCAGGGGATCGACGAGAGCTTCACCGTCCGCAAGATTTCCTTCGGCGAAGGCGTGGAGCGGGTGTTCCCGATCCTGTCGCCGAACATCGAGAGCATCGAAGTGAAGCGCCGCGGCGTCGTCCGTCGCGCCAAGCTCTACTACCTGCGCGATCGCCGCGGGAAGTCGGCGCGGATCGCCGAGCGCGCCATGGGCGCCAAGGCGACGACGGAAACCCCGGAAGCCTAAGGCTCTCCAGGCATCGACGGACTTTCGAGCGGCGGCCGGGGCGACCTGGCCGCCGCTTTCCGTTTGCGGGCCTGTCAGGGCTGGAACCCCGCCTCGCAGCGGGGCAGGCCGTCGAGGCCGATCCAGCACACCGCCTCGCTCGCCCAGATATGGACCGTGGGCGCGAGCGCATGGCGGTCGTCGCAGGTGGCCACCGACACCCCGATCCGCGCCGGCGGGTCCTTCGGACAGGCGAACAGCGGCGTGCCGCAGCGGGCGCAAGACCGGCGGTCGATCCGCGGCGACGACGGCCAGCTGGTCGTCTCGCCTGACCAGCTGAACTCGGCGCCGGCGAAGATCGCCCGGGCGAAGAACGGGGCGCCCGTCGCCGTCTGGCACAGCCGGCAATGGCAGACGCGCACATTGGCCGGCTGGCCCCTTGCTCGCCAACGCACCTGGCCGCACAGACAGCCGCCTTCGTAGATCGCTTCGTCCATCCGTCCAGTGAGGCGCAGCCGGGCGCACCGCGCAATATTGATCCGTCGCATCAACCCGTCAGGCGGCGCCGTGGCGCGGCGGGCGGGCCCGAGCCTTTGGCGGCCCGTTTCCGCCATTGGCGACACGATCGCCCCTGCTGATTGTCTGGATCACCTATCTCCTTGTCATATCAGGGGAAATTGTCGGCCCGATCACCCCTCGCGGTTGTCCGGATCGCCGCCTTGTTGCCGGCCGTCACGGTCGGCAGTTTCCCGGCCCATCCAACGACGAGGCTGATCCATGAAGACCCCGAAGAACACGCCAGGCGCCCGATGGGCAGCCGCCGCGGCCGCCGGCCTGCTGGCCCTCGGCGCGACAGCCGCCCAGGCCACCACGGTCACCGAGGATCCCAACCAGGGCATCCTGCCGACCTTCAACCGCAACCATGACCCCGACTTTCCGACCGGCGCCCTCCCGGACCTCGACGTCCAGAGCGCCTCGGCGACCTTCAACGGCGACTTCATCTTCCTGTCGGCGACGATGAAGGGGAACATCGGGACCACCGAAGACCCCTTCTATGTCTGGGGCATCGACCGCGGCGCCGGCACCGATGTGCTGAACAACCCCCACACGGTCATCACCAACACCAACCCCGACGATCCGACCGACCCGCAGCCTTTGGTCGGCGAGGGCGTGGCGTTCGACGCCTTCCTGCTTCTGGACACGCATGGCTTGGCGCGGCTGGTGCGACTGTCCACGCCGAATGCGGACCTGAACGACATCGTCACGCCCACCGGCTTCGATGACCTGCCGGAGGGCTCGGTCGTCATTTCGGGCGCCACCATCAGCGTGCGGATCCCACGCTCCTTCGTGCCGTCGATGGGCGCCGACATCTCGCACTACGGCTACAATATCTGGCCGCGCTACGAAGGCGCGAGCACGAACACCCGGGTCACCGACTTCCTGCCGGACGCCAGCACGTTCGAGGGCAGCGCCGTCCCGGAGCCGACCGTCTGGGCCACCATGATCACGGGCTTCGGCCTGGCCGGAGCGACTATGCGCCGTCGTCGTCGTCTGACGGCCTAGTCGCACGCCGCGCCCGACGCCTGCACCACCCCCCACTAACCCGACAGGCGTCGGGCCGGCGTCTCCTTCCCCCGATCGGCGCGTCAGCGGCTTCAAGCCCGCGGCGCGCCTGAGCTAGAGCCGCAGGATATCCCCGTAGACCTCGCGCTCCATCGCCGCCCAGCGCGGATTGGCGGCATAGAGACCGTTCAGCTCGGCGGCGGTGAAGTAGAAGTCGAGCGCCTTCACGTAGTCCAGCGCGGTGGGGTTCACGACCTTCCTCAGCTTGTGGGCGGCGTTGCGCACCCGCGGCCCCAGCAGCGCCTCGAAGTGGCCGACGAAGTCCTCGGCCAGGTGCTCCAGCCGCACCCAGCGGTCCACCGGATGGCTACCCAGCCGGGCCAGGCAGTCGTCGGCCCGCGACACGGCGCCGTCGTGCTCGTAGAACTCACCCCGGCACAGCATCTCCCGCGAGGCGCAGCGGTGTGGCGGCCGGGCCGCCTCGTAGTGCACCCGGCTCAGGATCCACCACGGCAGCCGCCGCGCCCCGGAGATGACCACCTTTCCGGAGGGATCGAAGCTGCGGTCCTCGGCCGCCCGCTCGCCGATGGAATTGTGCCAGCGGTGGTCGTCGGCCCCGGCGCGGTCGAACACTACGTCCTCGCGGCCGCGCGCGGCGTCACGGATCGCCGCAGCCACGCTATGACCCCCGGTCTTCGGGAAGTGCATCCACACGAAGGACCGCGCCACAATCACGAAACGCCACACCCACACGTTACGCCGGTGCGCTCGACCCTAGGGCGGCGCGAGGCTCCGCAGTACCGGGTGCGTGTCGATGAACCTGTTCGATGAAATCGAACAATCCGGCGTCAGGCCGCGACTGGCCGGGCCGACCGCTCGGCGATCAGCGCCAGCACATCGGGGCGGCGCACGAAGTCGACGAAGGCGCGCAGCGGACCCGTCATGTTGCGCCGGCTGGGGTAGTAGAGCCGCCAGCCCTCGAAGGGCAGAGCGTAGGGCTCCAGCACCACCTTCAGCCGGCCGGCCTCGAGGTGCGGGCGGGCATGGGCCTCGTTGGTGTAGCCGATGCCGACGCCGTCCAGCGCGGCGCTCAGCACCACGTCCATGCTGCCGGTCACCATCGAGCCGGGGACCTGGAGTTCGACACGGCGGCCGGCGTCCAGGAACTCCCAGCGATAGGGCGCGCCCGACTGCAGGCGGTACTGCACGCACTTGTGGCTCGCCAGGTCCGCCAGCGTCTGCGGCGCCCCGTGGCGGCGGATATAGTCCGGCGAGGTGATCGCGACCTGCCGCCCGGAGGGGCTCAGGCGCACCTGGATCATGTCCTGCGGGATCAGCGTCGGCCCGCGGATGCCGGCGTCCTCGCCGCGTTCGCGCAGATCGCCGCTGGCGTCGTCTACGAAGGTCTCCAGGATCACCTCCGGATAGGCCGCGGCGAAGCGGCTCATCACCCGGCTCAGCACCATGGTCTGGCCCATGCTGGACACCGACAGCCGCAGCCGCCCGCGGGGCTCGGCGCGGAACTCATCCAGCGACTCCAGGGCGTCGCCCAACTCCTCCAGCACCGGCCGCACCCGCGCCAGCAGCCGCTCACCGGCTTCGGTCAGGGTCACGCTGCGGGTGGTGCGGTTCAAGAGGCGCAGCTGGAGCTCGTCCTCCAGCGCCTTGATCGCGTGGCTCACCGTGGAAGTGGTGCGGCCTAGCGCGCCGGCGGCGCGAGCGAAGCTGCCACGCTCGGCGACCTCCACAAACGCGCTCAGGCGGCTCAGATCGGCGGACGGCATGGGTTCCATCGCGTCGGAAATGCGACACAACCTCTACGCGCCGCAGGATGCGCAAATGTTGCAGAACGGCGTTCCCGCGCGGCTAGCCTTTCTCGGCGGCGTAGGCCGCCAGTTCCTTGGCCAGGTGGTCGAACATCAGCCGCATCCGCGGGCTGCCGCGCAGGGTCTCGTGCATGCAGATCCAAACCGGCAGCTCGAAGGAGAACAGATCCGGGATGATCGGGACCAAGCCCTCTTTGCGGCCGATAGTATCCTGGCAGACCCCGATGCCGAACCCGGCCTTGATCGCCGCCAGCTGGGCCACGTCGTTGTCGACGCGCAACCCAAACAGGTCGCGGGTCACCGGCCGGTCGATCTTCAGGTCCGCGAGGTCCGGCATGTCGCGGTCGAAGCCGATCAGCGAGTGCTGCTCCAGCTCGTCCCAGGTCCTTGGCGTCCCCTTGCGCGCGAGGTATTCCGGCGTGGCGTGGAAGCCCAGCTTCACATCGCCCACCTTCTTGGCCACCAGGCTGTTCTGGGTCGGGCGGACCATGCGCACCGCCACGTCGGCGTCGCGCCGCGTCAGGTCTTCATTCTTGTTGGACAGCACCAGTTCCACGTCGATGCCGGGATGGGCGTCGCGGAACCGCGCCAGCATGCCCGGCAGCACCTCGATGCCGACGACGTCGCTGGCGGCGACGCGCACCACCCCGCCGTCGCCGCTGGCCACGCCCGTGGCGTCGCGACCGGCGGCGCTGGCGGCGGCGTCCATGTCGGCCAGGTGCGGGCGGAACGCCAGCGCCAGGTCGGTCGGCGTCAGGCCCCGTGGGCTGCGCAGGAACAGGGGCGCGCCCAGCTGGCGCTCCAGCTGGTCGATGTGCCGGCCCAGCGTCGGCTGGGTCAGCCGCCGGATACGCGCGGCGGCCGAAAAGCTGCCCGCCTCGAGCACGGCATGCAGGCTTTGAAGGAGATCCCAGTCGGGTGAACTCGCCATACGGGAATGAATAATCGTTCTGCGATGTCTGGCAATTCCGTTTGGGCGGCCACGGGACCAACTTGCGGCCTCCAAGACGGAGGCTCCCCCAATGGGCAACGAACTGAGCGACGAACAGAGACTGGCCCTGGTGATCGGCGCGACGGGCGGCATCGGCGGCGCGATCGCCGACCGCCTGCTGGCCGACGGTTGGCGCATCCGCGCGCTGAACCGCGACCCCGATACGGCCCGGAAGGGACGCGAGGCGTTCGAGTGGGTGAAGGGCGACGCCATGGTCGAGGCCGACGTGGTCGCGGCCGCGCAAGGCGCCCAGGTCATCGTCCACGGCGCCAACCCGCCCGGCTACAGGAACTGGGCCGGCCTGCAGATGCCGATGATCCAGAGCACCATCGCCGCGGCCAAGGCGACCGGCGCGCGGATCCTGTTCCCTGGCACGGTCTATAATTACGGCGACGACGCCTTCCCGACCCTCACCGAGGCCTCGCCCCAACACCCCATCAGCCGCAAAGGCGCGATCCGGGTGAAGATGGAACAGGCGCTAAAAGACTCCGGCGCGGCCGTCCTCATCGTCCGCGCCGGCGACTACTTCGGCCCCAAGGGCGGCCGCAACAAGTGGCTCTCCGAGGGCCTGGTGAAGCCGGACCGGCCGGCCACGTCTGTGATGTATCCCGGGCCGCTGGAGATCCCCCACGCCTGGGCCTACCTGCCCGACGTCGCCGAGACGTTCGTGCAGTTGCTGAAGACCGATCTCGGCCGCTTCGAGAACTTCCACATGCAGGGCCACGAAGTCACCGGCCACGAACTGGTCGCCGCGCTGCAGGGCGCCGCGGGCCGCAAGCTGACCGTCAGCCGCCTGCCCTGGTTCGCCCTGGCCGTCGCCGCGCCGTTCAACGAGTCCCTGCGCGAGATGCAGGAGATGCGCTACCTCTGGAGCCGCCCGGTGGTGATGGACAACAGCCGGCTGGTGGCGAAGCTCGGAGCCGAACCCCGCACATCGCTGGTGGAAGGCCTGAGGGCCGCGCTGATCGGCCAGGGGTCGCTGCCCGCGGAAACGGCCATCGCGGCGTGATTTTCCTTTCCCGTTCACGGGAAAGGGGGACCGCCGGCCGAGCGCAGCGAAGAGCCGGTGGTGGAAAGGGCAGGCCTCACGCTGGGCGTATCGACCGGGCTCTTCTACCGCACTCCCGGCCGATCGCCCTTCCCACCGCTCGCTCTTCGGCGAGGGCTCCCCCCTTCCCGCACGCGGGAAGGGAAATGCCTCAGGAAGAAAAATACTTCGACGCCTCAGCATTTGATGCGCCGCAGCACTAGACGACCGCGCCTGCGCGGACCTACATGCGGCGCATGCCCGGCAAGACCCTCTACGACAAGATCTGGGACGCCCACGTCGTCGACATCCAGGACGGCGAGGCGATCCTCTACATCGACCTGCACCTGATCCACGAGGTGACCACCCCGCAGGCCTTCGCCGGCCTCCGCGCCGCTCGCCGCGCCGTGCGCCGCCCCGACCGCACCCTGGCCGTGGCCGATCACAACGTGCCGACCGAGGGCCAGGCCCTGGGCGTCGACGCCGTCGCCGACGAAGAGGCGCGGCTGCAACTGCAGACCCTGGCCAGGAACGTCGAGGACTACGGGATCGAGTTCTTCCCGATGGGCGATATCCGCAACGGCATCGTCCACGTGGTCGGCCCCGAACAGGGCCGCACCCAGCCGGGCATGACCATCGTCTGCGGCGACAGCCACACGTCCACCCACGGCGCGTTCGGCGCCCTGGCCCACGGCATCGGCACCTCCGAGGTCGAGCACGTGCTGGCCACCCAGACGCTGCGTCAGAAGAAGGCCAAGAATTTCCGCGTGCGGATCGAGGGCGAGCCTGCCCCCGGCGTCGGCGCCAAGGACTTCGCCCTGGCGATCATCGGCGAGATCGGCACCGCCGGCGGCACCGGCTACGTCATCGAGTACGCGGGCTCAGCGGTGCGCGCGCTGTCGATGGAAGGCCGCATGACGCTGTGCAACCTGACCATCGAGGGCGGGGCGCGGGCCGGCCTGGTGGCCCCCGACGAGACCACGTTCGAGTACCTGAAGGGCCGGCCGGCCGCGCCGAAGGGCGGCGCCTGGGAGATGGCGCTGGAATACTGGAAGACCTTCTTCAGCGACGCGGACGCCGTCTTCGACCGCGAGATCGTGCTGGACGCCGCCCAGATCGCGCCCACCGTCACCTGGGGCACCAGCCCCGAGGACGTGGTCGCCGTCACCGGCAATGTGCCCGCCCCCGACACCGCCGCCACCCCGGACAAGCGGGCCTCCATCGCACGCTCGCTGGAGTACATGGGCCTCGCCGCCGGCCAGCCGATCACCGAGGCGAAGATCGACGTCGTCTTCATCGGCTCCTGCACCAACAGCCGCATCGAGGACCTGCGCGCCGCGGCGAAGATCGCGGCCAAGGCTCTTGAAGGGGGCCGCAAGGTCGCCGACGGGGTCCGCGCCATGGTGGTGCCGGGCTCGGGCCTGGTCCGCGCCCAGGCCGAGCAGGAGGGCCTGGACGACATCTTCCTGGCCGCCGGCTTCGAGTGGCGCGAGCCGGGCTGCTCCATGTGCCTGGCGATGAACCCCGACAAGCTGGAGCCCGGCCAGCGCTGCGCCTCGACCTCGAACCGCAACTTCGAGGGCCGCCAGGGCCGCGGCGGCCGCACCCACCTGATGAGCCCGGAGATGGCCGCCGCCGCCGCCATCGCCGGCCACATCGCCGACGTCAGGGACTTCCTGTGAGCCCGCGGCTGGACCACGTCACCGTCGCCGTCCGCGACGCCGACGCCGCGGCCGACGCCTACCAGCGCCTGCTGGGCCTGGCCCCGGATCGCGAAGACGGCGGCGGCGCCAAGCGGGCCTGGTTCCGCTTTCCCAACATGGCGCTGGAGGTCATCGGGCCGGATGGCGATGGGGCCGCCGGCGACCGCGTCCGCGCCTGGCTCGACGCCAACGGCGAGGGCATGTGGATCCTGGCCTTCGCCGCCCGCGACCTGGACGCCGCCGCTAAGCTGGCCGAGCGCCGCGGCCTGGCGGTATCCGATCGCACGCCCCGCGCCGTCCTGCTCGAGCCGAAGGGCCTGGCCGGTCTGCAGGTGCTGTTCTTCGACGGCCCCGAGCCCCCGGCGACGGTCGCCGGACCCGTCGCGGGCCTGGACCACGTGGTCGTTCGCACGCCCAACGCCGACCGCGCCGTCGCCAACTTCGGCGCCCGCCTGGGCCTGGACCTGCGCCTCGACCGGTCGAATGCGGCCTGGGGCGTGCGGCAGTTGTTCTTCCGGGCCGGCGAGGCGGTGGTCGAGTTCGGCGCCAGCCTGAAGGCGCCGGTGAGCGACGACCCCGACAGCTTCGGCGGCCTCGCCTGGCGCGTCACCGACCCCGACGCCGCCCAGGCCCGCATGGCCGCCGCCGGCTTCGACGTCTCCGAGGTCCGTTCCGGCCGCAAGCCCGGCACCAAGGTCTTCACCGTCCGCGACGCGCCGGCCGGCGTGCCCACCCTGATGCTCAGCGCCGAACCGCAAACCGAGACCGCCTGATGGAAGCCTTCACCCGCCTCGACGCCAAGGTGGCCCCGCTGCCGCTGGCCAACATCGACACCGACCAGATCATCCCCAAGCAGTTCCTCAAGATCGTGGACCGCAAGGGGCTGGCGAAGGGCCTGTTCTACGACCTGCGCTTCGACGAGCAGGGCCGGGAGAAGCCCGACTTCGTGCTGAACCAGGCGGCCTACAAGGGCGCGGGCGTGCTGGTGGCCGGCGACAACTTCGGCTGCGGCTCCAGCCGCGAACACGCGCCCTGGGCGCTGATGGACTTCGGCATCAAGGCGGTGGTCTCCACCAGCTTCGCCGACATCTTCTACAACAATTGCTTCCAGAACGGCCTGCTGCCCGTGGTCCTCAAGGCCGAGCAGGTGCAGCAGCTGATGGACGAGGCCCGTGGCGGCAACCACGTGGTCAGCGTCGATCTGGCGGCCCAGACCGTCACCTCGCCGTCGGGCGCGGTGTTCAGCTTCGAGATCGACCCGCAGCGCAAGGCCAAGATGCTGCGGGGCCTGGACGCCATCGGCGAGACCCTGACCTCGGCGCCGGCCATCGACACCTACGAGATGCGCCGCGCGCTGTCACAGCCGTGGCTGGAGGGCGCGTGACCATCCTGATCGCCGGCACGGTGCGTGTGCCGCCGGAAAACCTGGAACAGTTCAGGCCGCACATGGAAGCGATGCTGGCCGCCAGCCGCGCCGAGGACGGCTGCCTCACCTATTCCTACGCCGTCGACGTGGCCGACGCCGGCCTGATCCGGGTGTTCGAGGCCTGGCGCGACGGCGCCGCGATCGAGGCCCACTTCAAGGCGCCGCACATGGCCGACTGGCGCGCCGCCTGGCCGCAGTTCGGGGTTTCGGACCGGCGGCTCAGCCGCTACGAGGTCGCCTCCGAAACGCCGCTCTAGACGAAGGCCCGCCCGATGACCGACCTGCTGCTCCTGCCCGGCGACGGGATCGGGCCGGAAGTGACGGCGCAGGTGCGTCGGGTGGCCGCGGCGCTGACGCCGGACCTCACGATCGACGAGCGCCTGTTCGGCGGCTGCAGCTACGACGCCCATGGCCTGCCCCTCACCGACGAGACCCTGGCCGCCGCCAAGGCCGCCCGCGCCGTGCTGATGGGCGCCGTCGGCGGGCCGAAGTGGGCCGACGCCCCGCGCGACAAGCGCCCCGAGGCCGGCCTGCTCAATCTGCGCGCCGGCATGGGCGTGTTCGCCAACCTGCGCCCGGCGCTGTGCTTCCAGGCCCTCGCCGATGCGTCCAGCCTGAAGCGCGAGATCGTCGAGGGCCTGGACCTGATGATCGTCCGCGAGCTGACCGGCGGCATCTATTTCGGCAGCCCGCGGTTCATCGAGGACCTGCCCGGCGGCGGCCGCCGCGCCGTCGACACCCAGGTCTACACCACCGCCGAGATCGAGCGCGTCGCCCGCGTCGCCTTCGAGCTGGCGCGCGGCCGGCGCAACAAGGTGGCCAGCGCCGAGAAGTCCAACGTGATGGATTCCGGCCTGCTCTGGCGCGAGGTGGTCACCGACCTGCACAAGCGCGACTACGCCGACGTCGAGCTTACCCACATCCTGGCCGACAACGCGGCCATGCAGATTGTGAAGAACCCCAAGCAGTTCGACGTGCTGGTGACCGACAACCTGTTCGGCGACATCCTGTCCGACGCCGCCGCCCAGCTCACCGGCTCGCTGGGCATGCTGCCGTCGGCGGCGCTGGGCGTGGCGGGGACGCCGGGCCTCTACGAGCCCATCCACGGCTCGGCCCCGGACATCGCCGGCCAGGGCCTGGCCAATCCGCTGGCCGCGATCCTGTCGTTCGAGATGGCGCTGCGCTGGTCGCTGGACCGGCCCGCCGACGCCGACCGCCTCTACGCCGCGGTCGAGGCCGCCCTGGAGGGCGGCGCGCGCACCCGCGACCTGGGCGGATCGCTCACCACCGCCCAGATGGGCGACGCGGTGCTGGCCGCGCTTTAGCTTCGCCAAACGGCGAATTGCGTCGTCCGCGCGGCTGCGACTAGGCTTGCCCGGCAGGGGCGCCGAATCGCGGCGGCTGCGGAGCAGAGGGCGATCGGCCTTGGCGCTGGGAGCGGAGTCCAAGCAGAACTTCAACCTGTCGAAGGCCAAGGTGATGCTGGTCGACGACACCCAGATCGGGCTGTCGATCCTAACCCAGATCGTCAAGGGCCTGGGCGCCCAGGCGCCGGTCCGCTGCGAGACCATCCAGCAGGCGCAGGACGCGGTGGCCGGCGACATGATCGACCTGGCCATCATCGACGGCTTCACCGGCGGCGGTCGCGGCTATGAGCTGGTCCGCTGGATCCGCACCGCCACCCAGCCGCCGACCTGCTACATGCCGATCCTGGTGACCACCGGCCTCGCCCGCGACGAGGACGTGATGCGCACCCGCGACTCCGGCGGCAACATCATCATCCGCAAGCCGATCTCGCCCGCCACCCTGCTCCAGCGCATTGTCTGGGTGGCCAAGGGCGGCCGCCAGTTCCTGTTCGCCGACAGCTACACCGGACCCGACCGCCGCTTCCGCGAGCGCGGGCCGCCGTCGGAGGGCGGGCGGCGCAAGGGCGATGTGGACGCCCTCGACCTGGACGGCGTGAGATGAGCGGGCCCCGGTTCGTCACGCCCGAGTTGCGGCTGACCCGGCTGATCGACGAGGCCGGCGGGCTCACGGTGGCCGACGCGCTGGCCCATGCGGCGGCCAACCTGGAGTCCATCCGCCCCAGCTGCCTGGCCGAGATGACCCTACTCCTGGAAAAGGCGGAGGCGCAGTTCGCCGCGATGGGCGAGACGCCGGACGCCGCCGCCGTCACCGGCCTCTACAGCCTGGCGGTCGGCGCCATCGGCGGCGGAGAGGTCAGCGGGACCCCGGGCGTCGACGAGGCGCTGAAGAGCCTGTCCGACCTCATCGACGCGTTGCGCGGGCGCGACGCCTACGACCGCGCCGCCGTCGCCGTGCACCTCCAGGCCTGGCGCCTGCTGATGATCACCACGCCAGGGGAAGCCGCCCGCGGCGAGATTCTCTCCGGCCTCCGCGCTGTGGTGGCGCGGTACGCCTAGAGCAGAATCCGAACACCGGCGCGAAGGCGCCGCCCCACGTCCGATCGCCCCGGACTCATCCTACAGCTCCATCCGCCACTTCTCGCTGGTCAGCCCCAGCCCGCCGAAGTCGCGGTTCGGCCAGCTGTCGACCAGCTCGAAGCCCACCGCGGCGTAGATCGCCCGCGCCGCGGTCAGGATGCTCTGGGTCCACAGGGTGATCTCGCCGTAGCCGACCTGGCGCGCGAAGCCGACGCATTCGTCCACCAGCCGCCGGCCTAGCCCCAGGCCCCGCGCCGACGGCTCCACCAGCAGCAGGCGCAGCTTGGCGACGTTGTCGCCGGCGTCCTGCAGGAACACGCAGCCGATGTTCTGGCCCTCGCGCTCGGCGATCCAGCTGCCCTCGCGCTCGGGGTTGAAGCCGACGAAGAGCTCGCCGCAGATCTGGGCGCAGGTGGCCTCGAAGCGTTCGTCCCAGCCGTATTCCTGGTGGTAGATCAGGCCGTGCCGCTGAATGAGCCAGCCGATGTCGCCCAGCCGGTGCGGCCGCAGGCGATAGCCCGGGGTCGGCTGCGGCGCCTGCAGCAGGGTCTCGGCCTCGCCCAGCGCGCCGGCCAGCCGCCGCTGCTCATCCGCCGACAGGCCGGCCACCAGGCTCTCCACGCGGGCCACGGTGCGGGTGTGCAGGCCGGCGTAGGTCTCCAGGCCAAGGGACGTGGGCCGCAGCAGGATGCTGCGCCGGTCGAGGTCGGAGGTCGTGCGCGCCACCAGGCCTTCGCGCTCGAAGCGCTTGACGATGCGGCTGAGGTAGGCGGCGTCCAGGCCGGTCTCGGCGATGATCGCTTTCGGCGTCACCCCGTCGCGCGAGGCGATCTCATACAGCACGCGGCTCTCGGCCAGGGTGTACGGCCCGCCCAGGTGGCCCCGGTCCAGCACCCCGATCGCGCGGGTGTAGAAGCGGTTGAAGCGCCGCACGGCGGCGACGGTGTCTCCGGGGATGTCGGTGTGCTCGGCCATGGCTGGAGTGCGCGGCTTTTAGTTGACGGAGTCAAGTATTTCAGCGACGCAACCAAAAGCTGCGCTTTCCGGTAGGCTCCCGTTAAGGGGAGCGGGCGCAAAACCTGAGGCCGTACGCCGCTGCCGGCGTTCGCATTGATTCGGGAGCCTCGCGGCCATGGCCGACAACGAGGACAGCAGGAAAGTCCATCCGCGGTCCGGCGACGCCGAGGTGCTCGCCCTGGCCGAGGGCCTGGTGTCGTGCCTGGGCAAGACGTTCGACCGCGACGGGCTCGAGACCCTGCGCGGCGTGGTCGACAGCTATCCCGACATCGGCCGCGACGGCGCCGGCGAGGTGGTGGCCAGCCTGATCGGGCTGATCAACGACCTGATCGCGACCCAGCAGCAGGACAAGGAGGCCCTGGCCGTCCACGTCCGCGCCTGGCGCTTCATGGTCTCGCGCAAGCCGGACCAGAAGGAGAAGGCCCAGCTTATCGAGGGGCTGGCCTCCGTCCGCGATCTCTACGAGGGCAAGGACAAGGCCGCGGCCTGAGCCGCCAGCGCCGCCTTCGTCGCCGCGATCGCCCGCGCCACGTCGGCCTCGGTCGTGCGCCAGTTGCACACACTCACCCGCATGCAGCGGCGTCCGCGCCAGGTGACGCCGCCGAAGTACGCCTCGCCTGAGGCGTTGATCGCCGCGATCACCTCGTCCGTGCGCGCGTCATCGCCGAAGCGCACCAGGCCCTGGTTCAGCTGCGGCCGCGCCACCACCTCGGCCCCCGGCAGCGCGCCGATCCCGTCGACCAGGGCCTGCGCGTGGCGCCGCGTCCGCTCGACCAGCTCGGCCAGCCCGTCGACGCCCAGTTCCCGCAGCGCCGCGTAGACTGCGAAGCCACGCGCGCGGCGCGAGAATTCCGGGTTCCAGTCGATGGCGTCGCGCGCCTCGCCGCCGGCCGGCAGGTAGCTGACCGAGAGGCTGAGCGCCGCGCGGTGCGCCTCGGCGTCGCGCACGAAGGCGAGGCCGGAATCGTAGGGGACGTTCAGGTACTTGTGCGCGTCGGTGATCCAGGAATCGCAGAGCTCCAGCCCGCGGGCCAGGTCGCGGGTCTGCGGGCTGACCCGCGCCCACAGGCCGAACGCGGCGTCCACGTGGGTCCAGGCCCCGGCGGCGCGGGCCATCGGCGCCAGCGCGTCGAAGGGATCGAACGCCGCACGGTTCAGCTCGCCCGCCTGCAGCACGACGATCGTCGGCCCGCCGCCGGCGCCGAGCGCCGCGCCCAGGCCCTCCGGCGTCACCCGCCCCTCATCATCGACGGCTAGGTCGACGATCGAGTCGGACCCGAGGCCCAGGAACCGCACGGCCCGGTCGACCGAGGCATGCCGCTCCGCATTGGCCAGGATGCGGATCGGCGGCGCGCCGCTGAGGCCCTGGCGCGCCACGTCCCAGCCGGCGTCGCGCAGCACCGCGTGCCGCGCCGCGGCCAGGCAGGTCATGTGCCCCACCTGTGTGCCGGTGACGAAGCCGACGCTGGTCTCGCCGGGCAGCCCGAAGAGCTCCTTGAGCCAGCCGGCCGCCACCTCCTCGACCACCGCGGCGGCCGGACCGCAGGCGTAGATGCCGGCGTTCTGGTCCCACACCGCCGTCAGCCAGTCCGCCGCGATGGCCGCCGGCGTCCCGCCGCCGATCACCCAGGCGAAGTGCCGGCCGGTCTGCGATCCCAGGATGCCGGGCGACGCGTCGGCCACGAGCTCGTCGATCACCTGGGTGGCGGGCACGCCGTCCTGCGGCAGCGGCCGCCCCAGCCGCGCGCGCAGCGTCTCCAGGCCGGCCGTGGCCGCCACGGAGCGGCTGCCTAGGCTCTCCAGATAAGCGACCGCATGCTCGGCGGCTCGGCGCAGGACGTCCTTGTCTGTCATCGGGCCAGCAAGCTGGAGGGTCGCAGCTCGAGTCAACGGCCAGTTCGCGGAGACCGGCTGTGCAATCGGCCTGCGGTTTGCCATGGTCCGCATCGACCGAGACCGGAGCCCGCGCATGTCCCACTGGCTGGTGAAATCCGAACCCGCGAAATACGCCTTCGCCGACCTGCAGCGGGACGGCAAGACCGTCTGGGACGGCGTGCGCAACTTCACCGCCCGCGGCAACCTGAAGGCCATGAAGGTGGGCGAGGAGGTGCTGTACTACCACTCGCAGGAGGGCCTGGCGGTCGTGGGGATCGCCAAGGTGGTCAAGGAATCCTTCCCCGACCCCAGCGACGAGTCAGGCCGGTTCGTCGCCGTCGAGTTGGCCCCGGTGCGCGAACTTAAGCGCGCCGTGACCCTGACCGAGATGAAGGCCAACCCGAAGCTCTCCGACCTGCAGGTCATCCGCCAGGGCCGCCTCTCGGTCTCCCCCGTCACCGACGACGAGTGGGCCGAGATCCTGCAGATGGCGGGCGGCTGAGGCCGACCGCCGATCCTTGCGCCCTCGGCCCGGCCCGGTACGGTCTGGCCAACAGACAACGCGCAGGGAGAGACGCCATGAAAGAGCTCAGCGGCAAGACCGCCTTCGTCACCGGCGCCGGGTCGGGCATCGGCCTGGGCATCGCCACCGCTCTGGCGCAGGCCGGCGTCAAGGTGATGCTGTGCGACATCGAGCAGGCCGCGCTGGATAAGGCGGTCGCCGAGCTGCAGCGCACCAACGCCGACGTGGCCGGCGTGCGCGCCGACGTGTCGCTGAAGGCGGAACTGCAGGCCGCCGCCGACGCGACGATCGCGCGCTATGGCGAAGTCCACATCGTCGTCAACAACGCCGGGGTGACCGGCGGCGGCGGCTACGGCGCCTGGACCGACGGCGGCTGGCAATGGACCATCGACGTCAACCTGATGGCGGTGATCTGGGGCGTCGAGATCTTCGGCCCGCTGATCGAGAAGCACGGCCAGGGCGGCCAGATCGTCAACACCGCCTCGATCGCCGGCCTAATCTCGGGCAGCGGCAACGCCTACAACGTCACGAAGTACGGCGTCATGGCGCTCTCCGAAGGCCTGCGTGCGGAGCTGGCCCCGCGCGGCATCGGGGTCTCGGTGCTGTGCCCGGGCTTCATCCGCACCCAGATCATCGACTCGGTCCGCAACCTGCCCGACCGGTTCGAGGGCGCCCTGCCCGCCCGCGCCGAGCCCGACGGGGCGATTGCCACGTGGCTGGGAGACATCCGCAACCGCATCGCCGGCGGCATCGACCCCCTCTACGTCGGCGAACTGGTCCGCGAGGCGATCGAGGAGGACTGGCCCTACATCTTCACCGACAACGAGTTCGAGCCGTTCATCGAGGCGCGCTTCGCCGGCATCAAGGCCGGCTTCGACCGCGTCCGCGGCCGAGAGCCCCGGCGGTAGCCCCCCGAACACCGCTCATCCCGGCGAATGCCGGGACCCAGATGGAATGTCCCTGCAGCGGGCTCCAAGGTCTCAGCGGCACTCCAGCGCGCGGCTCCGTTTTGGGATCTGGGTCCCGGCATTCGCCGGGATGGGCGGATCCTGGGTGTGGCTACCCCGGGAAGATCGTCATCTGGGTTTGCGTCACCATCGCCAGCAGCTTGCCGTCGGCGTTGGTGATGCGGGTCTGCCAGACCGAGGAGCGGCGGCCGACGTGGAGCGGGGTCGCTTCGCCCTCGATGGTCGAGCCCACCGGCGCGCCGCCCAGGAAGTTGGTCTTGCTCTCCAGCGTGGTGGTGCGCGTGCCCTCGGCCAGGTTCATCACCGCGCCCATCGCGCCCAGCGCGTCCGCGAAGGCCATGTAGGCGCCGCCGTGCAGGATGCCGCCCGCAGTACACAGGTCATCGCGCACCAGCATCCGCCCGCGCACCCGTTCCTTGGTCTGCTCGTAGATGTCGACGCCCATCAGGACGGAGAACGGCATGTTGGTCGGCGCGGGCATCGGCGAGGGCTCCCTGTTTCAGCCCTCATCGCCGATAGACCCCGGGGAAGTCGATGACCCGGCAGGTTATGGGTTCGATGCGGGCCTTCCGCGCACGCGATCTCAACCTATCTGATGGCCTGTTGAGGATCGCTCGCCTTGCGCGGGCGGGCGCGTGGGCGTATCGGGACGCTCCCCATTTCCGAGCGCGGCCAACAAAAGTGGACACCGGTTTTGTGTCCGGGCGCGCTCTTAACTTTTGAAGCGAATGCATGATCCAAGGATCATGCTTGAGGAGTACGCCAATGGCTTACCGGGTCGCCGTGGTCGGCGCCACGGGCAACGTGGGCCGCGAGATGCTGTCGATCCTCGAGGAACTGAAGTTCCCCGTGGAGAAGGTGCACGCGATCGCCTCGCGCAAGTCCATCGGCCTCGAGGTCGAGTTCGGCGACAAGATCCTGAAGTGCCAGGACATCGCCCAGTTCGACTTCTCCACCGTCGACCTGGTGCTGATGAGCGTCTCGGGGACCTTCTCCAAGGAGTGGTCGCCGAAGATCGCCGCCCAGGGCCCGATCGTCATCGACAACTCCTCGGCCTGGCGGATGGACCCCGACGTGCCGCTGATCGTGCCGGAAGTGAATCCGGACGACGTCGAGTGGGCGAACAAGAAGAACATCATCGCCAACCCGAACTGCTCGACCGCCCAGCTGGTGGTGGCGCTGAAGCCGCTGCACGACCGGGCGAAGATCAAGCGGGTGGTGGTCTCGACCTACCAGTCGGTCTCCGGGGCCGGCAAGGAAGGCATGGACGAGCTGTTCGACCAGACCAAGGGCGTCTTCGTCCTGGGCGCGCCGCCGCCCAAGAAGTTCCCGAAGCAGATCGCGTTCAACGTCATCCCCTTCATCGGCGCCTTCCAGGACGACGGCTACACCGACGAAGAGCAGAAGATGTGGAACGAGACCCACAAGATGATCGACCCGGAGATCAAGCTGACGGTCACCTGCGTGCGCGTGCCGGTGATGGTGGGCCACTCCGAGGCCGTTAACATCGAGTTCCACAACCCGATCGACGAGGACGAGGCCCGCGACCTGCTGCGCGAGAGCCCTGGCGTGGTCGTGATCGATAAGCGCGACTCCACCGGCTACATGACGCCCAAGGAAGCCCAGGGCGAGTTCCCGGTGTTCGTCAGCCGCATCCGCAAGGACCCGACCGTCGAGAACGGCCTGAACCTCTGGGTGGTCGCCGACAACCTTCGCAAGGGCGCGGCCCTCAACGCGGTGCAGATCGCCGAGCTGCTTCACCAGCGCGGCCTGATCCGCCAGAAGGCGCTGGCCTAGGATGAGTTCGCCGTCAGCGCCCGGCGAATCCCGCCTGGCGCTGGGGGCGGGGCTCGCGTGCTACCTGATCTGGGGCTTCGTGCCCCTGGTCTTCCAGGCCATCGGCCATATGGGCGTGGGCCCGTGGGAGATCCTGGCCCAGCGCATCGTCTGGAGCGTGCCGGCCGCGGCGCTGTTCGTGCTGCTGGCGAAGCAGGGCGGCCAGGTGATGCGGGTGCTCCGCCAGCCCAAGGTGCTGGCCTGGCTCGCCGTCTCCTCGGTGCTGATCGCCGCCAACTGGGTGGTGTTCATCTGGGCGGTGACCTCGAACCGCCTGCTGGAGGCCAGCCTCGGCTACTACATCAACCCGCTGGTCAGCCTGGCCGGCGGCGCGCTCCTGTTCCGCGAGAAGATCGACCGGATCGGCTATGCCGCCATCGCCCTCGCCCTGGTCGGCGTCGCGGTCCAGGCGATGGCGCTGGGCCAACTGCCCTGGGTGTCGCTGGTGCTGGCGTTCAGCTTCGGCTTCTACGGCATCGTGCGCAAACAGGTGGCCGCCGACGCCCAGACCGGCTTCCTGGTCGAGACCCTGATCGTCGGCGTCGTGGCGCTGAGCTACATCGTCTGGCTGCAGGGCCGCGGCGCCGGCCACTTCGGCGACCCGACCACGGCGATCTGGCTGATCGCCTCGGGCCCCGTCACCGCGGTGCCGCTGGTGCTGTTCTCGTGGGCGGCGCGGCGGATCCCGCTGTCGGTGATGGGCTTCCTGCAGTTCATCTCGCCCACCATCAGCTTCGGCATCGGCCTGGCCCAGGGCGAGCCCTTCACGCCCACCCGTGCGCTCAGCTTCGCCTTCATCTGGGCGGGGGCGTCGGTATTCCTGTTCGGCATGTGGCGCCGTTCGCGCACCGCGCTGCGGGCGCAGGAGTTGGTCGAAGCCGCCGCCGAATAGTTTTTTCGGCCTCGCGGGAATAACCCGGCCCGCCCCCGCATCTCCCCTGTGAACGCAGCACAGGAGATGAGGCCATGGCGCCCAACCGCAGACGGTTTCTGGAATGCATGGGCTGGGCCGGGACGGGCCTGGTCTGGGGCGTGAGCGGCGGGATCGCCAGCTCGACGCTGCTCGGCCCCACCGAAGCGCTGGCCAAGGCCGCCACGCCCTTCAGCTTCGTCCAGGTGAGCGACAGCCACATCGGCTTCGCCAAGGACCCCAACCCTGACGCCCGGGCCACCTTCCGCGAGGCCGTGGCGAAGATCCGCGCCCTGCCCCAGCGCCCGTCCTTCATCCTGCACACGGGCGACGTCAGCCACTTCTCCAAGCCCCAGGAGTTCGACGACGCCGACCAGATCCTGAAGGAAGCCGGCCTCCCGGTCTTCCACGTACCCGGCGAACACGACGTGTTGGACGAGGGCGGCGGCAAGGCCTTCCTAGACCGCTACGGCCGGGACAATCCGGCCGGGGCACTGGGCGACGGCTGGTACAGCTTCGACCACTCGGGCGTCCACTTCGTGGGCCTGGTCAACGTCCACGACCTGAAGGGCGGCGGCCAGGGTCACCTGGGCGAGGCCCAGCTGGCCTGGCTGCGCGACGACCTCGCCGGGCGCCGCTCCAGCACGCCGCTCGTGGTTTTCACCCACATCCCGATGTGGTCGCTCTACCCGGACTGGGGCTGGGGCACCGACGACAGCGCCCAGGCGCTGGGGCTGCTGGCCCGCTTCGGCTCGGTGACGGTGCTGAATGGCCACATCCACCAGGTGATCCACAAGGTGGAGGGCCACGTCGCCTTCCACACCGCCCGCTCCACCGCCTTCCCACAGCCCGCACCCGGCCAGGCCGCCTCGCCCGGCCCGATGAAGGTGCCGGCGGGCCAGCTGCGCGACGTCCTGGGCGTCCGCACCCTCAGCCTCGTGCGCTCGAACCAGCCTCTGGCGGTGGTCGACGCCACCCTCGCCTGACCTCCCCCGACAAAAAAGGACCTTCGTCTTGCGTACCCTCTCCCTCGCCGCCGCCTGCGCGGCCATCGCCCTCGCCATGCCTGCCGTCGCCGCGCCGACGCCGATCACCGTGAAGATCTCGAACTTCGTCTTCGCCGCCCAGACCATCACCGTCACGCCCGGAACCACCGTCACCTGGGTCAACGAGGACGACATCCCGCACACGGTCGTGGCCGACAACAAGGCCTTCAAGTCCAAGGTCCTCGACACCGACGACCGGTTCTCCTTCACCTTCACCACCGCCGGGCGTTATGGCTATTTCTGCTCGATCCACCCGCACATGACTGGGGTGGTCGTGGTCAAGGCGCCCTGAACCCGTGATGTCGGCCCTCGTCCTTCGCCCCTTCTTCGCCCTGGCGTTCCAGCCGCCGGGCCGTCGCCGCGCGGCCGCCGAGGTCGCGCCGGCGGCCGCCGAGCCGCCGCTCGATCCGCGCGCGGCGCAGCGGTTCCGCGACGTGCTGCTGCCGCACCTCGACGCGGCCTTCGGCTTCGCCCGCTACCTGACGCGCGACCCGACCGCGGCGGAGGACCTGGTGCAGGAGGCCTACCTGCAGGCCTACCGCAGCTTCCGCAGCTTCCGCGGCGGCGATCCCAAGGCCTGGCTGTTCGCGATCCTGCGTTCGGCCTTCCTGATGCAGGCGCGCCGCCGGCGGCCTTTGGGCGACGCCGCGCCGGCCGAGGCCGCGGAGGACGTCGCCGACCCGGCCGACGATCCCGAGGTCGTGCTGCTGCGCGCCGACGACGACGCCGCCCTGCGCGCAGCCATCGAGACCCTGCCCGAACCTTTCCGCGAAGCCCTGGTCCTGCGCGAACTGCAGGAGATGAGCTATCGCGACATCTCCGAGATCACCGCCGCGCCGATCGGCACGGTGATGTCGCGCCTGGCCCGGGCGCGCCGCCAGCTGGCCGCCGCCCTGGGGGTGGAGGCATGAGCGTGCCTCCCTGTTCCGACCGCGAATCCATGCTCCAGGCGCTGCTGGACGGCGAACTGGACGCCGCCAACACGGTGGCCATCGAAACACACCTGAAGACCTGCGTCGGTTGCGCCGCCCACCTGCGGACGCTGCAGGCGCTGCACGAGCGGCTGGCCTCGGCCGAGCTCAACGAACCGGCCCCGGCCGGCCTGCGCGCTCGCGTCGAGGCGGCCCTCGCCGCCGAAGGCCGCCGCGCGACGCCCGTTCCGGAGCACCGCCGGCCCTGGTGGGGCGGGCTCGCCGCCGCCTGGAGCGCGGCCGGCGCGATGACCGCGCTCGCCGCCGGCCTGCTGTTCGTCCAGCTCTCCGCGGCGCCGGCGATGCTCGAGGCCCAGCTTGTCGCCAGCCACGTCCGCTCGCTGCAGGCCAGCCACCTGATCGACGTCGCCACCTCGGACCGCCATGTGGTCCGGCCCTGGTTCAACGGTAGGATCGACTACGCTCTGCCGGTCCCGGAGTTGGCGCCGGAAGGCTTCCCCTTGGCAGGAGGCCGGCTGGACTACGCCGACGGCCGCACGGTGGCGGCGGTGGTCTACCGGCGGCGCGCCCACGTCATCAACCTGTTCGTCATGCCGGCCCGCGACGAGGGTTGGCGCCTGCCGTGGTCCCATGAAGCGCCGACACCCGGCTATGCGGTCGAGCACTGGCGCGCGGACGGCCTGGATTACTGGGCGGTGTCCGACGTGGAGGGCGGCGACCTGGCAGCGTTCCGCAAGGCATTCCAGGCCCACGCCGCCCCGTAGTCACCCTGGACTTCGGGGCAAGGCTCGCCCCGGCATGCGCAAACGCATAGCGGGTCTGTGAAATTGCTGATCTATGCACTGTTCAGATGATGCTATCTAAACAGTGTCCAGACGGACAGCCCGGAGCCCCCCGGGTCCAACCAGAACCTCAAGGTGTGTGTCATGACCTTCCAAGCCTTCGAACGCCAAGCCGACCGTTTCGCCCCCCTGGCCATCCTGGTCATCGGCATGCTCACCGCCTTCGCCACCGCCGGCCTCGGCGCCTAAGCGACCCTCCCAACCCCTCCAAACTCAAGGTGTGTGTGATGACCCTCTCGACCTTCGAACGCCAAGCCGACCGCATCGCCCCGCTGGCCCTGCTCATCGTCGGCATGATCACCGCCTTCGCCACGGCCGGCCTGGGCGTCTAAGCCCCCCCAAACATCAGGCTTCGATGAGGGCTCCTCCGGGAGCCCTTTTTCGTGGGCGCACACTCACAAAATACTCGTCATCCCCCGGCTTGTCCGGGGGACCCATTTTGCGTCGATGCCGGCGGAAGGGCCCGCGAGCGTCGACGCAGCGGTCAGCGACGTTCTCACGTGCGACCGATGAATGGGTCCCCCGGACAAGCCGGGGGATGACGAGCATTTGGGGAGGTTAGGTGAGAGAGGCGTACGCCGCCTCGATCAGCCGCTTCGGCCGCGCGTCGCCCATCAGGGCCACGCCCTGCTTGTTCATCACATAGGCCCCGCCCAGCTTGCGCTGCGGGTCGGCGAAGGCGCAGGCGCCGCCCCAGCCGGAGTGGCCGAAGGTCTGCTCGCCCGGGCCCCAGGGGAAGTTCGGCGCGTTGCGCATGAACCCCGCCGCCCAGCTCATATCGAACGGCAGCACCAGGTCCTGGCCGCGGATACGCTCGCGGCTGGCCTCGGCGATCAGCGCCGGCGACAGGATCTCGTCGCCTTCCAGCCAGCCGTCGTTGGCCAGCGCCCCCATCAGCCGGGCCAGGGCCTCGGCGGTGGCGTAGCCGTTGGTCGAGGGCACCTCCATGCGCCGGTAGTCCGCGCCGGCCTTGCCGGCCGCCGACGACCACGGCGCCAGAAAGGCCGCGCGGGTCTCGGCGTTGATCTCGCCGAACTCGGGCATGGCGCTGGGGCGCTGCAGGTCGGCGACCCGGTCCTCGACGCCCTCCGGCAGGCCGATCCACAGGTCCAGGCCGAACGGCTCACCGATGTCCTGACGGAACGCCGTCCCGATGGTGCGGCCGTCGACGCGGCGGAAGATCTCGCCCGCGATATAGCCCACCGTGACCGGGTGGTAGCCGCTTGCCGTGCCCGGCGGCCACATGGGCGCCATGGCGGCCAGCTTCGCGCAGATGGCGTTCCAGTCGACCCACAGGCCCGGGTCCATCGGCTCGGGGAACCCCGGCAGCCCGGCCTGGTGCGAGATCGCCTGCTCGATGGTGACGGCGGCCTTCCCGGCCTGGGCGAACTCCGGCCAGACACTGGCGACGGTCTGGCCGTAGTCCAGCTTCGCCTGGTCGACGAGGCGGGCGATCATCAGCGCCGCCACCGCCTTGGTCGTGGAGAACACCGGGGCCAGGGTGTGCTCGTCCCACGGCCGGCCCTTGCGGTCGGCCGAGCCGGCCCAGAGGTCCAGCACCACCTCGCCGGCCTCCACCAGGGTGAAGCGGGCGCCCAGCTCCAGCCCCTCGGCGAAGTTGGCGGCGAAGGCGTCCTTGGCCGCGGCGAAGCGGGCGGGCGCGAAGCCTTGGATCTCGACCGGGGTCTGGGCGCTCATAGCGCCTCTATACGCACCTCGGCCCGGGGATTCACGATGCGATCGGCCAGCGCCACGATCGGCAGCTCGGTGGAGTTCCACGCCGCCGACACCAGCAGGGTCTCGGCGACGGCGCGAGCCGCCCGCTCGGCGGCGTCGCGCGGATCGCGACCCTCCACGAGGCCGGCGCCAAAGCTGGCGGTGACCAGGTCGCCGGTGCCGTTCGGCGCGGTGTCGCGCTTCGGGTGGGCGAACAGCACGGCCTCTTCCTTGTCGACGTAGAGCAGGCCGATTTCGCCGTCGCGGGCCGGGACGGAGGTCACCAGCGCCGGCTTGCCCAGGGCGCGAGCGGCGTCGCGCGCGCCGGCCGCGCTGTCGATCTGCTTGTCCGCAAGGAAGGCCAGTTCCCACAGGTTGGGGGTGATCCAGTCGGCGAGCGGGACCAGCTGTTCCTCGACCGCCTGGGCCACCTCGTATTTCACGTAGAGCCCGCGCGGCGCGTCGCCCAGCACCGGATCCACCAGCACCAGCGGCCGAGGTCCCCAGGCGTCCTTGCGCTCGGCGTTGCGCACGCGGCCGATGACGCCGGCGGCGATCTCGATCTGCTCAGGGTCGGAGAAGTGGCCGGTGATGATCAGGTCGACCATCCCGAAGAGGGCGTCGGCCTCGATGTCGCCCAGCATGCGACGGAAGACGTCGGGCGAGGTCACCTCGCCGCGGCCTCCGCGGGCCGGCGTGCGGCCGAACATGACAGTGGGCGCCAGCACCGGATCGATCTTGTGCGCGGCCAGCACATACTGCTGCGCCGCCCCGCCAATGCGGCTCGCGGCGACGAACGACGAGAGGATCAGGGCTAGCGGCACCATTCGCCCCTAACCCAGGAACCGTCGTTACACTACTACAAATAGCGAACGTGGTGAATTTAACCATCTGTGGTAGCAAGTCGGTAACGTTAAACGCGTCTCCGGGCGGCGATTCACCAGAATCGCCGCCCGGTGGGCAGATCCAAGGCCGATAGGTTAACGGCGCGCGGGGCCTAGTACCGGTAGTGTTCCGGCTTGAACGGCCCCTGCTGGGTCACGCCGATGTAGTCGGCCTGGTCCTTGGACAGCTTGGTCAGCTTCGCGCCCAGCTTCTCCAGGTGGAGCATGGCCACCTTCTCATCCAGGTGCTTGGGCAGCGTGTAGACCTTGGTCTCGTACTTGGCGCCGTTCACCCACAGTTCGATCTGGGCCAGCGTCTGGTTGGTGAAGCTGGCGCTCATCACGAAGCTGGGGTGGCCGGTGGCGTTGCCAAGGTTCACCAGGCGGCCTTCCGACAGCACGATGATCTTCTTGCCGTCCGGGAATTCCACGTGGTGGACCTGCGGCTTGATCTCGTCCCACTTGAAGTTGCGCAGGCCGGCGATCTGAATTTCCGAGTCGAAGTGGCCGATGTTGCAGACGATGGCGTTGTTCTTCATCGCGCGCATGTGGTCGACGGTCAGCACGTCCTTGTTGCCGGTGCAGGTGACGAAGATGTCGCCCTTCCCCGCCACGTCTTCCACGGTCTGGACGTCATAGCCCTCCATCGCCGCCTGCAGGGCGCAGATCGGGTCGATCTCGGTGACGATGACGCGGGCGCCGCCGTTGCGCAGCGAGGCCGCCGAGCCCTTGCCGACGTCGCCGTAGCCCAGGACCACCGCGACCTTGCCGGACAGCATTACGTCGGTGCCACGGCGGATGGCGTCCACCAGGCTCTCGCGGCAGCCGTACAGGTTGTCGAACTTCGACTTGGTCACGCTGTCGTTGACGTTGATGGCGGTGAACGGCAGTTCGCCGCGCTTGTGCATTTCGTACAGGCGGTGGACGCCCGTGGTGGTCTCTTCCGACACGCCCTTGATGGCGTCGCGGATCGCCGAATAGAAGCCGGGCTTCTCCTTCAGGTAACGCTTCATCACCGTGTAGAGGGCTTCCTCTTCCTCGTTCTGCGGCTTGTCGAGGACGCTCGGGTCCTTCTCGGCTTTCGGGCCCAGCACGCAGAGCAGGGTGGCGTCGCCGCCGTCGTCCAGGATCAGGTTCGGATAGCCGCCGTCCGACCATTCGAAGATCTTGTGGGCGTACTCCCAGTACTCGATCAGGGTCTCGCCCTTGATGGCGAACACCGGCGTGCCCTTGGCGGCGATGGCCGCGGCGGCATGGTCCTGGGTCGAGAAGATGTTGCACGAGGCCCAGCGCACGTCGGCGCCCAGGGCCTGCAGGGTCTCGATCAGCACCGCCGTCTGGATCGTCATGTGCAGGGAGCCGGCGATCCGGGCGCCCTTCAGCGGCTGGGCCTTGCCGTACTCGGCGCGCGTGGCCATCAGGCCCGGCATCTCGGTCTCGGCGATGTTGATTTCCTTGCGGCCGAAGTCGGCCAGCGAGAGGTCTTTCACGACGTAGTCGGTCATTTTCGGTCCTGAGGTCGGGGAATTCGCGTTGGGCGCCCTATAGCGGCCAGGGCCCTTTCTGTCAAAAGTCATATAAAGAAGTCTTTATGCGACTTACAGCGTCAAGCTTTTGCCTGTCGCCGGGGGAGCATCCTATCCGGGCGGCCTCGCACCGCACGAAGGTCCCCGATGAACGCGCACGTGAAGCCTGCCCACGCCGCCCAGCCGCGCCACGACTGGACCCTGACGGAGGTGGAGGCGCTGTTCGACCTGCCCTTCACCGAGCTGGTGTTCCGCGCCGCCGAGGTCCACCGGGCCTGGTTCGATCCCACCGAGCTGCAGCTGTCGCAGCTGCTCAGCGTGAAGACCGGTGGTTGCCCGGAGAACTGCGGCTACTGCAGTCAGTCGCAGCACTTCAAGACCGCCACGCGTGCGTCGAAGCTGATGGACGCCGAGACCGTCATCGCCGCGGCGAAGGACGCCAGGGCCGGCGGCGCGCAGCGCTTCTGCATGGGCGCCGCCTGGCGCGACCTGAAGGACCGCGACCTGCCGAAGGTGGCCGCCATGATCTCCGGCGTGAAGGCGCTGGGGCTGGAGACCTGCGCCACCCTGGGCATGCTGACCCCGGACCAGGCCGTGGCGCTGAAGGCCGCCGGCCTCGATTTCTACAACCACAACCTCGACACCGGCCCCGACTACTACGACCAGGTGGTGACCACCCGAACCTACCAGGACCGGCTCGACACCCTGGCGGCCGTGCGCGACGCCGGCATGAGCACCTGCTGCGGCGGCATCGTCGGCATGGGCGAGACGCGGCGCGACCGCGCCGGCCTGCTGCACCAGCTGGCGACCCTGCCGGCGCACCCGGAGAGCCTGCCGATCAATGACCTGATGCCGATCCCCGGCACGCCGCTGGGCGGCTCCACGCCGGTGGAGCCTCTGGAGTTCGTGCGCATGATCGCCGTGGCGCGGCTGGTCTGTCCGAAGTCGATGGTCCGCATCGCCGCCGGCCGCGAGCACATGTCGAAGGAGCTGCAGGCGCTCTGCTTCCTGGCCGGCGCCAACTCGATCTTCGTCGGCGCCCGCCTGCTGACCACCAACAACCCCGGCCGCGACAACGACGACGCCCTGCTGGCGGACCTCAAGATGCGGCCGATGAGCCGCGCCTAGTTCCTCCCCGTCGGGGGAGGTGTCGCCGAAGGCGACGGAGGGGGTCCGCTCAGAACGTGGTGCGAGCCACGCAGCTCCGACCGTCGTGGAGGACCCCCTCCGTCGGCATTCGCCGACAGCTCCCCCGAGGGGGAGCAACGGCAGCTTCACCGCACGCGACACCTCCTGCCTAGCCGGGCCGCGCTGGGGCCCCTATGTGGGGAGGCCTAGAGGAGCGCCTGTGCCGATCATATCCATCGAAGGCCTGTCGAAGACCTATGCGGGGGGCTTCCAGGCGTTGAAGTCCGTCGACCTGGCGATCGAGAAGGGCGAGATCTTCGCCCTGCTGGGGCCGAACGGCGCCGGCAAGACCACCCTGATCGGCATTGTCTGTGGCCTGGTCAGGATGACAGCGGGAACGGTGCTCGCCGACGGCCACGACATCCAGAAGGACTTCCGGGCCGCCCGCGCCAAGATCGGCCTGGTGCCGCAGGAGATCTCCACCGACGCCTTCGAGACCGTCTGGGACACCGTGAAGTTCTCCCGCGGCCTGTTCGGAAGGGGGCCGAACCCCGCGCATCTGGAGAAGGTGCTGAAGGACCTCAGCCTCTGGGACAAGCGGCACGAAAAGATTATGGCGCTCTCCGGTGGCATGAAGCGCCGGGTGATGATCGCCAAGGCGCTCGCCCACGAGCCCTCGATCCTGTTCCTGGACGAGCCCACCGCCGGCGTCGATGTCGAGCTGCGCCGCGACATGTGGGAGATGGTCCGCGGCTTAAGGGCCAGCGGCGTCACCATCATCCTGACCACCCACTACATCGAGGAGGCCGAGGAGATGG
>CBHTUE010000028.1:0-29732 GCA_966096115.1 uncultured Phenylobacterium sp.
AGGCGGAGTTAGGCTGCTCCGCGGGTCAGGTCGATCAATCGCCGCAGGGGCGCGGTCATCCGCCAGATGGTCGAGTTCTCGATCGCCCGGGCGCGCGCCAGGGCCGCCTCGGCCTCGCGTGTCAGGGCCTCGGCGCGGGTCAGGTCGGGGTCCGGCGCCACGACCTCCTCCTCGTCCGGCAAATCCAGCGCGTTGCGGCTGGCGACGAAGGCGGCGCGCTGGGCTTGGGCGTCCAGGGTGTCGGGCAGCCGGCGCAGGGCCAGGAAGAACTCCATGTCGCCGGGCGCGGTGGCGCTCAGGGTGGCGATCTCGAAGGGCAGCGCGCCGATCCGGTTCGCCAGGTCCAAGGCCTCCAGCAGGGTGCGCGGGGTGAACACCCAGCAGTGGGAGTCGATGTACTCGCCGCTGGCCTCCACGCGACGGCACATGTCCAGCAGCTCGCGCGCCAGGCGGGTTGCCTCGGCCTCGTCCGGCGGCGCGGCGCCGACCTGGCGGGTGTCGTTGTAGTGGTTGAAGATCTGCCGCGTGTCGGGGCGGCGCAGCCGGCGCACATAGGCGTCCACGAAGTCGCCGCTGACGCTGGGCCGACGGTCCTGGTCGAAGGTGAAGCGCTTGTCGGGCACGACGAAGAGGCCCAGGCCGCCGTCCTTCAGCACGCTCGCGATCTCGCCCAGCCAGCCGAACACGTCGGGCACGTGTTCGATGACGTGGCTGGTAATCAGGTAGTCGTAGACCC
Source organism: uncultured Phenylobacterium sp. (assembly GCA_966096115.1). GTDB lineage: Bacteria > Pseudomonadota > Alphaproteobacteria > Caulobacterales > Caulobacteraceae > Phenylobacterium. The sequence goes on from CBHTUE010000028.1 coordinate 737, forward strand.
GCTGGCCGCCGACGCACGCCAACAGGCTCTGCTCGCCCCAGATGTGGTCCACGTCGACCAGGTCGGCCGGGTCGATGTTGTGAATCGGGTCGGCGTACCAGGCCGCCAGATCGGCCCGCGACGCGCGGTCGATGTACTCCACCGGCCCCATGGCGCGGGTGATGATCGGGCGGTTGAGGGCGCCGATCTCCAGGCCGCGCTGGTTCGCCACGTCGATGAGGGTCAGAAACTCTGCGCGGTCCATGGCGCGGGGTGGTAGCGACCCGCCCCAGCCGATGCAATCACGCCGATGCGGTCAGGCGTCGGCCGCGACCCAGGGCTGCGTCCGCGTCGGCGGGTCGGCGAGGCGGAAGTCGCCGCACAGGTTATCCAGGCAGGGGCCGAAGAAGGGGTCGTTGTCCAGGAGCGGGCCCCAGCGTTCGCGCATGACCGCGACCTCGCTGAGGAAGCGCTCCCGCTTCTCCCCGGCATGGTCCAGGCCGCGCGAGGCGCTTTCGTGGTGGACCAGCTCCGCCCAGGGCGTCCAGACGATGTCGTAGCCGGCGGCGCGCACCTTCAGGCACAGGTCGACGTCGTTGTACGAGACCTTGAGCCGCGCCTCGTCCAGGCCGCCCACCTGTTCGAACACCTCGCGCCGCATGGCGAGGCACGCGCCGGTCACGGCCGAGGCGTTCCCTGCGATCGCCAGGCGGCCGAACGGGCCGGGGTCGTGGCCCTCCAGCAGGTGGCCGCAGTGGCCCGCCACCTTGTCGACCCCGATGCCCAACAGCACCCCGCCGTGCTGCACCTTGCCGTCAGGATACAGCAGCTTGGCGCCGGCCGCGCCGACGTTGGGGCGCACCGCGTGGGCGACCAGTTCGGCCAGCCAGCCGGGCTCGCGCATCTCGATGTCGTTGTTGAGCAGCAGCAGGATCTCGCCCTTCGCCTCAGCGGCGGCGCGGTTGTTCAGCGCGGAGAAGTTGAAGGGGCCGGGCGCGTCGAGGATGCGGACCCGCGGGTCCTGGCGCAGCCGGTCGAACAGCGCGTGCGTCTCCGGCTCCTCGCTGCCGTTGTCGACGATCAGCAGTTCCAGGGATGGGTAGTCGGTGTCCTCCAGGAAGCCGCGCGCGCACTGTTCCATCAGATCGGCGCGGTCGCGGGTGGGCACGATGGCTGTGACCAGGGGCGCCGGCGACGGAAGCGGTCGCTTGACCCGCACCCAGCCCGGCATGCCCTCCAGGCTGATCACGTCGCAGCCGGCCTGACCGGTGCGCTCGAGGTGCTCGCTGACCGCCCGCTGAGCGGAGTCGGCGCACCTGGCGAGGAAGCTCTCGGAGAACGAGGCGGTCTCGCCCTGCTGGCGCCAGTGGTAAAGCACCCAGGGAATGTGGTGGATCTTGTCGGCCGTGGTCCGCTCGGCGATGCGCAGGGCCAGATCGTAGTCCTGGCTGCCCTCGAACCCTTCGCGCAGGCCGCCGACCTCGTTCAGCAGCGCCCGGCGATAGACGCCCAGGTGGCTGACCATGTTCTGGCCCAGCAGCAGGTCGTAGTTCCAGTCGGTCTTCAGGTAGGGCTCGAAGCGGCGGCCGTCGTCGTCGATCTTGTCCTCGTCGGAGTAGATCAGGTCCGCGTCGAGGTGGCGGTCCAGCACCGCGGCCACCTCGTAGAGCGCGCGCTCGGGCAGCAGGTCGTCGTGGTCCATCAGGGCGACGAACTCGCCGGTGGCCAGCGCCAGGGCCGAGTTGGTGGCGGCGCTGATGTGGCCGTTCTGCTTGCGGCGCACGATCTTGATCCGCGGATCGGCCGCGGCGGCGTCGCTCAGCACCTTCCAGACCGCCTGACCGGGCGAGGCGTCGTCGGCGATGCACAGCTCCCAGTGCGGATAGATCTGCGCCTGCACCGAGGCGATGGCCTCGCGCAGCAGCTTCACCGGCGTGGCGTAGGCCGGCATCACCACCGAGATCAGCGGCGTCTTCGCCATGCGGCCGATGTGGGCCACGATCGCTGCGCGGTCGTCGTCGGAGAGCGTGTCATGCCGCTTGATCCAGTGCTGGTACCGGGTGGGCTCGATCTGTGCGTCGGGCTCGAGCACCGAACGGATCAGGCGCTCGCCCAGCGGGGTTTTCTCCAGCAGCAGGGCCAACTGGTGCACGGGACCATGCACGAGGGGCATCTGCCGGACGCGTTCCAGCGCCGCGTGCGCGAAGTTGCGGAAACGATTCGGCATTCAGTCAGGATCCTCGGCGGCTGGGATTTGCCCCAGCCGCCGGGGCCGTGTCTAGCGGTTCGACCAGACGCCCGTGGAGGCGCCCGAGCGGCTGCCGCCGGTCCCGCCGCTGCGGCCCGCGCCGCCGCCGCGGCCGCGGCCGCTGTTGTTGCGGCTGGGACCCTTGAAGGCGGGCTTGTCGCCTGCGGGGCGCGCGGGCGAGCCCTCATGGCGACCGCCGCCGCCGGCGTTGGCGCCGTTGTGGTTGTGGTTGCGGTTGCGCTTCGGGGCGTGGTTGCCGCGGTGCGGCTGTGAGCCGCGGGTGTCGGCGCGGTCGGCCTTGCCCACGTCGGGCATCACGGCGGTGGCCGCGCCCAGGTGGCGGTCGTTGCGACGGTCGAAGGAGGGCACCCGCTGGCGGGTTACCTTCTCGATGTCCTTCAGCAGGTTGCGTTCGTCGTCGGCGCAGAACGCCACGGCCGAGCCGTCGGCCCCGGCGCGGGCCGTACGGCCGATCCGGTGGACATAGGCTTCCGGCACGTTGGGCAGGTCGAACTGCACCACGTGGCTGACCGCGTCGATGTCGATGCCGCGGGCGGCGATGTCGGTGGCCACCAGGGCGCGGACTTCGCCGGCCTTGAAGGAGGCCAGGGCGCGTTCCCGCTGGCCCTGGCTCTTGTCGCCGTGGATCGCGGCGGCGTCGACGCCGGCCTGCTCCAGCCCCTTGGCGACGCGATCGGCGCCGCGCTTGGTGCGGGTGAAGACGATGACGCGCTTGAAGCCGGCGTCATCGAACAGCTCGGCCAGCAGGGCGCGCTTGCGCTGCTGCTCGACGAACAGGATGCGCTGGTTGACCTTTTCCACGGTGGTGGCCTGCGGGGTGACCGCGACCTTCAGCGGGTTGGGGTTGAGGATCTCGCTCGACAGCTTCTCGATCTCGCTCGGCATCGTGGCCGAGAAGAACAGGTTCTGGCGCGGGGCCTTGGGCAGGAACTTCACGATCTTCCGGATCGGGACGATGAAGCCCATGTCCAGCATCTGGTCGGCTTCGTCGAGCACCAGGATCTCGACGCCTTCCAGGGTGATCGACTTCTCGCCCAGGTGGTCGAGCAGGCGGCCCGGCGTGGCGACCAGGACGTCGATCCCGGGCGCCAGGGCGCGCATCTGGCCGCCGTACTTCACGCCGCCGAACACAACGGCGACGGAGACGCCCATGTGCTTGCCGTAGGTCTTGAAGCTCTCGCCGATCTGGGTCGCCAGTTCGCGGGTCGGGGCCAGCACCAGCACCCGGGCGCTGCGGCGCGGGGCGGGCTTCTTGTTCTCGGCCAGGCGATGCAGGATCGGCAGCGCGAACGCCGCGGTCTTGCCGGTGCCGGTCTGGGCGATGCCCAGCAGGTCGCGGCCGGTCATCACGCCCGGGATCGCCTGGGCCTGGATCGGGGTGGGGGTGTCGTAGCCTTCGTCGGCCAGCGCCTTGAGCAGCGGCTTGGCCAGGCCAAGGTCGGTAAATTGGGTCAAACGTAGTCTTTCGCGTATGCGCCGAGCGCGCCCGATCGGATCCTTCCGAGGGCGCGGAGCGCGGGTCTTTGGGGAAGCGCCCCGCGTGATGGGCGAATCTATGGGTCCTTGCGCTCGACAGGCTGAACCCCGTTCTAGGGGTCCCACGCGGCTGGAACGCGGACAGCACTCCGACGAGCGCAGCCGGCACATCGGGGTTCCCGGCGTTAATGTCAACCCACGGGCTCGGAATAGGCTGCGCCGTTGCGTTTTCGCCGCAGGCGCGGATTGATGGTTTCGGCTTGGGACCCGGTCCAACGAGACCACCATCGGAGTGTTGGGATGAAACGGTTCCTGGGCGCTGTCTTGGCGCTGACCCTTGCCTTCGCCGGAGCGGCGCTGGCGAAGCCCTCGGCGGCCGACGTCGCCGCGATCACGGCGTACGAGACGCGCCTGACGACGGCCAACAAGACGCTGGCCGCGCGCATGGCCGAGCTCAACGTGCAGGGCGTCAGCATCGCCTTCATCGAAGACGGCAAGGTGAAGTGGACGCGGACCTATGGCGTGGCCACGGCCGGCGGCCCCCCGGTGACGGACACGACGCTCTTCCAGGCCGCCTCGATGAGCAAGGCATTGGCCTCCGCGGCGGCGCTGCGGCTGGTCGAGCAGGGCCGGCTCGGCCTCGACGAGGACGTCAACCAGCGACTGAAGGCGTGGAAGGTGCCCGACAGCCCATTCAACGCCGAGAAGAAGGTCACCCTGCGCGGGCTGCTGAGCCACACCGCCGGCATGACGGTCAGCGGCTTCCCCGGCTACGTCGCCGGCAAGCCGGTTCCCGACGTGGTGCAGATCCTGAACGGGACGCCGCCGTCCAACACGCCCGCCATCCGTCCGTTCGAGACGCCCGGGTCCTACGCCTACTCCGGCGGCGGCTACACGGTCGCCCAACTGATGATCATCGAGGCCGGCGGCAAGTCGTATCCGGAGCTGCTGCAGGACCTGGTGCTGCGCCCGGCGGGCATGACCCACTCGACGTTCGACCAGCCGCTTCCGGCGCGCCTTGTTCCGCGGGCGGCGAGCGGGCACGGCGTGCGCGGGATCGTCATCGACGGCGCGCGGAACACCTATCCGGAGTACGCCGCCGCCAGCCTGTGGACGACGCCCAGCGACTACGGCCGTTTCTTCATCGCTATCCAGAATGCCTATGCCGGCCGTCCGCACAGCCTCATCAGCCAGGCCAGCGCCCGGCAGATGACCACCCCGGTCGACGCCAACTACGGCCTGGGCCTCCAGCTCGGGCGCTGGGGCGGCCACCCGTACATCCAGCACGGCGGCGGCAACGAGGGCTTCCAGTGCAATTCGTTCGCCTTCCTGGACGGCCCGCGGCAGGGCGTGGTGATCATGACCAACGGCAACACCGGCGGCATCGTCACGCAGGACATCATGCGCGCCCTGGTCGCCGCCTACGGCTGGGGCGAGCCCGACCCGGCGACCCGCGGATCTCCGCGCAGGGCGCCGAACTTCCCGCCAGCGGCGGCGAAGTGATCTACCAGTCCAGGTCGGCGATCAGCCCGGCGTAGACCTCGATCCCGCCCCACAGCGCGGAGAGCTTCAGGTTCTCGTTCACCGCGTGCTGGTTGTTGTCGTAGTTGGCGATGCTGACGCCGACCATCGGCGCGCCTAGAGCGTCGACGATGTCGGCCATGCCCGAGCTCGCGCCGACGAAGGGCAGCTTCAGGACCGGATAGCCCACCGTTCGCCCGATCGAGGTCGCCACCGCGCCGGTCGCCGGACCGTCCAGCGGGGTCATGGTCGCCTTCGAGCCGCCGGCGTCCCAGGTCAGCTTCAGCACCTTGGGATGGGCCAGGCGGGTGGCGAGGTCCGGCGTGTCGCGCACTAGGAACCAGCCTTGGGCCTTGAGGAACTCCTCCACCTTGGCCTTCACCCGGTCGGGCTGTTCGCCCGGCGCCAGGCGGATGTCGAAGGAGGCGTCAGCGTCGGTGGCGATGGCGTTGGCGGCGTCGGGGCCGGTGTCGCCGCCGTGGATGGCGCGGACGTTCAGGGTCGGGGCCATGTAGCCGTCGGCCAGCCGGGCCGGGCCGACGTTGCGGCCCAGGCCCAAGGCCTGCTTCAGGCCGGTCTCCACATCGGGCAGGGCGGCCAGCGCCGCCTTCTGCGCGTCGGTGACAGGCGTGACGTCGTCGGCGAAGCCCGGGATCAGGATGCGCCCCTCGTCGTCCCGCAGGCTCATCACGAGGCCGGCGATCATCACGGTCGGGCTGGGCGCCCAGCTGCCGTAGTGGCCGTCGTGCAGTGGTTTGGTCGGGCCGTAGACGGTGGTCTTGAAGCTGACGATGCCGCGATTGCCGCCGTTGATCTCCTGCTTGCCCGACTGGTGCATCGGCCCGTCGCCCATCACCAGCAGGTCGGTCTTCAGCAGGTCGCGATTGCTGGCCACCAGGGCGGCGAAGTGCGGCGAGCCCTGTTCCTCCTCGCCCTCCCACAGCACCTTGATGTTCACCGACGGCTTGCGGCCCGCCGCCTTCAGCGCGTCCAGCGCCGAAAGCAGGGCCTGGACCGAGCCTTTGTCGTCGCCGGCCGAGCGCCCGTAGATCCGCCACTCCGGGTCCAGCGGGCCGGTCGCGCCCTGCCAGTCCACCGGCGTCGCCTCGGGCAGGTTCGTCCGCACGGCGGGGGTGAACGGCGGGGTGATCCAGCCCTTCTGGCCGATCGGTTGGCCGTCGTAGTGGGCGTAGAACACCACGGTGCGCCTGGCGCCCTTGGTCTTCAGCTCGCCGAACACCGAGGGCGGCGTGCCGGGCTCGGCGTAGAGCTTCTGCACGGACGTGAAGCCCCGCGCCTTCAGGAGCTCCTGCAGGTAGTCGGCGTTGGCCTCGACGTCGGCGACGTTGGTCGCCACGTTGGGCATCGACAGCAGCTTGGCGAAGTCGGTGACAATCGCCTTCTCGTGCCCCTGCCGCCAGGCGCGGACCTGGGCCGCGGGCGAGGCCGCCTGCGCCGATCCGGCCACCGCCAACGCCAGCGCAAGACCTGCGCCCACAACCCGACCCATCATGCGAAGCACCTCCAACTGGGCCCGTTGTAGGCTTCCCCCGCTTTCGGGGGAAAGCTAGGAACCCTCGCATGACCAAGCCCATGCTGCTCGTGGCCGCCGCCGCCCTGGTGGATGCAGACGGACGCGTTCTGTTGTGCCAGCGCCCCGAGGGCAAGCAGCTGGCGGGCCTGTGGGAGTTTCCCGGCGGTAAGGTCGAGGCCGGCGAGACGCCGGAGGCCTGCCTGATCCGCGAACTGGAGGAGGAGCTGGGGATCGTGGTGACCAAGGCGTGCCTGGCCCCCTTCGTGTTCGCCAGCCACGAGTACGAAAGCTTCCACCTCCTGATGCCGCTGTACCTGATCCGCCGCTGGGAGGGGATCGTGCGGGCGCGCGAGCACAAGGCGCTGGCCTGGGTGAAGCCCAACGACATGGAGGCCTATCCGATGCCGCCGGCCGACCCGCCGCTGGTGGCCTGGCTGCGGGACCTGATCTGATGCGTGTCGTGGCGGCCCTGGCTTTGGCGGGTCTGCTGGCGGCTGCGCCAGCGCAGGCCGCCTGGCGGGCGCTGGAGTTCCCGAAGGCCGACGTCTCGCTGCGGGCGGTCGCCGTCACCGGGCCGAACGCCTTCCAGGTCTCCGGCTCGAAGGGGACCTATGCGGTCACCGCCGATACCGGCCGCACCTGGCGGCAGGTCGTCGTGCCCGGCGGCGAGGCGCTGGACTTCCGCGGGCTGGCCGTGACTGGCCCGGCGACAGCCATCCTGAGTAGCGCCGGCGACGGACCGGCCGGGCAGGCGCGGATCTACCGGACCGGCGACGGCGGCGCGAGCTGGTCGCTGGCGTTCGAGACCAAGCTGCCGGGGTCTTTCCTCGACGGCGTCGCCTTCTGGGACCGCGACCATGGCCTGGTGTTCGGCGACCCGATCGACGGGCGGTGGTTCCTGCTGGGCACCGCGGACGGCGGGCGGAACTGGCGCCGGATCGACCCGAAGCAGCCGCCGCTGCTGCCGGGCGAGGCGGCCTTCGCGGCCAGCAACTCGGCGCTGTTCCTGGGCCCGAAGGCGCAGGCCTGGATCGTCTCCGGCGGCGCGCCGCAGGGGCGGGCGTTCCATTCCGCCGACGCAGGCAAGACCTGGCGGGTGGCGGAGACGCCGATCGCGGGCGGCCAGAAAGGCGGGGTGTTCGGCGGGGTGGCGCTGGACGCCGGCCGGGCCGTCATCGTCGGCGGCGACCACAAGGACGAGCTGCGCGCGGCCCCCAACATCGCCCTGGCGGACGGCGAGGGCTGGACCCTGGCCACGCAGACCGCGCCGGCCGGGCTGCTGGGAGGCATCGCCCGCCTCGATCGCCATACCCTGCTGGCGGTAGGCCCGCGCGGCACCTCGCTCAGCCGCGACGACGGCAAGACCTGGCGGCAGGTCGACACCGAGGCCTTCCACGCCATCGCCTGCGCCAAGGGGACCTGCGTCGCCGCCGGGCCGAAGGGCCGCGTCGGGCTCTGGACGCCCTGAGGCGCTAGTCCGCGCTGGCCCGCCGCACCGCCCGCACGGGGCGGGTCGCGTCGACCACGCACTGGCCGGGGTCCGCCATGGCGTGCAGGCCCAGGCAGTAGATGTTCTCGTACGGGGTCCCGGCCGCGGCCAGGCACTGGTGGAAGTTGAGCTTGGCGCGGCGCAGGCAGTCGCCGCTGCGGGGCTCGCTCATCAGGCTGCGCGCCGCCCCGTCCTGGCCCAGCACCGTCAGCGCGGCCACCGAGACGGCGCGCGACACCACCGGGCTGGTCCCGCCGCGGTGTCCGCCCTCGGCGACCGCGGAGACAAGGCGGGCCCGGTCGCCGCCCTCGGCGCGGTAGCCCGCCGCCGCCTACACGGCCGCGAGCTGCGAGCTGTTGGAGATGCGCGTCCGCGACCACGGCTGGCGCTGTACGCTGTAGGCGGCCTTGCGCACCCGTTGCCCCGCTTCGGCCAGCGCCTCGCCGCGGCGGGCCAGGGCCGCGTTGGCGCGGGCCGCGGCGGCGTCGGCCCCGGGCAGGTCCAGCGCCGCGTCCGGATCGGCGGCCAGGCGGCGCGCCAGGGTCGAGCCCTTGGCCCGCACGCCGGCGACGAAGCCCGGCTCCTGCATCGCGGCCAGCGCCGCATAGGCGATCATGCTGCTCTCAAGCTGGCGCGGCTCGTAGCCGGCGCCCGCCAGCAGGCCGGACGAGATCTCGCCCGGGCCGGAGAACGAATCGTCGATGGCGGCGGCGCGGCGCGGGTAGGCCTCGAAGGCGCCGGCCTGGGCGGCCCGGCCCCCGTCGAAGACGCCGCCGGCGCCGGGTCGCGCGGCCTGGCGGCCCGGCGAGGGTGTTGGCGCGGAGCTCGTGGCGCAGCCGGCGAGCGTGATGGCGATGGCGCAGGCCGAAACGGCCCGGATGGTCTTTGGCAGCACGTCGAAACCCCCGACGAAACCGCCCCCCGATGGCGCGAGCTTGGCCGCGAACGGCCCGGCTGGCGCTGAGGCGGACTGTCGCGGCGAGATGGTTAGCGAAAGGTTACCCGCGGGCCATTTCGCCCGCCGCGGCCGGCGCCCAGCCCGTCAGGGTGACGATCTCGAAGGTGGCGGAGACGCGGCCGTCGGGGCCGGCGAACCGCGCGGCGTAGATTTCGAACGTGCGGGCCAAGAGGCCGCGACTGAGCGGCTTGGGATGGCGGTCGGCCAGCACGCTGGTCTCGCCCATCTGGCGAAGGTCGGTCAGCAGCTTCAGCGGGTGCGCGTAGGTGACGGTGACGGTGTCGACGTCCGCCACCGGCTCCTTGAACCCGGCGCGGTCCAGCAGGCCGGCCGCGTCGGCCACGTCGGCGAAGGGCGACACCCGGCTACCGGCCCCGCCCAGAATTTCGGACTCGGCGGCCACCAGAGACTGGCGCAGTTCGGTCAGGGTGACGCCGCCGAGGAACGCGCCGATGAACAGGCCGCCGGGCTTCAGCGCCAGCCGCGCCTGCACCAGGGCGCCCACGACGTCGTTGGTCCAGTGCAGCCCCAGGCAGGAGACGATCAGGTCGACGCTCCCATCGGCGAAGGGCAGGCGCTCGTCGTCAGCGACCAGCCGCGGCCCGTCGCGTCCCGCCAGCATGCGGAACGACAGGTCGGCCTCGATCAGGGTTCCGACCTTGCCGGGCGCCTCGGCCGCCAGGGCTTCGTGGAACGCGCCCTTGTGCGCGGAGAGGTCGACGGCCAGCGGAAAGGTGCGCAGGATGGGCGCCAGGCGCTCGGCCACGTCCTGCGCCGCGCGCCGCTGCAGGAAGTCGGCGTTGGCGAACGTCCGGGCCGCGCGGTCCAGGCGTTGGCGGCGCAGGGCGCGGTCGAAAAGGCGTGGCGGGCCAGAGTGGGGGGGACCGGACATTGACCGCGGAAGATGGCGATTTCCTCGCGCCGTGGAAGCCCAAAGCGCAGGCGGCCTGGCGCGCCGGCCTCGACCTGCTGTTCCCGCCGCAGACCATCGACGCTGGGCCGCGGCCGCTGGCGGGCGGGTTTTCGGCCGACGCCTGGACCCGCATCCGCTTCCTCGACGGCCCGGTCTGCGACGGCTGCGGGGCGCCGTTCGAGTTCGATCCTGGCGCGCGGTGCGCGGCGTGCCTGACCAAGCCGCGGGCGTTCGACGCGGCGCGGGCGGCGTGCCTGTACGATGAGACCTCGCGTGACCCGATCCTGAAGCTGAAGCACGCCGACCGCCTGGACCTGGCGCCGATGTTCGCCCGCTGGCTGTCGCGCACGGCGCGCGGGCTGATCGACGAAGCCGACGCCATCGCGCCCGTGCCGTTGCACCCGTTCCGCCTGCTGCGCCGCCGCTATAACCAGGCCGCCGAGATCGCCCGGCCGCTGGCCGCGATGACCGGCACGCCCTACCTGCCGGACGCGCTGGTCCGCCGCCGCGCCACGGCCACCCAGGGCGGCAAGTCCGGCTCGGGCCGCCGGCGCAACGTCGCGGGGGCGTTCGAAGTCCCGGCGACGCGGGCCAAGCAGGTGGCCGGTCTGCGCATCCTGCTGATCGACGACGTCCTCACCACAGGCGCCACCGCCGAGGGCTGCGCGCGGGCCCTGAAAGCCGCGGGCGCTGCCCGCGTCGATCTGGCCGTCGTCGCCCGGGTTCAGGATGCGGCGGGACTCACCATATGAAGCTGCACAGATCCGTGCTTCGTTAGAGCCCCATGAGCAACGTCACCATCTACACCAAGCCGTATTGCCCCTACTGCATCCGCGCCGTGGACCTGCTGGAGAAGAAGGGCGTCGCCTTCACCGAGATCGAGGCGGCGTTCGATCCGGACAAGCGCCAGGAGATGGTGCAGCGCGCCGGCGGCCGCGCCACGTTCCCGCAGATCTTCATCGGCGAGCGCCACATCGGCGGCTGCGACGAGATGATGGCCCTGGAACGCTCGGGACAATTGGACCCGCTGCTGGCGGCGGCGTAGCGTTCGCTCCCCAGAGGGGAGCGCATGAAAGTCGGCCTCATCCAGACCCGCACGCCCGCGACGCACGCCGCGGCGCTGGCCCACACCCTGCCGCTGGTCCGAGAGGCCGCTGCCGGCGGGGCGCGGCTGATCGTGACGCCGGAGGGTACCAACATCCTGCAGAAGGATCGCGAGCAGCTCCTGCCGCAGCTCACGCTCCTGAAGGACGACCCGGTGGTAAACGGCCTGCGCGACGCCGCGCGCGAGCTCGACGTCTGGATCGACGTCGGCTCGGCGCTGGTCAAGCGCGAGGACGGCAAGGCCGCCAACCGCCAGGTGCTGATCCGGCCGGACGGGGCGATCGCGGCGACCTACGACAAGCTGCACATGTTCGACGTGGACCTGCCCACCGGCGAGACGGCGCGGGAGTCCGAGACCTACGAGCCGGGCGGCGCGGCGGTGACCGCGGACGTGGACGGCGTGCGGTTCGGCCTGACCATCTGCTACGACCTGCGCTTCCCGTCCCTCTACCGCGCCCTGGCGCTGGCCGGGGCGGAGGTGATGACCATCCCGGCGGCGTTCACGCGGCCCACGGGCGAGGCGCACTGGGAGGTGCTGATGCGTGCCAGGGCCATCGAGACCGGCTCCTATGTGCTGGCGCCGGCCCAGGGCGGCCGCCACGAGGACCGGCGCGGGACCTGGGGCCATTCGCTGGTCGTCGAGCCATGGGGTGCGGTGATCGCGCAGCTTGACCACGACGAACCGGGCGTGCTTCTGGCCGACCTTGATCCGGGCGCGCCGGCCAAGGCCCGCGCGGCCATCCCAGCCCTCGCCAATGCGCGAGCCTTCACCGGTCCCTAGATATTGCCTGATGATCCGCTACGCCCTCACCTGCGAACACGACCACGACTTCGAGGGCTGGTTCGCGTCCTCGACCGCCTACGACGACCAGCTGGGCCGCGGCCTGCTGGAATGCCCGATGTGCGCGTCGAAGCGGGTGCGCAAGCAGATCATGGCGCCCGCGGTCAACGGCACGAAGCGCACGCTGCGTGAGACGCCGCCGGCCAAGATGCAGGCGATGATGATGGAAGCCGCCGGCCGCATCCGCGCCCACGTGGAAGAGAACTTCGACGACGTCGGCGACGGCTTCGCCAGCGAGGCCCGCGCCATTCACGAGGGCAAGGCCGAGGACCGCGGCATCTACGGCCAGGCGACGCCCACCGAGGTGCGCGACCTGGTCGAGGACGGCGTCCCCATCGCGCCGCTCCCGCCGGAGCCGATGAAGAAGTCCGAACTGAACTAGCTTCGCTTGCCGCGAGGCCGAACCCACGGCAATCTCCGATTGCGTCAGGGGTGGGGGCCCGGGTGATGAGCGTGCGGCGTATCCTGGCGAGCCTGGCCCTGGCGGCGGGCCTCGCCGCGCCAATGGCGTCCGCCGCGCCGTTGGAAGCCTATGGCAAGCTGCCCTCGATCGAGGCCGCCGGCCTTTCGCCGGACGGCAAGTCGGTCGCCTATGTGGTCACCGACGGCGAGAAGCGGGCGATCATCGTCAAGGACCTGGCGACCGGCCAGTTCACCTTCCGCGCCTTCACCGGCGACGCCAAGGTGCGCCGCGTCCAGTGGGCGGGCAACGACCACCTGATCCTGATGGCCACCCAGACGGCCGTGCCGCTGGATGTCATCGGTCGGCGCGGCGAGTACGCCATGGCCTTCGAAATCGACATCCGCGCCGGAAAGCTGATGCCGATGATGCGCGACGCCGGGGCCCAGGCGATGAACATCGTCCTCGACACGCCGACGGTGCGCACGGTGGACGGCCAGCCCACGGTGTTCGTGGAGGGCGTCTCGTTCGTCGGCGGCACGGGCCGCAGCACGCTGTTCCGCATCAACCTGGAGCACGGCGCCAGCAAGATCGTCGAGATCGGCGGCATGGGGGTGCGCGACTGGGTGCTGGGCGCCGACGGCTCTCCCGTCGCCCAGGAGATCCTCGACGACCGCACCGGCCGCTGGAGCCTGCGGGTGAACGTGGCCGGCAAGTGGCAGGAGGCCTTCTCCCAGACCTCGCCCAACGACCCGCCGGACCTGATCGGCCTGGGCCGCGACGGCAAGTCGGTGATCTATGCGGTGCGCGACGAAGCCAGGCACTGGTCCTGGCGCGAGGTCCGCCTGGACGGCGCGCCCGCCGGCCCCCCGATCGAGATGCGTGGGACCCGGATCGCGATGCACGACCCGCAGGACGGCCGGCTGGTCGGCGACATCGCCGTCGCCGGCGATGCGTTCACCTACACCTTCTACGACCCGGACGACGCGCGGGCGTGGAAGGCGGTGACCAACGCCTTTCCCGGCGACCGGGTGACGCTGGCCTCCTGGTCGGCGGACCGGAAGAAGATCGTGGTGGAAGTGGACTCGGCGACCCTGGGCCCCGCCTACGCCCTGGTCGACCTGGAGAAGCGGTCGGCCTCCTGGATCGGGCCCGAGTACGGCGGCGTGAAGGCCGACGATATCTCGTCTCGCCAGGCCGTCCGCTACAAGGCGGCCGACGGGATGGAGATCACCGGCTACCTCACCCTGCCGCGCGGCAAGCCGGCTAAGGGTCTGCCGCTGGTGGTGTTCCCGCACGGCGGGCCGGCGGCGCGCGACGGTCCCGGGTTCGACTGGTGGGCCCAGGCGATGGCGTCGCGTGGGTATGCCGTGCTGCAGCCGAACTTCCGGGGCTCCGACGGGCTGGGCGAGGCGCTCCTCGAGGCGGGCTATGGCCAGTGGGGCCGCAAGATGCAGACCGACCTTTCGGACGGCGTCCGCGACTTGGCGGCCAAGGGGATCATCGATCCGAAGCGGGCGTGCATCGTCGGCGCCAGCTACGGCGGCTATGCGGCCCTGGCGGGGGCGGCGCTGGATACGGGCGTCTACCGCTGCGCGGTATCGGTCGCCGGCCCGGCGGACCTGCGCCGCTTCGTGGACTGGTCGAAGGGCTATCGCGGCCGCAGCGCCTACCGCTACTGGACCCGCTTCATGGGGGCGGAAGACTCCAAGGATCCGGCGCTGGACGCGATCTCGCCGACCGCCCACGCCGACAAGGTGACGATCCCAGTGCTGATCATCCACGGCAAGGACGACACCGTGGTGCCGCTGGAACAGAGCCAGCTGATGGCCGACGCGCTCCGGAAAGCGGGCAAGCCGGTAGAGCTGGTGGTCCAGAAGGGGGCCGACCACTGGCTGTCGCGCGGCGACACGCGATTGGAGACGCTCACCGCGACGGTGGCGTTCCTGGAGAAGAACAACCCGCCCAACTAGGGCGGCGCTTGGGGGGAGTAACAGTCTTATGCGTCTTGGAAACCTGGCCGCCGGCCTGGCGGCGGCCGTCCTGCTGGCCGCGCCCGCGACGGCCGCGCCGCTTTCGGCCTACGGGAAGCTGCCGACGATCGAGGCGGGGGCGGTATCGCCGAACGGCAAGTACGTCGCCGTCGTCACCACCCAGGGGCAGAACCACCAGATCACCTTCGTGGAGATCGCCACCGGCCGCTCGGCGTCGAAGGGCGACATCGCCACGGCCGAGGTGAAGGTGCGCGACCTGCGGTGGGCCGGCGACACGCACCTGCTGATGACCACGTCCAAGACCGACCGGTTCTCCTACTTCGGCAGTCCCAAGGCGGAGTTCCTGATCGCCTACAACGTCGACCTGACCGCCATGAAGATGGCCCAGATCGTGCCCGCTGGGCGCGGGTTCACCAGCCTCAGCGCCATCTCTTCGATCCCGATCGTCCGCCAGGCCGGCGGCAAGCCGATGATCTTCGTGCAGGGACCCATCCTGGAGAATGGCGGGGCCCTGGCGCTGTTCCGCGTCGATCCGGAGACCAACCGCAGCGAACTGGTCGAGCCCGGCGAACCCGACACGGTCGACTGGATCGTGGGCGGCGAGGGCCAGGCGGTGGGGCAGGAACTCTACAACGACCGCAGCACCCGGTGGCGGTTGAAGATGCACCTGGGCTCCGGCGGCTGGCGCGAAGCCCAGACGGCCACGACCGGCCAGCGGGTCCCCTTCACCATGGGCTTGGGCCGCGACGGCAAGTCGGTGCTCTACGCCATGTTCGCGGACGGCCACTGGAGCTGGCGGGAGGCCGCCCCGGACGGCGCGGCGGGCCCGGTTGTGCTGCAGGGCGATCCGTCGCCGATCTTCGACCCGGCCGACGGCCACCTGATCGGCCATCGCGCCCTGGTCGGCGACGAGGCGCGCTACACCTTCTTCGACCCCAAGGACGCCGCGGCGTGGACGGCGGTGACCAAGGCGTTCGCCGGCAACACGGTCTGGCTGCAGTCCTGGTCGGCCGACCGCCGCAAGGTGCTGGTGCTGGCCGACTCGCCGACCGAGGGTCCGGCCTACGCGATGATCGACCTGGATGCGAAGAAGGCCACGTTCCTGGGCCCGCAGTACGCCGAACTGACCGAGACCGACGTCTATCCGCGCCAGGCGGTGCGCTTCGCGGCCAAGGACGGCACGCAACTGTCCGGCTACCTCACCCTGCCCAAGGCGGGGGGCAGGAACCTGCCGCTGATCGTGTTTCCACACGGCGGACCGGCGGCTCGGGACGAGCCGGGCTTCGACTGGTGGGCCCAGGCGATGGCGTCGCGCGGCTACGCGGTGCTGCAGGTCAACTTCCGCGGCTCCGACGGCTTCGGCATGGCCTTCCTTGAGTCCGGCTACGGCCAGTGGGGGCGCAAGATGCAGACCGACCTGTCAGACGGGGTGCGCGACCTGGCGGCCAAGGGGATCGTCGATCCCAAGCGGGTCTGCATCGTGGGCGCCAGCTACGGCGGCTACGCGGCCCTGGCCGGGGCGACCCTGGACCCGGACGTCTACCGCTGCGCGGTCTCGTTCGCCGGCCTGTCGGACCTGCGCGGGTTCATCACCTGGGCGAAGGACCGCAACGGCCAGTCGGCCTATCGCTACTGGACCCGGTTCATGGGCGCGCAGGACGCCCGCGACGCCGCGCTTACGGAGATCTCGCCGATCGAGCACATCGACCGGGTAAAGGTCCCCGTGCTGCTGATCCACGGCCGCGATGACACCGTGGTGCCGCTGGCCCAGAGCGAGGCCATGGCCGAGGCGCTGAAGAAGGCGGGCAAGCCCGTCGAGCTGGTGGTGCAGAAGGGCGGCGACCACTGGCTGTCCAACAGCGACACGCGCCTGCAGATGCTGGCCTCGACCATGGCGTTCGTGGAGAAGAACAACCCGCCGAATTGAGCTATGCGGAGGCCATGTCGAGACCGCTCCGCCGCTTCGCCCGCCGCCTGATGGAGCGGACGGGCCTGATCGCGCCCTACTACCGCTGGCTGGAGCGCCGGCAGGCGCGGACGCTCAGCGAGGCGCCGGTGGATGACGGCCGGCCGATGCCGCCGGCGGAACTGGTGGTGCTGGTCAGCGGGCCGTCGCGGGCCTGGTTCTCCGAGCGGGGCCGGGCCGACGCGGAGATGTTCCGGGCGCTGGCGGCGCGGCACGGGGCCGACGTGGCCGCCGGCCTGGACGTGCTGGACTTCGGCTGCGGCGCGGGGCGCATCGCGCGCTGGCTGGCGCCGGAGGTGATCGCCGCGGGCGGCCGCTTCCACGGCTCGGACCTCAACCCGAAGCTGGCCGGCTGGTGCGCCGCGAACCTGCCGGGGACCTATCGGACGAACGGCCTGCAGCCGCCGCTGGCCAACGCCGCGGACAGCCTGGATCTCATCTACGCCCATTCGGTGCTGACCCATCTGACCGAGCTGACCGCCCAGGCCTGGCTGGCCGAGATCGCCCGGGCGCTGCGGCCCGGCGGCCTGGCCCTGCTCACCTTCCACGACGAGGCCTATGCCGCCGCCTGGGCGCCGCCGCAGGTCGCCGCGCGGCTGGGGCCCGAGCCCTATGTGGTCTGGAACAACGCCATGGAGGGCTCCAACTACATCTCCGCCTGGGTCACCCGCGCGCGCCTAGCCGAGATGGCCGCTCCGACGTTCGAGGTGGTGGAGATCGTGCCCGGCCGCAGCGACGAGCCGGCGCAGGCGATCGCCGTGCTGCGGGCGCGGCGGTAAGGTGAGACCCCAACCCCCCATTGAAATATGAACGTCATCCCCCGGCTTGTCCGGGGGACCCCTGCTTCAGCCGCACGTGAGATCGCGATCGTCCGCGGCGTCGACGCTCGCGGGCCCTTCCGAACGATTCGGTGTGAGTGGGTCCTCCGGACAAGCCGGGGGATGACGATCGTATTTGGGGTGTTGAAGCGTCTCAGCCGCAGTGCTTGAGCAGGAAGGTCCGGACGTCGGCGATCGCCGCGTCGGCTTCCGGCAGCAGGCCGCCGAACATCTGCCAGACGTGGATCATCTCGGGCCAGACGGCGAGGTCGACGGTGACACCGCGGGCGCGGGCGGCCTCGGCCAGCATCTTGGCGTCGTCCAGCAGCACCTCTTCCGACCCGGCCTGGATCAGCAGCGGCGGCAGGCTCGTCAGGTCGGCGCGGGCGGGGGAGGCGCGGCCATCGGTGGGGTCCGCGCCGCCGAGGTAGGCGTCGGCCATCTCCAGCAGCACCCGCTGCGTGAGCAGCGGATCGCGGCCGTGCAGGTCGTCGTACGAATCGCCCTCGCAGGCGAGGTCGGCCCAGGGGCTCAAGGCGACGGCCGCCGCCGGCATCGGCAGGCCGGCGTCGCGCGCGGCGATCAGGGTGGCGACCGCCAGGCCGCCGCCGGCGGACTCCCCGGCCACCGCGAGGCGGCGGGGATCGGCGCCGGTCTCGAGCAGGTCGGCGTAGACCGCGAGCGCGTCGTCGACCGCCGCGGGGAACCGGTGCTGCGGGGCCAGGCGGTAGGCGGCGCTGACCACCGTCGCCGGGGTCGTGAGCGCGAGCGCGGTGGTGAAGCCTCGGCTGCCGGCCGGGTCGCCCATGACGTAGCCGCCGCCGTGCAGGTGGAGGACCGTGAGCGTGGTCGGCGCGTCCGGCTGCAGCCGCTCGACCGGCACGCCGCGGCGGATCTCCGCGGTGACGCTCAGACCGGGCGGCAGGGGCGGCTGGGCGGCGGCGAAGGTGGCCGCCTGCGCCTGGCGGTGGGCGATGGAGGCGTCGGGCCCGCCGAGCAGGTCGAGGAGCATGCGCCGCAGTCCGTCGATCGGCTTTTCGTAGGGTGCGACCATCTCAGTTCGGCCCGGCGTCGAGGCGGAAGCCTTCGTATCCGGCCCGGGCGATGGCGTCGCAGCGCTCGCGGTAGTTCGCAAAGCCGCCGACGTAAACGCCGAACGCCCGCGGCTTTCCCGGGATGTTGGAGCCGAAGTACCAGGAGTTGGACTTCGGATAGAGGGTGCCCTGGACCGCCTCGGCGGCGTGCTGGCTCCAGGCGTCCTGGGCCGCGTCCACGGGCTCGATGGTGGCGACGCCCTGCCGGCGGAGCGCCAGGATGCAGTCGGCGATCCAGTCCACGTGCTGCTCGACGGCGGTGGGCATGTTGGCGAGCACCGAGGGGCTGAGCGGGCCGGTGATCGTGAACAGGTTCGGGAAACCCGCGACGCCGAGGCCGAGGTAGGTCCTGGGGCCGTCCTGCCAGGCGTCGTTCAGGCGGCGGCCGCCGCGGCCTCGCAGGTCCAGCGCCGCCAGCGCGCCGGTGATGGCGTCGAAGCCGGTGGCGACCACCAGGTCGTCCAGTTCGTACTCGGCCTCGGTCGTCCGCAGGACCGAGCCGTCGACCGCCTGGATCGGCGCCGCGCGCACGTCGACCAATTGGACGGTCGGGCGGTTGTATGTGGCGTAGTAGTCGTCATCGAGGGGCGGGCGCTTGACGCCGATGGGATGGTCGTTGGGAATCAGCTTGCGGGCGGTCTCCGGGTCGTGGACGATCCCGAGGATCTTGCGGCGCACGAACGCCTGGGCCGCGGCGTTGGCCGCCTCGCTGGTGAAGAGGTCGGTGAAGGCGGTGAAGAAGCGCATGCCGCCAAGGTCCCACAACTCCTGAAAGCGGCCGTCGCGCGCGGCGTCGGA
The DNA here is from genome assembly GCA_966096115.1 of uncultured Phenylobacterium sp. Classification (GTDB taxonomy): domain Bacteria; phylum Pseudomonadota; class Alphaproteobacteria; order Caulobacterales; family Caulobacteraceae; genus Phenylobacterium. Next base: position 19,891 of record CBHTUE010000028.1, read on the forward strand.
GACGTCGACGGTGGCCTGATGCGGCGGGTCGAAGGGCACGGCGCCGCCCGAGTTCAGGCAGCGGTCGCGGATGTCGCCGTAATTGGCCTTCACCCAGGCGTCGAACTCCGGGTCCGTGGCGCGGTTCCAGGCGGGCAGCACCCAGTTGGCCGTGCGCTGGAAGACCGTGAGCTGCGCGGCCTGGACGGCGATGCGCGGGATCGCCTGGACCGCGGAGGCGCCGGTGCCGATCACGCCGACGCGACGGCCGGTGAAGTCGACGTCCTCGTGCGGCCACTGGGCGGTATGGAGCAGGCGGCCGGTGAAGTCCCGCAGGCCCGGGATGTCGGGCCAGTTCACCTTCGACAGGCAGCCCATCGCGGTGACGAGGAAGCGCGCCTTCACCGTGTCGCCGGCGGAGGTGTGCACGCGCCAGAGGTTGGCGGCCTCGTCGAACCGGGCGCCGGTGACGGCGGTGGCGAAGCGGTAGTGGCGGCGCAGGTCGAAGCGGTCCGCGACGTGGCCGAGGTAGCCCAGGATCTCGGGTTGCTCGGAGTAGCGCAGGCTCCAGTTCCAGTCCTGCTGCAGCTCTTCGGAGAACGAGTAGCTGTAGTAGAAGCTCTCGCAGTCGCAGCGGGCGCCGGGATAGCGGTTCCAGTACCAGACGCCGCCGACGTCATCGCCGGTCTCGAAGGCCTGCACGCTCAGGCCCTCGACCACGAACCGGCGCACGGCGTAGAGGCCGCCGAAGCCGGCGCCCACCACAACGACGTCGTAGTCCGGCCCGGACGTCATGCGCGCAGCCCCTCCGTTGATCGCATAACGAACGTTACGGCTCGGGAGCGGCTTTCGGCAAGGGGCTAAACGTGTAAGCATAACGATTGTTATGCATCGGGAGCGGACATGCGGTTGACGGACAAGGTGGCGCTGGTGACCGGCGCGGCGAGCGGGATCGGCCAGGCTTGCGCCGTGGCCCTGGCGCGCGAGGGGGCCCGGGTGCTGGCCTGCGATGTCGACGAGGCCGGGCTGGAGGAGACGGTCGGGCTGGCGGACAACATCGCCGGCCAACGGCTGGACGTGACGCAGGCGGCGGAATGGGCGGCCGCGGTGGCGGCGGTCGAGGCGCGGTTCGGGGCGTTGCATGTGCTGGTGAACAACGCCGGCCTCTGCATCAGCGCGCGCGTGATGGACACCACGCTGGAGACCTGGCGGCGGCAGAACGCGGTGAACCTGGACGGCGTATTCCTGGGCGTGCGCGCCGCGCTGCCGCTGATGGAGCGCTCAGGCGGCGGTGCGATCGTCAACATCTCCTCCGTGGCGGGGCTGAAGGGGATCGCGGGCCTGTCAGGCTATTGCGCCAGCAAGGGCGGCGTGCGGCTGTTCACCAAGGCGGTGGCGCTGGAATGCGCGGCCGCGGGCAACGGCGTGCGGGTCAACTCGATCCACCCGGGCGCCATCGAGACGCCGATCTGGGTGAAGATGCAGCATGACGGAGCCCTGCCTGCGGGCTCCAACACCGTGGCCGAGGAGATGGAGGCGACCCGGGCCGGCGCGGCCCGCGCCACGCCGTTGGGCTTTCCCGGGGCGCCGAACGACATCGCCGAGGGCGTGGTCTACCTGGCGTCCGATGCCGCCCGTTTCGTCACCGGCGCCGAACTGGTGATCGATGGCGGGGTCTTTGCGGGATGAAATCGCTGCGACTTGAGGAATGACAAGGCGTGCGTCGTCCGGGCGACCTATGATAACGCGCGTTAGGTTTTGAAGGACTAGGGGTTCATGGCGCGTCAGGCTGACCACAACGAGCGGCGCAAGCTCTTCGCGGCCGCGGCCCTGGCGGTGATCTCCCGCGAGGGGCTCGAGGGGCTGACGATGCGCGAGGTCGCCAAGGAGGCGGGCTTCACCACCGGCGCGCTCACCCACTACTTCCAGTCCAAGGACGAACTGCTGATCGCCGCCTCCGAGGCCGGCGCCGACATCGTGCGGCCGGAGATGGACAGCGCCGCCACGGCCGCCTCGGCGCGGGTCGCCCTGCGTGAGCTGCTCTATACGGTCCTGCCCACCAGCGCGGCGATGAAGGCCCAGTGGCGGTTCTGGATCGCGTTCTGGGAGCGGGCGGCCCACAGCCCGCCGGTGCAGCGGCTGATGCGCGAGCGCTACTTCGAATACACCAACCGGGTCGCGACGCTGGTCCGCCGCTCGCAGGAGCAGGGCGAGGCGCCGCGCGAGATCGAGGCCGACCGGGTGGCGCGCGAGATCATCGCCCTGATCGACGGGATCGGCGTGCAGGCGACGATCGGGTCGCGGAAGTTCACCAGCGCGGTTCAGCGCGAGTATGTGGACGGCCTGCTGGAGCTGCGGCTGGGACCGATGCCGGCGGTCGATACGGCCCGGGCAGCGACCCGCTGACCCTGGGCTTGTAACGCTTGTTACGTTGGCGGCGGTCGGTCCAGAACGGTCGTTATAATATTCCTTTGCGAAGATAACAGAACCAGCGTTATGCTCCGGAGCTGAGGCTTCTAAGGGTGTGCTGCGGACGGCGTTCCGGGGCGACAAACCAGGGGCGGTGACGCGGGAGGCGCGGGGTGTCTGGAGCGGCATGGGGGCTCGCCCGTTTCTACCACACGGTCGTCAACTGCCGGGACCTCGACGAGTCGGTCGCGTTCTACAAGCAGCTGGGATTCGAAATCCTCAACGACCGCCGCCATATCGAATGGCCGGACTTCGTCGGCGGGATCTTCGGCCTGGACCGGGCGCAGGGGCGCGGCGTGCTGATGGTGCTGCCGTCCGATCCCGACGGACCGATGATGGACCTGATCGAATGGCTGGAGCCGAAGGCGGCGTTCCCGGATCCGGCGGCGGTCGGCCGCACCGTGCCGCGCATCATCGCCTTCCGCACCCAGAACGTGATGGGCGCCTATGAGGCGCTGTCGAAGGCCGGCGTGCGCTTCACCCAGGCGCCGCACCGGCCCCCGGAGGCGCTGGGCATCGTGGGCACGGCCTGCTGCTACGACCCCAACGGCAACATCATCGAACTGATCGAGCTGCAGCCCGGCGTGCGCCACTCGCGCGCGACCGAGGCGCTGCCGGAGCGCGAGACCGGCTGAGGCGTCGCGCGCGAACAACAACAAGAACGGGGAGGCACACACCATGACGAACGCACGGCGGATTCGGAGTCTGCTGCTGGCCGGGGCCGGCGCGACGGCGCTGGCGGGCGCGGCGCGCGCGGCCGAGACCACGGCCGACGAGACCAGCCTCAGCGAGGTGGTGGTCACCGCCCAGCACCGCGCCGAGAACGTGCAGAAGGTGCCGATCCCGATCACCGCCGTGACCGGCCCGGAGCTGGAGAAGCAGGGCGTGACCGGCTTCAAGGAACTGGGCACCCGGGTGCCGTCGCTGCGCTTCGGTGGCGGCGTCACGGGCGGCGAGAACGTCATCACCATGCGCGGCCTGGGCAGCCAGAATACCACGCCGGGCGGCGACTCCCCGGTCGCCTACAACATCGACGGGGTCTATGTGCAGCGCACGACCTCGATCGACCCCGAGTTCTACGACGTCGCCCGGGTCGAGGTGCTGCGCGGGCCGCAGGGCACGCTGTATGGGCGCAACTCGGTGGGCGGCTCGATCAATGTGATCACCAACAAGCCGGGTTCCGAATTCGAGGCCGGCATCGACGCGATGGTCGGCAACTACAAGGCCCGCACCTTCCGCGGCTTCACCAACATCCCGATGATGGAGGGCGACGGCGACTTCCGGGCCGCCGCGCGGGTGACGGTGGTGTCGGCCAAGCACGACCCGTACACGAAGAACCTCTCGACGAAGCCCTTCGCGACCGACCAGCTGGACCTGCAGGACTACCAGATGGTCCGCGGGCAGTTACTGGTCGACTTCAACGCCAAGGCGCACCTGCTGCTGTCCGCCAGCGCCAGCTGGAACGACGGCGTGGCGGCGACCGCGACGGCCTGGTGGGAGACGCCGGCGCGCTACACGCGGCCGCCGCTGGGCATCGCGGCCGGATCGCCCTGCGACTTCTCGACCGCGGCGAAGTTCAAGGCGCGGCGCGTTTGCCACGACAGCCCCGATGTCGGCAAGAACGAGAACGAGCTCTATTCGGGCACCTTCGACTACGACCTGGGCTTCTCGACCTTCACCTCGGTGACCGCCTACGGCACCAGCCAGGTGGACCAGGTGAGCGACGGCGACGGCTCGGACCTGCGGCTGGCCGAGGGCACCGCCTGGGTGATGAATTCCAAGCAGTTCTCGCAGGAGGTGCGCTTCGCCTCCAAGGACGGCGGCCCGTTCAAGTGGGTGGTCGGCGGCATCTTCTTCTGGGGCCGGAACTTCGAGGACTTCGCCTACAAGGACTATGGCTTCAACGACTTCGGACCGACGGCGCCGTTCGACCAGTTCAATTTCCTGAGCAACGGCGTCAGCAAGACCAAGTCGTGGGCGCCCTTCGCGCAGGTGGACTACGACCTGTCGCAGACCTCGATGGCTATCCCGCTGACTATCACGGCGGGCATCCGCTACACCCACGACCGCAAGTACGGCCGCAACTACCTGGACTACCAGCTGCCGCAGGTGTGCGGCGGCAGCTGCGGCCCGATCCAGGGGCCGTTCAGCCAGACCTGGAGCCAGGTCACCGGCAAGTTTGGCCTGACCTGGCAGGTCAGCGACCAGAGCATCGTCTATGCCTCGGTGGCGAAGGGCTACCTGGCGGGCGGCAACATCATCGGCCTGGCCACCATCTACGATCCCGAGACGCTGATCTCGTACGACGCCGGCTGGAAGTCGCGGTTCCTGGACGGCCGGCTGCAGCTGAACGTCGCGGCCTATCACGAGGAGATCAAGCACCTGCAGGTGTTCGTGCAGAGCTCGACCCAGTCCGGGATCAACAACGTCAACGGCAAGACCGACGTGAACGGGCTGGAGCTGGAGCTGGCCGCCGTGCCTGTGGAGAACCTGCGCTTCAATGGCACGCTGACCCTGACCGACGCCAAGTACGGCCGCTACATCACCACCGACACCCGCTTCGGCGCGCCGGGGCCGGGCTGCACCGCCGCCACGCTGTGCAACTTCAAGGGCAACCACCTGAACCAGACGCCGCCCTACGCCTTCAACCTCGGCGCGGAGTACCGGTTCGAGACGGCGATGGGGTCGTTCACGCCGCGGGTCGACACCTTCTTCTCGGGCAAGGTCGACTTCCTGCCGGACAACTACGTCACCTCTCGGCAGAAGGCCTATCACACGACCAATGCGCGGGTGACCTGGCTGAGCGCCAACGACAAGCTGAAGGTCGACGTGTTCGTCAACAATCTCGAGAACCGGGTCATCAAGTCGAACGACGGCCTGCAGTCGATCACGCTGGGCCAGCAGGCGCTGGAGCCGGACAACTTCGTCTACTACCCCCCGCGCACCTACGGCGTGCGCGTCGGCGTCAACTTCTGAGCCGCGGGCGGGGGCGTACCGCGCGCCCCCGCCGGGATCGCCCGGATGTCGATGGAGTGGCCCGTCCGCGCCGAATGGCTGGCGCAGGTTGAGGAGCCGGCCCTGGAGCCGGACCTGCCGATCATCGACGCCCATCACCACCTGTGGCGGCTGCCCCACGACACCTACCTGCTGCCGGAGTTCCTGGCCGACGCCGACCCTTCGCAGGGCGGGCACAACGTCGTCGCCAGCGTCTTCGCAGAGTGCGGGGCGATGTACCGGCCGGACGGTCCGCCGGAGCTGCGCTCGGTCGGCGAGGTGGAGTTCGCCAACGGCGTGGGGGCGCAGGCGGCCAGCGGGGCGTTCGGACCGGTCAAGGCCTGCGCCGCCATGTTCGGTTCGGTCGACGTGATGCTGGGCGAGCGGGCCGGGGAGATCCTGGACCTGCACGTCGCCCGCGCACCAGACCGCTATCGCGGCGTACGGCCCATCGTCTGCGCCGACCCGCACGGCGTGCTGGATCCCTGGCCCAGTTCGCCGGAGGACATGATGGCGAGCGCGGCGTTCCGGGCCGGCGCGCGGGAACTGGCGCGGCGCGACCTGGTGCTGGACATCTGGGTCTTCCACCACCAGCTGCCGCGGGTGACCGAACTGGCCCGCGCCCTGCCGGGCCTCAGCATCGTGCTGGACCACCTGGGCACGCCGCTGGGGATGGGCTGGTACGCCGACAAGCGCGCCGAGGTGTTCGCCGACTGGCGCCGCGACCTGGCGGAGCTGGCGACCTGCCCGAACGTGGTGGTGAAGCTGGGCGGGCTGAACATGCACTTCAACGGCTTCGGCTGGCACGAGCGACCGCGACCGCCGAGCTCCGAGGAGCTGGCCGCGGCGAACGGGCCCTACTACCGCGCCGCCATCGACCTGTTCGGACCCGGCCGCTGCCTGTTCGAGAGTAACTTCCCGATGGACAAGCGCTCCATCGGCTGGGGCCCGCTGTGGAACGCCCACAAGAAGATCGCCCAGGGCTTCAGCGCCGAGGAGAAGCGGCTGATGTTCGCCGGCGTGGCGGCGCGGACGTACCGGATCGCGGGGTTGATCCAATCGCCCCAAGTCTGACCGTCATCCCCCGGCTTGTCCGGGGGACCCATTCAGACCTTCAGCGCAGGAAGGATCGCGGCGGCGCCGCCGCGGATGGCTCGGCGGCGGCGGGGACAATGGGTCCCCCGGACAAGCCGGGGGATGACGATCACATTGGGGCGTGAGACTCGACCCTACTCCTTGTCCTCGGTGCCGTTCACCTCCTGCAGGCGCGAGGCGGTGAGGCCTTCGGCCAGCTCGATCAGCTCGATGATGTTGCCGTTCGGGTCGTAGACGCCGGCGACGGCCAGGATGCCGGCGGCGGCGTTGCCGGTGTAGGCCTCGGGCGTGGTCGTCCGATAGCCCTTGGCCTGCATGGCCTTCATCGCGGCGGCGACGTTGCGGGTGCGGAAGGCGGTCACCCGCGGCACGTGGTGGGGCGAGACCGGGTTGAATGTGGCCTCCGGCTCCAGCCACTGGATGATATCCAGCATCGGGCCGTCCGGCGGCGGGTCGCTGGGCAGCGCCATCAGGGTGCCGCCCTTGCCCCGCACGTCGGGGATCATGCCGAACACCACGCCGCCGCCGGGCGGCCATTTCATGTTGCGGCGGTCGCGCACGATGACGAAGCCCAGGGCCTGGTAGAAGGCCACCGTCTCGTCGATGTCCCGGGCGTTGATGATGGTGTGGTAGAAGCGCTCCAGCGCCCAGTCGTCGTCAGCCATTTCCGTCGTTACTCCCTGCGACGCCACGCTAGCATATCAAACGTTATGTAAAACGCCGGAAGTGGGGCCGGCGCGCTTGACACGGCGGTTCGGCGCCCATCTACATAACAATCGTTATGCAACGCGACGGAGCGGCGCGGTGAAGTTCGACATCTTCTGCGAGATCCAGCGCGCCTTTCCCTGGGCCGACGGCGAGGACGAGGCCAGCCTGTTCCGCGAGATCCTGGAGCAGGCGGAAGCCGCCGACGCGGCCGGCTTCGTCAACTGGTGGCAGGTGGAGCACCACGGCGCGCCGGAGTTCAGCTACTCGGCCGCGCCCGAGGTGGTGCTGACCGCCATCGCGATGCGCACCAAGCGCCTGCGGGTGGGCCACGCTGGGGTGCTGGCGCCGCACAACATCAACAGTCCGCTGCGCGTGGCGGAGCGGGGCGCGACCCTGGACGTGCTGTCGGGCGGCCGCTTCGACCTGGGCCTGGCCAAGTCCGGCGGCAAGGAGTGGGAGACCTTCGGGGTCGATCCCGAGACCGCCCGCGACCAGGTGCGCGACGCCATGCACATCATCCCGCGGGTGTGGACCGACAAGGAGTTCAGCTGGGACGCGCGCGGCTACAAGGTGCCGCCGCGCGAGATCGTGCCGAAGCCGCTGCAACAGCCGCACCCGCCGCTGTGGCAGACCTGCGGCTCGCCGGAGAGCTTCTATATGGCCGGCGAGATGGGCGTCGGCGCGCTGGGCACCACGCTGCTGAGCCCGATCAGCGTTCTGGGCGAGATGCTGCGCGAGCACGACCGGGGGCTGGCCGACTGCACGTCGCCGGCCGGAAAGTTCGTGAACCGCGAGAAGGGCTGCTTCACCTTCGTGCACGTGGCCGAGACCCGCCAGGCGGCGATCGACAACGGAGCCGCCTGGTCGGCGCTCTGGTACGTCAACGCCGCGCCGGTGGTGTTCAAGGTGCCGCGGCGGGTCTGGTACGACATGATCAAGGCGGGACTGCATCCCAATTCGGCGCGCGACACGGCGGCGATGGCCCGGCTGGATCCGCATGAGACGGAGATCCACGACGACGATCCGCCGGTGCTGGTTCTGCTGAAGCGGATGGCCCAGGGCGAAGAGATCAGCCGGCAGGAGGCGCACGAGGTCCTGGAGCCGCTGGACTGCGTAGTGATCGGCGATCCGGACCACTGCGCGCAGAAGCTCAAGGGCTACGAGGCGATCGGCGCGGACCGGATGATGTGCATGATGCAGTACGGGTCGATCCCGCACGCGGCGGTGCTCAAGAGCATCGAACTGGCGGGTCGCCACCTGGCGCCGGCCTTCGCAGCGGGGCGGAGCGATACGGCCAGGCATCTTGCGCCGACGGGGGCGTAAGGGCCGGCGTCCGCGTCGGACGGCTTGATGAACGTCAATGCCGTTCTGGCGGCGCTGGCTAGACTGCGGCCGGTATTCTCCGGAGGCTGACCCGTGAACGTTGCCGTCCCCGTCAAGGCCGCCAAAACCGCGGGCATCCATCCCGACCTGCCGTTCTATCCGTTGGCGATCGCGGTCCTCACCGTATCGGACACCCGAACCGAGCAGACCGACACCTCGGGCGGCCTTCTGGCGCAGCGTCTGCAGGCCGCCGGCCACCAGCTCCGCGCGAAGGCGATCGTGCCCGACGAGGTGGCCGCGATCCAGGCCCAGGTCCGCGCCTGGGCTGACGACCCGGCGATCGACGTGATCCTGACCACCGGCGGCACCGGCTTTGCGCCGCGCGACGTGACGCCCGAGGCCGTGCGGCCGTTGCTGGCGCGGGAGATGGACGGCTTTTCGGTGGTGTTCCACCAGGCCAGCCAGACCACCGTCGGCGTCTCGACGCTGCAGTCCCGGGCGCTGGCCGGCCAGATCGGCGAAACCTTCATCTTCTGCATCCCTGGCTCGACCGGCGCCTGCCGCGACGCCTGGGACCTGGTCCTGGCGCTGGAGTTCGACAGCCGGTTCAAGCCCTGCTCGCTGGTGGGCCAGATCCCCCGCTATCGAGGCGTCTGCGCCTGATCGGCGCCGTCGCCGCTGGGCGTCGACATTCCGCCGAGGTCCCGACTGTCTAGGCGCCGCCCTGCCGGAGCAGGGCGGCGTAGAGCACCTCGTGCTCGAGCCGGGCGTGCTCGCGCAGGTCCGCCTCCAGCTTGCGGCACAGGCAGGACAGCGCCTGCCAGCAAACGGGCACGTCGAACGACGGCCGGTGGCCGACGTTGAAGGTTTGCAGGGACGCGAGCTGCAGCTCCATCTCCAGGTGATCGTCCATCATCCGGCGGGTCACGAAGTCGAGGCAGTGCGGCGTGCCGATCCGCAGCAGCGGGAAGAGGGAGAACTCCTCGCGGCGCTGGTGCGCCTCGAGGTCCATGGCCAGCCGGCGCAGGCGCAGGCCCAGTCCGTGGGGGCAGGCGGGTTCGCCCGCGTAGTCCTGCTCCACCTGGTCGGCCAGGGCGATGGCGCTGGCCAGGTCCCGCAGGTGGGTCCGGTGGTAGCGCTCGACGATGTGCGCCAGGAGGCCTGGAATGTCGAAGGGCATGGCGTCGTTGGCGGGCGCGAGGGGGGCCGGCGCGAGGGGGACGTCGCGATGTCCCTGCCGCCCGGCGCCAAGGGTTTGAGGCCGCATGTCGGGG
>CBHTUE010000029.1:0-29400 GCA_966096115.1 uncultured Phenylobacterium sp.
GGGCGGCCAGCGCCAGGCTCTGCGCCATCATGCCCCGGGCGTTGGCGAACCGCGGCGCCCGTTCCACCACCTGCTCATAGGCTCGGGCCGGCAACATCCCGTCGCCCACCGCGAACCCCTGGCGGAACGTCCCCGTGGCGGCCAGCCATAACGCCATCGTTCGGGAATCGATCTTCAGGCCCTTCTGCTGCAGCGGCTCCATCGCGTTCAGCAGGGTGTCGCTCAGGTCGACGGCCACCTGAGTGCGCAACTGCTCCTCCTCGCCCGCCGGCCGTTCGTACTGGCGCGACCACAGCGTCACCTTGGTGCGGCCGTCCTCCAGATAGGCCCGCACCCGCAGCCGGTCGCCGTCCCGCTGGGCCGAGCCGCCCACCCGCAGGTCGGCGCGCCGGGTCGGAACCTCCGGGCCCGGCGGGGCCAGGCCGGCGATGTTCTCGTTCAGCACCCCGGCCACGTCGTCCGTGAGGCGCTTTGCGAAGGCGGTGCTCTGCGCATCCGCGTCCAAGGGGTTGAACGTCGCCAGCGCGATGCGGGGCTCGTGCGCAATCGGCGCGGACCGCCACCAGGCCCAGGCGCCCGCGCCGGCGACCAGGACCAGCGCCGCGACGGCGACGGCCTGGCCCACCAGGCGACCCAGGCCCCGCGCCGGCGCGGCGGCCTTCGGGGGCGCTTCGCGGGCGGTCTCCACCGCCGCTGTGGTCAGGCAGTAGCCGACGCCCCGCACGGTCTCGATGCTGAACGGTTCCGGCGCGAGGCTCCGGGCCAGGTTGCGCAGCGACAGGATGCAGCGGTTCACCGCGTCGTCGCCGACGATGCGGCCGTCCCAGCAGGTTTCCACCAGCCGATCGCGCGAGACCACCTTCGGGGGGGGCGCGGCCCGCACCCCCACCCCCCCCCACACCCGCGGCGCCCGCTCCCCCCCGCGCCCGGCCCCCGGGACCACCTTCGGGCTCGCCGCCGCCAGCACGACCAGCACCCGCATCACGCGCGGCTCCAGCTCCCACGAGCGTCCGTCCCCGGTGACCCGGCGGTGGGCGGGACTGATGTGGAGAGGTCCGAGCTCGAAGTCCGGACATTGCGCCAGATCGATGTGATGCGCGCCCGGCTGGAAGTCGAAATCAGCCGTCATCGGCAAACCATCACCCCCCGATCACCTTCCCAACCTATCGGAGTAACGCCGGTTTGTCTCTCAACTGTGAGGCGCGGCTGACACGGCCGCCCATGTCGCCGCCGACGTCCCGACCCGTGACGCCGACGGCTCCGCAGAGGAGTGAAATGATGCGGATCCAGGTCTTCGCGGCGTTCGCCGTCCTGACCACCTGTGCTGTCGCCGCGACGGCTCATGCGGAGGTTGCGGCGTCCGGCGACCCGGCGCTCTACTGGAACCAGGTGTTGTCCAAGGGCCTCACCGGCTCGCCCACCGTCACGTCGCGCAGCTATGCGATGGTGAGCGCGGCCATCTATGACGCGGTCAACGCCACCACCGGCAAGACCCACGCCGAATTCGTCACGGGCGTGCCCACCTCGGGCGGCGACACCCGCGCCGCCACCGCCGTCGCCGCGCGCAACATGCTGGTGGCGTTGAATCCCGCCAAGACCGCCGACTACGACGCGGCCCTGTCGGCCAGCCTGGCCCTCGTGCCCGACGGCGTGGCGAAGACCAAGGGCATGGCCACGGGCGCGGCGATCGCCACCGCCTCGCTGGCCGCCCGGGTCGGCGACGGCTCGACCTCGCCGTCGACCTACGCGCCGACCCCGGGGGTCGGCCACTGGCAGCCCACGCCGCCCGCGGGGCTCCCCGCGGCCGTGCCGCAGTGGGCCGACGTCACCCCGTTCGTCATGTCGTCGCCCGACCAGTTCCGTCCGGGCCCGCCGCCCAACGTCGGCAGCGCCGCCTACGCGGCCGCCTACAACGAGGTGATGACCATCGGCTCGGCGACCAGCGGCGTCCGCACCGCCGACCAGTCGGCCTCGGCCAGCTTCTGGGCGCAGGCGTCCGGCACGGCGCCGTGGCTGCAGGCCGGCCTGGGCATCGCCGAGGGCGCGGGCCTGCCGTCGATCGAGAACGCGCGCCTGTTCGCGCTGATCTCCACCTCGATCGCGGACTCCGTGATCGGCATCTGGGACGCCAAGTACGAGTACGACTTCTGGCGCCCGGTGACCGCCATCCGGGCCGGCGACGCCGACGGCAACGACCTGACCGCGGGCGACGCGCTCTGGACCCCGTTCATCACGACGCCGAACCACCCCTCGTACATCTCCGGGCACTCGGGCGTGTCCAGCGCCGGCGCGACCATCCTGGAGAGCTTCTTCGGCGACGCGCACCATTTCTGCCTGCTCGCCTCCGGACTGTCGCGCTGCTGGGACGGCTTCGAGGAAGCGGCGCTGGACGCGGCCAACAGCCGCCTGTGGGGCGGCATCCACTGGCGCTTCGACAATGAGGCGGGAACGGCGCTGGGACGGCAGGTGGGGCAATATGCCCTCAACAGCCGCGCGTTCGACGCGGTTCCGGAGCCCGCCGCCTGGGGGCTGATGATCCTGGGCTTCGGCTATGCGGGCGGCCTGCTGCGCCGTTCGCGCCGGCGGGCCGCGTCGCCCGCGGCGACCGCGTCCTGACGCGGCTCGGCCTGCGCAGGACGCCCCCACCGTCCGGCGCAGGGTGGCGCGGGCAGCGAGGGTGAGATCAGGGAGCCGCTCCGCCGCCCCGCTCGAAGACCACGGCGGCCCCGATCACCTGGCCCAGCGGCTCCCGCATCAGGGTGAGCCGCCCCGGGGTCGGCACGACCTCGCCGTCCGCGCGTCGGACCGGAAAGGGCGTCGGCGTTCCTTCCGCCTCGGCTGCGCCGCGCGCCATGGCGCGCCGGAAGCCGATCCAGTGCGCCTCCCGGAATTCGGGCGGTACGATCAGGTCCAGCGTCCGGCCCACGGCGTGGCCGGGGGAATAGCCGAAAGCGCTCTCCGCCCCCCGGCTCCAGAAGCGAATGATCCCGGCGGGATCGGCGATCACGACGGCATGGCTGTCCAAGCGGCGCCTCCACGGGGAGCCCCTCGCTCCGCGACGGGCTAGTCGCTCCCCACGGCCCGTGGGTTACAGGCCGCGCGCCCCATCGAGGCCCGGGATAGCCGGGCCCTGGCGCAGCCGCTCATGCCGAAAGGTTATCGAGCCGCGGCCGCGTGCAGACACGGCCGCCTGTTACCTTTCGTCCGGCGCGGCGAACTCTCCTGCAACGGGATCGTCCCGCCGCAGGAGCCCACCAATGTCTCAGCTCAAGTCCGTCGCCCTCGGGTTCGTCGCCCTCGCATTCGCGTCCGGTCCGGCGTTCGCCGAGGGCGACGCCATGGCCAAGGGCCCCATGGCCGTCTCCAAGACCGACGCCATGACCCTCAAGGCGTGCAAGGCGATGAGCCACGACGCGATGATGAAGAGCGCCAAGTGCCAGAAGCTCGCGAAGGCGCCGTCCTCCGCCATGGGCGACGCGATGGCCAAGGACGGCGCCATGGCTAAGGACGACGCGATGATGTCCGCCAAGCATTAGCGCGGCCGGCGGCGATATGGTCCAGACGAGGATGCTCATGATCTGCAAAGCCAAATCGGGCGGTCGGGCGGCGCTTCTCGGCGCGCTCGCGGCCCTGGCCGCCGGCTTCGGCCAGGCCGCCGCGGCGGCCAGGCCGTTGATCGTGGTGGAACTCTTCCAGAGCCAGGGGTGCTCGTCCTGCCCGCCGGCCAACGCGAACATCAACGCGCTCGCCGACCGGCCCGACCTCCTGGTGCTCAGCTACGGCGTGACCTACTGGGACAACCTGGGTTGGAAGGACACCTTCGCCTCGCCGCGCAACACCGCCCGGCAATGGGCCTACGCGCGGGGGCTGGGGCATTCGAATGTCGGGACCCCGCAGGTGGTGCTGAACGGGCGGCAGGACCTGGTCGGGACCAATCGTCCGGGGCTCGAGGCGGCGATCCGGTCCGCCGCGCCGTCGGCCGCGGTCGAGGTCGTCGTCGCGGGCGAGGAAGTCCAGGTCCGCGGGCCCGCGTCCAAGGCCCAGCCGGCCGACGTCTGGCTGGTGCGCTACGACCCCCGCGTCGAGTGGGTGCCGATCAAGCGTGGCGAGAACGGCGGCAAGACGCTGCCCCATCGCAACATCGTCAAGCAGTTCGTCCGGCTCGGGCGCTGGACCGGCGGCGCGGGCGCCTATCGCCTGACGGCGGCGTCGGACCCCGCGCTCAGCACCGCCATCCTGGTGCAGGTCGAGGACGGTGGTCCCGTGCTGGGCGCCGCGAAGCTTTGACGCCCAGCCCTTGACCGCCACCGGCCCGTCCACCCTCGGAAGCGTGAGCGTCGCCGAGCCGAAGCTGCGGGACCTGATGGTCCTCGGCCTCGACGGCGATCGGGCCGCCTACAGCCGATTGCTGAGCGCCGTGGGCGGCCATCTGCGGTCGTACTTCGGCCGTCGGCTGCAAAACCCCGGAGACGTGGAGGACCTGGTGCAGGAAACCCTGCTGGCGCTGCACGAGAAGCGCGAGACCTACCGGCGCGACCAGCCGCTGACCCCCTGGGTGTTCGCGATCGCGCGCTACAAGCTGCTCAATCACCTGCGCGCGACCCGCCGCCGGGCGGCGGAGCCGATCGACGAAGCCTTCGACCTGGGCGACCCGCGCAACCCGGAGGAGGGCGCCGTGCGGCACGACCTGCGTCGGCTGCTGGGGTTCTTGCCAAGCCGCCAGCGCCGCCTGGTCGCGGGCGCCAAGCTCGCGGGCTGGTCGGTGGCCGAGGTCGCCCGGCGCGAGGGGCTTTCGGACGGCGCGGCCAAGGTCAGCATCCACCGCGGCCTCCGGGCCCTGGCGGCGAGGGTTCGCGATGAGGACTGAGGACATTATCGACAGGCTGAGCCTTGAGCTCCGCCCGGTGCGGAAGGCCGCGGTCGAGCGCCGCCTGGCCGGCGCGCTCGCTGCCGGCGCACTACTCTCCCTGGTGATCCTCGCGGTCTGGCTGGGTTTGCAGCCGATGGGCCAGGCGGTCGCGGTGGCGTCGTTCTGGATGAAGGTGGGATTCACCCTGGCCCTGGCGGGCGCCGGCTGGGTTCTGACGCGGCGCCTGGCGCGGCCCGACGGCGCGGCCGGGGCGGCCGGCTACCTGGTGCTGGCGCCCCTGGGCGTCCTGGTGGCGCTCGCCGCCCTCCAGATGGCCCAGGCCGCGCCGCACGACTACGCGAGGCTGGTGCTGGGCTCGAGTTGGACGAAGTGTCCGATCCGGATCCTGGCGTTGTCCGCCCCGCTGCTCCTGGCCCTGATCCTCGGTCTTCGCCGTCTTGCCCCCACGCGCCTCGCCGCGGCCGGGGCGGCGGCGGGCCTCCTGGCCGGCAGCCTCGGGGCGACGGTCTACGGGCTCTACTGCCAGGAGACCAGCGCCGCCTTCGTGGCGACCTGGTACTCGCTCGGCGTCGGCCTTTGCGCCCTGCTGGGCCGGCTCGCCGGCCCGCGCCTCCTTCGTTGGTGACATGCGAAACCCTGCGACCCGCAGCCTGGAGAACCCCTTGATGCCGTTCCCTCTCAATCGCCGCGCCGTCCTGGCCGTGGCCGCCGTCGCCACTCTCGCCGTCGGGTCGGCCGCGAAGGCCGACGCGCCGTTCGGACCCAAGGTGGGGACGCGCGCCCCCGACGTCGGCGCGCTGGCCGATCAGGCGGGCAAGGTGCGCCCGCTGCGCGACCTCGCCGGACCGAAGGGCGTCGTCCTGATGTTCTTCCGCTCCGCCGAGTGGTGTCCGTTCTGCCAGGCCCAGCTGATCGCCATGAACGGCGGCGCCGCCGAGATCGAACGCCGCGGCTACAAGCTCGTGGGCGTGTCCTACGACGACCCGTCCAAGAACAAGGCCTTCGCCGACCGTCGCGGCATCACCTACGAGCTGCTGTCGGATCCGGGATCGAAGGTCATCGACGGCTGGGGCCTGCACGATCCGCAGTACCCGCCCGGCAACCGCGCCTACGGCGTACCGCGCCCGGCGATCTTCGTCATCGACCGCAAGGGCGTCATCCGCGCCTCCCTGGCCGAGGAAACCTACCAGAAGCGCCCCCCGGTCGAGGCGGTCCTGAAGGCGCTCGACGGGATCGGTTAGGGGCCCGCCACCCGACGCGATAGCCCTCTTCCCGCGGGTCTAGGCGGCGAACGTCACTTCCGGCCTTCTTCGCGTCGGGCGGCCGCCAGGGCCGACCCCAGGAAGTAGTTCCCCTCGTGACAGGCGTACTCGTAGAGCGGTCCCTTGGAGGCGCGGTACGGCATCTCGGCGCGCCAGGCCTGGGTGTACGCCGTGAGGTCGGTTACGGTGAAATCGCACAGCAACTCCTGCGGCCCAGTTCGGGTGAAGCGCTCGACGATCTTCGCGTCCGCCGACAATTTCAGATGGCCGAAGCGGGAGAACCCGGCCGGACTGAAGTTGGTCGTCTCGACCACCAGCGTCTCGCCCTCCCACCAGCCGACGGAGTCCCCCGCCCAGGAGCGGACACTGGCGGGCGCATGCGCCTTGTCTCCCAGCCGCACCACACGGGCGTCGTTGTATTTCTCTGCCTGCAGCACCACGAAGCCGGGGGTCTGGAGGATCTGCAGCAGGTTTCCGTCCGGACTGTTGAGGTTCGGCGGATAGCCGCCCTCCGACGCGACGCAGCGTTCCGTGACGCTGCGGTCCTCGGGGTTTTCCATGGGGCGGCGGTACTTGGGGTCGTCGTAGTGGAAGCGCTTGCTGATCTCCGGCCGCAGGGGAAGCTTGCCGTCCGGCGGGTCGACGATGAACGAGGTCCGGATCTCGCCCCGCACTTGGGCGAAGCCGGCGCCGATGTCCCAGAACTCGGACTCCCGCTGGCCCAGCGGGTCCTTGGCGATCGCGGCGTCGATCGCGGCGATGGCCTTCTTCGCCTCCTCGGGCGTCAGCACCAGCTTCTGCACCTCGTCGGGCCGTTCGAGCTCGGTGTACCAGCCGTTGTCCCAGAGGCCTTGCAGGTCGGGCTGCCCGTGGCGCGTCCGCGGCGCGCGGTATCCGTGGCCGGCGGCGCGGGCCAGCCCGGGCGCCAGGCAACCCGCCATCACGCCAAGGGCCAGCGAACGGCGGCTCAGCGGCCTCTCACAAACGTCTCTCAATGTGACCCCCCGGTCAGGGCATGCGCCCGACGCCCCTGACCACCGATACCGGCGTTGCGCGATGTCAGCAACGGATCACGCCTGGAGATGCGGCGACGACAGGGGAAATCCATCCAGCCGCTGACGTCTGCTTCAGGGCAGGACGCTAGGTTGCGCTCCTGGCGCTACGACGACATTCAGGTCCCCAAACGGTCCGCCGCGAGATCCAGCAAGGCCCGTAAACGTCCGTTTCGCCGCAGGTCGCGGTGATAGCCGAGCCACGTGTCGCGGCTGGGGGGCGGGGCGCCCAGGTCGATCCGTTGCACGCCCGGCGTCGCGTCGCCGAGGGGCCGGGGCAAGACCGCCAGGCCGAGCCCTAGCGCACATAGGCGGGCCTGGACGTCGCGACTGTTGCTTCGCGCGGCGATACGCGCCTTTGGCAGGCGCGTGGTGACCCACCCGACGTCCGGCATGCCGCTGAAGGCAGTGTCCATCACCACCAGCGCGCTGCCTGCCCCGTCCGGCGCCGGCGCCGGCGTTCCCACCTGGGCGTAGACCCCATAGGCGATTGACATCAGCCGTCGGGAAACCACGTCGGGGTCGTCGAAGGGGGTGATGCGAAAGGCGAGATCAGCCTCCCGCCGGGCCAGACTGTAGAGGCGCGGGTCGGTGAGCAGCTCGACCGTGACACGGGGGTGCCGAGCGCCGTACTCCGCCAGCACTGGAGCCAGCACGGTGACCCCGAACCAGTCGGAGCAAGAGATCCGCAGCAGGCCTTCCAGCGAAGCCTCAGACCCGGTCAAGGCCCGTCGCAGACCTTCCGCGTCCTCGGCCATGCGCTCGGCGTGAGGCAGCGCGGCCAAGCCCTCGTCGGTCAGCACGAAGCCATCTGCGGTGCGCTGGAACAAGGCGTGGCCCAGGGCTGACTCCAAGGCCCGCAGCCGCCGGCCCATGGTCGGCTGGGTCTGCCGCAGGGCCCTGGCCGCAGCACCGAGCGTCCCGTAGCGGGCGACCGCCAGAAAGACCTGCAGATCGTCCCAGGACATGTGGCTTCGCCAAACGAAATTGCATGGACCAAGATCAATCTTTGCAGGTTCCATGCGAAAATAAAAGAGGCGACATGTTGAGCGTAAGCCAGGAGATGCTCATGACCGCCCTCACCATGCAGGCCGCCGTCCTGCCGTCCGTCGACGCCGCCTTCCAGATCACCGACATGCCGCGGCCAGTTGCGGGAGCCGGCCAGGCGCTGGTCCGCGTCCACGCCAGCGGCCTCAATCCGCTCGACGCCAAAATCCGCTCCGGGGCCGCCCCCCACGCTCGTCACCCGCTGCCGGCGATCCTTGGCATCGACCTGGCCGGTGTTGTCGAGGCGGTCGGCCCCGGGGTCGAGCGCTTCAGCGCCGGCGACGCGGTCTACGGCATGACCGGCGGCGTCGGCGGCCTGCAGGGGTCGCTGGCGCAATATGCCGCCGTCGATGCCGCTCTGCTCGCCCTGAAGCCGGCCAGGCTTTCCATGGCTCAGGCCGCCGCCCTGCCGCTGATCGCCATCACCGACTGGGAGGGGTTGGTCGACCGCGCCAATGTCGGCCCCGGCCAGGCGGTGCTGGTGTTGGGCGGGGCGGGCGGCGTCGGCCACATCGCCGTCCAGATCGCCCGCGCGCGTGGCGCCCGGGTGTTCGCCGTCGACCGCGCCGACAAGGCCGAACTGCTTCGCCAACTGGGCGCTACGCCCATCGACGCCCAGACGCCGGTGGCCGACTATGTCGGCGCGCATACCGGCGGGCGCGGCTTCGACGTGGTCTACGACACAGTCGGCGGCGCGGTGCTCGACGCGGCCTTCCAGGCCGTCCGCCGGTTCGGCCACGTAGTGAGTTCCCTGGGCTGGGGAACCCACGCCCTCGCGCCGCTGTCCTTCAAGGCCGCGACCTACTCGGGCGTCTTCACCCTGCATCCGCTGCTGACGGGGGAAGACCGGGGCCATCACGGCGAAATCCTCGCCGAAGCGGCGGCCTTGGCTGAGTCGGGGCGCCTGGCGCCGCGGCTCGACCCGCGGTCCTTCCATTTGGCCGATGTCGAGGCGGCCTACGCGGCCCTCTCCGATGGAAGCGCCATGGGCAAGCTGGTGATCGGCTTGACCTGAGCCGTGGCGTCGCGGGCGCTGCCTACTGGGGACGCGCGGAAGGTGGGAAGGGATCAAAGGATTCCCACAAGCTGGGGCCGACTCGGCTCCCTCTCGCCGCGCAACAGGCATCGGTGGAAAGCGGGTGCGCGGTTGTCGAGCCGGGCCAGCGAACCAACGAGGGCAGCTCGAAACCCAGGAGATTCTCTAGGTGTTTCCCCTAGGGAAACGCAACAACAATATTGTCATTTGGAGTAACAACGGTCGGCGACAATTTTACCCTCACGGCGCAGATATTCGACACCTGCCGAGGGGGACATCATGGCCGCGGTCCGTCGGAGAGCATTCGTGAAGGGGCTGGCCATTGCCGCGGGCGCCGGTCTGGTCCCGGCCGGGATCGGCCGCAGCGCGGAGGCCCGCGACGGCCTCACGGCCATCACCCGCAAGGAGTGGGACGGGATCGTCCGCTCGATGCTCGGCGGCGACGCCACCTGCGTGCAGACGGCTCCGGTGACCGAGGGGCCCTTCTACTATGAGTCATCGCTTCGCCGCCGCGCCATCGCCGAGGGGCAGCGCGGCATGCCGCTGCGCCTGGGTATCACGCTCGCCGGGATCGGCGCCACGAACGGCTGCCGGCCACTGGCCGGCGCGGTGGTCGATGTCTGGCACACCAGTGCGGCCGGGCTCTATTCCAACGTCGGCCGGGACATCCAGCCCGTCGACACCACCGGCAAGACCTTCCTGCGCGGCCATCAGGTCACCGATGAGAAAGGCTACGTCGAGTTCGATACGATCGTACCGGGCTGGGAGATCGTGGCGGCGGCGGCCCCGCTGCGCGTCGCGCGGCGGACCGTCCACATCCACGTCAAGGCGTTCCACGAGCGCGAGGTCCTGACCACGCAGCTCTATCTTCCCGACGCGCTGATCGACCAACTGTATGCCGAGGTCGATCCCTACACCTCGTTCCGGTTGCTGACGGCGCCCGGCCTTGACCACGCCTACGAGCGGATCCGCAACGGGCAGGATCCGATCTTCAACCAGGTGCAGGCCAAACCCATGAGCGTCGAGCGCGTCAATGGCTTGCTCGTGGCCAAGGCGACGATCGGGGTGCTGAGCCAAGGCGACCGCGGGATCAGGACCCTGTTCCGCTGACTTTGGCTCGCGCTGGCGAACGGACAATGCACAACCCCCTAGGGGAGAAGCTCGGCGAAGGCGCGTTTGCGGACGTGCACGCCTGGGCGCCCGGCCAGGTCCTGAAGCTGTTCAAGGTCGGGGTCCGACGGCGGACCTGCGCCTTCGAAGCGTGGATAACCCGTGCGGTCTTCGTCGCGGGCGGACCCGCAGCGGAGGTGTTTGACGAGGTCTTGGCTCTGGAGGGGCGCTTCGGCTTCGCGATGCGGCGACTCGAGGGGCCGACGCTGCTGCAGCTTCTGAAAACCGGCGCAGTGACGCCGGAGGAGGCCGGCGCGATTCTCGCGACCCTTGGCCTTTCTGCCCACGGAACGCCACCACCGCCGGAGTTGCCGACCCTGCGCGAGTACATGGAGGCCTATCTCCGTCTTCCAGACCACCAGATCCCGGAGCACATCGCCGCGGGGGTCCTGGCCCTGATTGGTCGCCTGCCGCCGGATGAGCGGCTGTGCCATGGCGACCTTCACCCCGACAACGTGATCATGACGGCCGGCGGTCCGAGACTGATTGATTGGACCGGCGCACGGCGCGGAGGCGCGCCTTACGATCTCGCGTGCTGCCACCTGCTGCTGACGGACCTCGTCCCCGAAAGCCTGGGCGATCGGGAGCTGCAGTGCGCGGTCGAAAAGGCCTTACAGGTCGAGTACGCGCGGCTGGCCGGCCTGTCCCTCGACGCGCTTGCAGCGGCAATGGAGGCCCACCTGCCTGTCGTCCGCCTCTTCTTCCTCCTCGCGGCGCCGGCGCGCCCTGCGACACGGGAGCGATTCCTTCTGCGGCTCGAAGCGGACCTGAGCGGAGAGAACGGATAGTCTCGCGCGGAGGGCGATTTGGCCCGGGAGCGATCCCGGGCGGATGGGCGGAATGTGGTGTGTGTCTCGACGTCCTCGGGCGCCCTTCCGGGGCGATTTGTTTCCAACCTGACATGAACGGCGCCTGACCATTGGGCTCAGACGAGGCTCATGCCGATCGCGGTCTACTGCCTGTGCGCTCTGAAGCGCGCAAACACGGATCGACAGATGAAGAAGCTTATCGGCTCCCTGCTGGCGGCGGTCGCGATCGGCGCCGTCGCCAGCCCCGCCCTGGCCCACCCGGACGACGACGACGACGATCAAGACGTTCGCGGCGGCTACAGCCAGTATTTCGGCGGCTACCAGAATTTCGAGGACCTCTACCGCCACGACTGGCAGGGCATCCAGCACGGTCTCAGCGACGGCTCCTACACCCGACGGGAGGCGCAGTCTTTCGCCCTGCAGCTGCGCGACATCCGCCAGCGCGAGGCCTGGTACCGCTCGCGCGACGGCTGGCTCAGCCCGCAGGAAGGCCGCGACATCCAGTTCCGGCTGCAACGCCTGCACGCGGTGATGCACCAGGCGCACGAGGACGGCCATGCCGCTCAGGACGACGACTGGGGCGCGACCAGCCCGGGCTACTGGCGCGACAACAACGGCTACGGCTGGCGCGGCTACAACCGGCGCTGACGGACCACGGGCGGCGCACGGTCAGCGCCGCCCGACCTCCCGGAGGAAGATGATGAAGGCCACCCAACCCCTCGCGGCTGCGGCCGTTGGTGTCGTCGCGCTGCTCGCGGCGTCGAACGCCACCGCCCACGCCACGCTGGTCAGCGCCAGTCCGGCTGCCAACGCCGCCGGCCCCACGCCTGCGCGGATCGTCCTGCGGTTCAGCGAGAAGCTGACGCCCAGGTTCTCCAGCTTCACCCTTACTTCGCACGGCGCGGCCGTGCCCATGAGAGTCGTCGCAGGCCCCGACCGCCACACGCTGGTCGGATCGCCCGGCAGGCGGCTGGCCCCGGGGCTCTATCGGGTGGCCTGGCGCGCCGTCGCGACGGACTCGCACGCGATGCGGGGAACCTACGCCTTCGCGGTCCGCTGAGGCCGGCCAGCGGTGCGGCCCCGCGCGGTGGCGCGAGGCCAACTGCTGCGCGGCGCGGGTCCGTGAGCTGGCAGGCGCCTGGATCAGAGGACGCCGGATCGTAGGCGAACCCGCACGCAGACCCGGCAATCTTTGACATGCTCGCTCGTATGTTCTATCTTTGTTCTCATGCAACCCGCCGCTCCGGTCCTGACCCCCGAGCGCATCGACGCCATGTTGTCGGTGGTGGCGGAGACGTGTCTGGCTGGGGTGACGGCGGCGGGGGAGCGGCTGCAGTCCGCCGAGGACATGGCCGATTTCGAGCGGGCCGGGCGGACGCTGGCCTCCACGGCGCGCATCGTGCGCCAGGTCATCATGCTGAAGCAGCGCTATGACCGTGAGCGCGCCGCCCAGGCCGCCGACGCGCGCCGCGCCGCCGCGGCCGAGCGCGAGGACGCCGAGCGCGAGCACGGCCAGGCCGTCTGGAGCCATCGCACCCGCGTGCGCCAGCACTTCGAGCGCGTGCTGTGGGACGAATACGAGGACGACGACGCCCAGGAGGTGTTCGAGGACCTGGAGGATCGCCTGGGCGACCTCGCCGGCGACGCCGGCTTTCTGGAGACGCCGGTCGAGACCCTGATCGCGCGCCTGACCGAGGAGTTCGGGGTCGGCGCGGCGGTCGACGAGGCGGACGCCCCCCCGGCGACGATGCCCGAAACCGGCCGCGAGGACGCGGACGACGCAGAAGCCAAAGCCAACACCGACGACGCCGACTGGGGCGACCCTCCGCTGGAGGTGTCCGAGCCCGCCGGCCCGTCGCCGCCGCTCGCCGCCGACACCACCGAACCCACGCAGGTCCAGGCCCCACCCCCGGACCCGCCGCCCGAGCCCTACATCCCGCCCTGGGAACGCAACCCGCACGCCGTCTACCCCGGCGGCTCCGGCTGGTAGCGCCGGCTCGGGGCGCGTCCCCGGCGCGTCAGCGCCACCCATTTTGGAACCACGGATTTCACCGATTTACACGGACGGCCTTCGCGCCGTCCGTGGCCTCCGCGCGCGTCCACGGCCGCCGCGCTCAAGAGAGAAGAAACCGCAGAAAACGCAGAGGGCGCAGAAGAGGCCCCGCGCGACGCGACACCCCGGACCGTTCTGCGATCTCTGCGTTTTCTGCGGTTTGAAACCACAAAGACCACCAAGACCACGAAGGGCGCCCTGGCGAGGCTGGGCCGTTCGGAGACCCGGCGTCTTCGTGGTCTTCGAGGTCTTCGTGGTTCCCCAAATACGGCGCCTGCGGCGCGCACGGCCTCCAGCCACCCTGCTCGTCATCTCCCGGCTTGTCCGGGGGACCCATTCACACCGAACCTCTCGGAAGGCCCGCACGCGGCGACACCGTGCGAGCGCGGCATCGCCCGCGCCCAATGGGTCCCCCGGACAAGCCGGGGGATGACGAGCGTGTGGGAGGGGGAGGGCGTCCCGCGCGGCCAGTCCCGCGCGGTCAGTCCGCGTTCGCCGCCAGCCAGCGGTCCATGTCGGGCATGCGCTGGGCGATGACGTCCAGGCGGTAGCGGATGGCGGCCTTGGACTTCTCCACCTCGCCGCGGCTGGAGACGGGGATCGTGGCTTCCAGCTTCTCCAGCTTGGCCAGCATCGCCGCCTCGCGCGAGGTCGACGCCAGGTTGGCGAAGTAGGAGGTGCGGCTGGTCGGCTCCAGCCACGCCTCCACCTTGCTCCGGTGGGTCAGGGCGAAGTCGTAGGCCATGTCCGGATAGACCCCGGTCACCGCGGCGATGATCGCGGGCCGCTCGGTCGGCGTCGGCTCGTCGCCGATCGCCAGGTCCAGCGCCTTCTGCGCCAGGGCGCGGTCGTGGCTGGCGCCCAGCAGGCGGTAGAGGCGGGCGCGGTCGGTGATGTCTTTCGACGCCTTGGCCAGCTGGTGGATCTGCTCCCAGGTCACCGCGTCGGCGTTGGCCGCCACGATGCCAAGCACCGTGCGCCGCCCGCCGCCGGTCAGGCTGTCGGGGTTGGCCAGGTAGGCGGCGAACCGCTTGCGCGCCTCGGCCACCGTGGCCGCGTCGCCCATGTCGCCCAGGGTGCCCAGCAAAGAGCGGCGCAGAACCGCCTCGTTGTCGGCCTCGCCGGGCTTGGCGTCCCAGCCGAGCCGCTGGGCGATCGGGGTCAGGCGGGCGATGACGAAGGCGCGGTAGGCCTTCTCGCCGCCGCGGCCCTCGTACAGCCAGTCCAGGGCGCCCAGTTGTTCGGTCAGGGTCTGGAGCACGATGGGGTCGCCGGTCGGCGGCGCGTTGCGCGCCAGCGCCAGGAAGTCGCTCATCGGGATCACGCCCGTCTCGCCCAGCGCGCGGCTGTCATAGAGCAGGCCCAGCTGGTCGGCCGGATCCAGCTTGGCGAACTGCGGGGCCAGCTTGGCCCACAGGGCCGGTGAATAGGCCGTGCGGAAGTAGCTGGTCTGGCCGGCGTTGACGACGGCGGGCGAGCCCACCTTCACGGTCGCCGGCGCCTTGGCGCTGACCACGCCCTGCCAGGCGCCGCCGCCGACGCCCTTCACCGCCACCGGGGTGCGCCAGGTGCGCGCCGTCCGCTGGCTGGCCTCGGCGCCGTAGCGCTCCTGGGTCAGCACTAGGCCGCCCGGACCGCCCTTGGCGCGGATCAGCGGCACGCCCGCCTGCAGGGTAAAGTCGTGGGCGATGTCGGTGATCTTGCGCGGCGAGACCTTGTCGATCTCGCGCCACAGGTCGTCGCTGGTCGTGTTGCCGTAGGCGTGGGCCTTGATGTAGTCGCGCACGCCCTGACGGAACACGTCCTCACCGACGTAGGCCTCCAGCATCCGGATGGTCGCCTGGCCCTTCTGGTAGGTGATGCCGTCGAAGGCGTCGGAGGCGGCGAACACGTCGCGGATCGGGGTGATGATCGGGTGGGTGCCGGACCGGCTGTCGGTGCGCATGGCGCCCTGCTGGCCGGCCTGGGTGGAGAGCCAGACGTTCCATTCCGGATGGAAGTGGTCGGTGGCCTTGTTCTCCATCCACGAGGCGAAGCCCTCGTTCAGCCACAGCTGGTCCCACCATTCCATGGTGACCAGGTCGCCGAACCACTGGTGGGCCATCTCGTGAGCGACCACGATGAACACGTTCTGCTTGTCGGCCTCGCTGGAGAGCTTCGGGTCCACCAGCAGCACGTAGTCGAAGTAGAAGATCGCCCCCCAGTTCTCCATGGCGCTGAAGAACTGGCTGTTGCCCGGCCCGGCCACCAGGTCGAGCTTCGGCAGCGGGTAGGGCGTCCCGAAGTAGTCGTTGTAATAGCCCAGCAGCTTCACCGCCGCGTCCAGCGCGTAGCGGCCCTTCTCGGCGTCGCCCTTGCGCACGATCACGCCGACCTCGGTCTTGCCGACCATCTGGTGGATCCGCTCGAAGTCGCCGAGGCCGAAGAAGAGCAGGTAGGAGCTCATCTTCGGGCTGTCCTGGAAGGTCACCGTCCGCTGGCCGGACGCGGCCGCCCGGTCGTTGGCGATCGGCATGTTGGAGACCGGCAGCTGGCCGGCCGGCGCGTCGACCGACAGGGCGAAGACCGCCTTCACGCCGGGCTCGTCCCACATGGGCGCGAAGCGGCGGGCGTCGGAGTTCTCGAACTGGGTGAAGAGGGCGCGCTGCTTGCCGGCCTCGCCGTCGTAGTCCAGCGCGAACAGGCCCGAGGCCTGCTGGTAGATCTTGCCCGTGTAGTCGATCGAAAGCTTGTACTTGCCGGGGGCCAGCGTCTTGGCGAACTCGAAGCTGGCGGTCTGCTGCTCCTCGTTCAGCACCACCTTCGGCGCGGCCTGGCCGGGCAGGCTGACCTTCTGGAAGGCGAGGTCGGCGGCGTTCAGGACGATCTTCGTCGTCGGGCGCACGACCGTCAGGTCGATGGCCTCGTGGCCGGTGAAGCTGAGCTTGGCCGCGTCCGGGACGATGTGGATGTCATAGCGGTCCGGCCGCACGTCGGTGGGCAGCACGATCCGCGCCGGCGCGGGCTTCGGCGGGGTCTTCGAGCTGAGCTTTGCTGGGACGGCCATCGCAGGAGAACTCGCCACGAGGAGGAGGGTGGCGAGCGCGGCAATAAATTTCATCGTTGGGAACTCTGGGCGGCAAGAAACGAGCGCGCACCATAGGGTTCCGGGGACGCTTCGCCTAGGCGGGCTTCCGACCGTTCATCTCATCCCCCGCATCCTTCGGCAGACGAACGAACCAATAGAGCGAAGCCAGGGTGGCGACGCCGAAGATGGCGAAGGCCGGGGCGACCGAGCCCGCCGTCAAGTGCGTCTCGCCGCGCCAGAGCATCAGGAAGTGCAGCAGGGTCGCCGCCAGGCCGATGGAGACCGACTGCATGAACTGCTGCGCCATCGAGGCGGTGGTGGTGCCGCGGCTCATCTGCGCCTGCTCGATGTCGGCGTAGGCCATGCCGTTCAGGCTGGTGAACTGCAGCGAGCGGAAGAAGCCGCCGATCGCCAGCGCCGCCATGATCAGCCAGTGCGGCGTGTCCGGCCGGAAGAAGGCGTAGACCACGTAGGTGAGCATGCAGATCACCCCGTTGACGATCAGCACCGTCCGGAACCCGAACCGCCGCAGGATCGGCGGCGCCGTGGTCTTCATCACCAGCGCGCCCACCGCCGAGATGAAGGTCATCAGCCCGGCGGCGAAGGCGGTCATGCCGAATCCCACCTGCAGCAGCATGGCCAGCAGGAACGGCGTCGCCCCCGGCACCAGCCGGAAGAACGCCCCGCCCACCACCGAGGCCTGGAAGGTGGGGATCCGGAAGATCGACAGGTCCACCGCCGCGTGCGGCGTGATCTTGGCGTGCATCCCGTAGAGGACCACGAAGATCAGGCCCGCCGCGAACAGGCCCGCCACCGCCAGCGGCGGCAGCACGTCGCGCCCCAGGTTCTCGAAGCCGAAGATCAGGCTGGCGAGGCCCAGGCCGGTCAGCACCATGCCCAGCCAGTCGATGGGCATGGTGTCCTGCTCCTTCACGTTGGGCACGAAGGCCCGGACCAGGAACAGGCCGGCGATGGCGATCGGCAGGTTGAGGAAGAAGATCCAGCGCCAGCTCACGAAGGTGACGATCGCGCCGCCCAGCACCGGCCCGATCACCGGTCCCAGCAGCGCCGGCATGGTCACCACCGACATGGCGCCCACCAGCTCCGACTTCGGCGTGGTGCGCAGCAGGACGAGGCGGCCCACCGGCCCCATCATCGCTCCAGCCATTCCCTGGAACAGCCGCGCGGCGATCAACTGCGGCAGGCTGTGGGCGAAGCCGCAGGCTGCCGAGGAGCCGGCGTAGAGCACCATCGCCAGCATGAAGATCCGCCGCGCCCCGAACCGGTCAGCCAGCCAGCCGGAGATCGGCAGGAAGATCGCCGAGGCCAAAAGGTACATCGTGATCGCCACGTTGAGCCTGAGCGGCTCGACGTGCAGCGCTTTGGCCATGGCGGGCAGGGCGTTGTTGATCGAGGTGGCGTTCAGCGTCTGCATCATCAGCGCCATGCCGATGATGGCGGGTACGATCCAGCCGCGGGTCACCGCGCCGCTGTCCTTCGGCGCCGTCGCCTCGGGCGGCTGGGCGATCTCGAGGGTTTCGTCGGTGGGCGTCATGCGTCGGCCACCAGGCGGAGGAGGGGGGCGCAGGCCGCCTCGACGGCGGCGCGTTCGGCGGGGGACAGCCGGGCGAGGCGCGCCGCCAGCCAGTCGTTCCGTTCGCGCCGGATGATCTCGAGCGTCTTCGTCCCGGCGGCCGTCACCGTCAGGCCCGAGCGGCGGCCGTCCTCGGCGTCGTCGGCGCGGGCGACCAGGCCCGCGGCCTCCAGGCGCTTGATGTGGGCGCTCATGGTCGGCTTCGACGTCCGCTCGGACTCCGCCAGCGCTGAGACGCCCACGCCGGGATTCTTGCGGATGTGGCCCAGCAACAGCGCGTCCTGCGCCGACAGCCCGGCCTTCTGGGCCTCCTGCCGCAGGCGGCGCGACACGCGCAGGATCGCGGGCCGCAGGGCCTCGGCCAGGTCGATGATCGCGAGGTCGGTCTCGGGCACGCTGGGCTCGAAAGTAGTTAGGTCGTCGAACTATCTACCGGCAACGGCCGTCGCGGACAAGCGCCTTGACGCCGAATGGCGTCTCGTATTTAACGAGAGTGTTATTTAACAAGGTGGCTAATGACGCCGCAGACCGATCCCCTGAGCACGACCCTGTCGGCGCTGGCCGACCCGACGCGGCGCGCGATCCTGGCGCGCCTGGCGGAAGGCGAGGCGACGGTGGGCGAACTGGCCGAGCCGTTCGACATCAGCCTGCCGGCGGTGTCGCGCCACCTAAAGGTGCTGCAGGCCGCCGGCCTGATCAGCCGCGGCCGCGAGGCCCAGTGGCGGCCGTGCCGGCTGGAGGCGGGCCCGCTCAAGGACCTGGCCGGCTGGCTCGAAGTCTACCGTCGCTTCTGGGAGGGCGGCTTCGACAAAATGGGCGTCTACCTGGCCGAACTCACGAAAGGGAAACGCGATGGCCGCGACAACTGAAGCGCCGGCGATGGACCGCGTGGCCTCGCCCCTGGCCGACGACGAGCTCTACATCGTGCGCGCCTTCCGCGCTCCCGTGGCCCTGGTCTTCCGCCTCTGGGAGGACCCGGAACATCGGGCGCGCTGGTGGGGTCCGAAGGGCTTCACCTGCAAGCACCTGAAGCAGGATTTCCGCCCCGGCGGCGCCTGGCGCGCCTGCATCTGGTCGCCCGAGACCGGCGACAGCTGGCACGGGGGCGTCTTCCGCGAGATCGAGCGCGAGCGGCGCATCGTCTTCAGCTTCATGTGGGACTCGGGGCCGGCGGGCGGCGTGGACACCGTCGTGACCGTCACCTTCGCCGAGCAGGGTGTGTCCACGATCCAGACCTTCCACCAGACCCCGTTCACCAGCGCCGAGCGGCGCGACAACCACGTCGTGGGCTGGAGCCAGCTGCTCGACAACCAACAGGCCTACGCCGAATCCCTCGCGCAAGGAGACCAGCCATGAACACCGTCACCGCCTTCAAGTGGGTCCCGCCCTTCGCCCGCGGCCTGGTCCGCGACCTGCGCGTGCGCTGGGCGTTCGAGGAGGCCGGCATTCCCTATGACCAGAAGCTGCTGGCCCAGGGTGACGGCGACGCGCCCGAATACCGCGCGATGCAGCCGTGGGGCCAGGTGCCGGTGTTGATCGAGGACGACCTGACGCTGTTCGAGAGCGGCGCCATCGTGCTGCGGATCGCCGAGCGGTCGGAGGTGCTCTGCCCGGACGACGACGCCGGGCGCGCGAAGATGATCCAGTGGCTGTTCGCGGCGCTGAACGCCGTCGAGCCGCATGTCCAGAACCTGGTCGGGCTGGACATCTTCCACGCCGACGAGGAGTGGGCCCGGCTGCGCAAACCCAGCCAGGAGGCGTTCACGCGGATGAAGCTGGCGTCGCTGGCCCGTCGCCTGAAGGGGCGCGAGTACCTCGAGGACCGTTTCACGGCCGGCGACCTGATGATGGTGACCGTGCTTCGCAACCTGCGCCACACCGACATCGTCAGCGGCGACCCGGTGCTGGGCCCCTATGTGGCGCGCTGCGAGGCGCGGCCGGCGTTCCAGCGGGCGCTGGCCGCGCAGCTGGCGGCGTTCGAGCCGGAAATGCAACCGGCCTGACGGAAAAGGCCCGCGTCCGTCGCCGGAAGCGGGCCTTCCCGAAGCGCTCCTCGGCCCTGGGATAAGAGGACGCCCAGCATCTCCGCGACCAGCGGGTGGCGGACGATGTCGCGGTCTTCCAGGCGCACCACGGCGATGTTGCCGACGGCTTCCAGCTTCGCGGCCACCGGCGCCAGGCCGGAGATCTCGGGCAGCAGGTCGGACTGGTTCGGGTCGCCGGTGACCACCATGGTGGAGTGCCAGCCCAGGCGGGTCAGCAGCATCTTGAGCTGGCCGTAGGTGCAGTTCTGGGCCTCGTCGATCACCACGAAGGCGTTGTTCAGCGTGCGGCCGCGCATGAAGCCGACGGGCGCGATCTCGATGGCGCCCTCGGTGATCAGCGAGCGGACCCGCTTCATCGACAGCCGGTCCGACAGGGCGTCGTAGAGCGGCCGCAGGTAGGGGGCGAGCTTGTCCTCGGCGTCGCCGGGCAGGAAGCCGATGGACTCGCCGGCTTCCACCGCCGGCCGCGACAGCACGATGCGTCCGACGCGCCCGCTCTCGAGCGCCTCCACGGCCTTGGCGATCGCCAGGTAGGTCTTGCCGGTGCCGGCCGGGCCCAGGGCCAGGACCAGGTTCTTGGCGTCGACGGCGTCCATCAGCGCCTGCTGGCCCGCCGACTTGGCCTTGATGGTCTTGATGTAGGCCTGCTCGCGGTCGTCGTTGTGATGCTGTAGCGGGGACCAGCCCCGGTCCACGGGAAGCCTGCGGATCTTGTCATCCCCCTCGAACTGACCGGCGTCGAATGCGCCTTCGCGCAGTTGTCGCTTCAGAGCCCGCTTGCTCATTCAAAGGCCTCCTAAGGGGCAAGAAAAAAGGGCGACCCGAACGGGCGCCCTTTGGAAATGCTGGGTGATAACGATGCGGCGGCAACGTGCGGAACGCCCTGGAAAGTCAGGACCGGGCGGTCCTTTCGCTTCTGCGGTTCCGGGGGAATAGCCCCGGGGGTACGACAGACTCAGCGCCATCCACTCCGTCCAGCGCGAGACGTGGAGGCGAAACCTCCACGGCGGCTCTCGAGAAGGCTTTCGGCCCCCCGAATCGCCCGACTAGAATGAGCCTAACGTCCTTTCCGAGTCGTTAAAGATCGGATCGTCACAAGCAAAGGGGTGCGCAATTGGCTGTCTACAACTTAGGCAATGTGACGCCTGAATTACCAAACGATGACGAATACTGGATTGCGCCCACCGCCGCAGTCATGGGTCGGGTGATTCTGAAGAAGAATGCGTCGGTCTGGTGGGGTGCGACACTTCGTGGCGACAACGACCCGATCGTGGTGGGCGAGGGGTCCAACATCCAGGACGGCAGCGTCTGCCATACCGACACCGGTTCGCCGCTGATCATCGGCGACAACGTCACGGTCGGCCACATGGTGATGCTGCACGGCTGCGTCATCGGCGACGGGACGCTGGTGGGCATCGGCTCGGTGATCCTGAACGGGGCCAAGATCGGGAAGAACTGCCTGATCGGCGCCAACTGCCTGATCACCGAGGGCAAGGAGATCCCGGACAACTCCCTGGTCATGGGCGCGCCGGGCAAGGTGGTGCGCGAACTGAGCCCCGAGCAGGCGGCCCGCGTGGCGCTGGGCTCGGCGCACTACGTCGAGAACTGGAAGCGGTACCGGCGGGAGCTATCGCTGGCCTGAATGCGCGTTAGGCGTGCGGCCGGGCGGATTGCGCAGTGTAGGCGAACCCGTTAGCGTCCCGAATCTGGGTGGGGGGTTATTGAAATGAAGAGGCTTTTCGCCGCCGTCGCGGTTGCGACGCTGCTGCCGGTTGTCGCGCTCGCCGCGCCAAATCCGTTGGCGTCAGAGGTTCGTCAGACGCTGTTCGTCAAGGATGTCGAACTGACCTGGTCCTTCGACGACGCGAAGTTCAACGACGAAGCCAGCTACGTCGCCTACAAGGCCGACGCGCAGCAGCGGATCAAGGCTGCCGTCGCCACCACCTTCGCCAATTCCCCGGCCGGCTCCGAGGCGGTCGCCTTCAAGATCGACGTGAACCAGTTCAGCTGCGCCTCGACCGGTTGCTCGGTGAGGGCCGACGTCGCGGTGGTTCAGCAGTCCGACGGCAAGGAACTCGGCGTCTATCGCAAGGTGCGCGGATTCCAGGTCGCAAGCGGTGGCTTGTTGGGCGTGGCCATTCAGGCTGCCACGAAGCCCGACGTCGTCGGTATCACCGCCGCGAATTTCGCAGCGACGCTGCGCGGAAAGTTCGATGCCAAGAAGTAGGGCGGCTGTCGCGGGCCTGTTGGCGGCCGTGCTGGCGGGCGGCGCAGCCGCGGCCGCGCCCGTCAGTCCGGACTTGATGACGGTCAGCGGGCGGTTCGACGCCCCCAAGGCGGTGGATGGGCCTCTGAAGGGGCGTATCCAGGTGACCGCCGCCAGCCTGGCGCCCGCCAATGCAGGCGTGCTGGGCGATGGGGTCGGCAAGATCGAGCCCTCGCTCAAGGGCGCCCTCGAGGCGTCGCTGCGCAATTTCGGCTATCTCGCCGCGGCCGACCACGCCGATCCCATTCGCCTCACGGCGCAGGTCGACCCCTATGAGGTGACGCCGGACCCGGAGGGCGTATTCGTCGTCGCCCGCCTGCACCTGACGGCGACGGGAGGCGGCGCGGACTGCGTGCCGACGGTAGCCGAGGCCCGCTACCACGCCCTTGCGCCCATGAAAGCCCTCAACAAGCAGAAGGCTGCGGCCTGGATGCAGGTCATCGGCCTGGCGGCCGTGGGCCTGATGCCGATGCCTGGCGTGTTCCAGGAGATGGGGACGGCAAGCGCCTCCGACCGCGCCGCCAACGACCGCCGTGGGCGCACCGAGTCCCAGAGTGTGTCGCCGGACGGCAGCCCCAAGGGCATCCTCAGGTACGCTGCGATCAACGCGACACAGATCGCCTCCGCCGACCTGATCCGGCAGCTGGGGAAGGGCGCCTGCCCGGCCACCATGGCGGCGGTCCCGGTCGCGTCAACGCCGCCACCGGCCGCACCAGCCCCTTGACGGACGCGGCGGCGCCTGCGGACGCTTCTTCCAACCAACGGGAGAAACGCCATGGCCTATGAATTCATCAAGGTGGACCGCGACGGGCCGGTCACGACCTTCACGCTGAACCGGCCGGATGTGATGAATGCGCTGCATTCGCCCGCCCACTTCGAGATGGACGATGCGGTCAACGCCTTCGCCGCCGACCCCGCGCAGTGGGTGGGCATCGTCACCGGCGCCGGCGAGCGGGCGTTCTCGGCCGGCAACGACCTGAAGCACCAGGCCGGCGGCGGCAAGATGGGCAGCCCGCCGTCGGGATTCGCGGGGCTGACGTCACGCTTCGACCTGACCAAGCCCCTGATCGCCGCGGTCAACGGCGTGGCCATGGGCGGCGGGTTCGAGATCGCGCTGGCCTGCGACATCATCCTGGCCTCCGAGAGCGCCGTGTTCGCCCTGCCGGAGCCGCGGGTGGGCCTGGCCGCGCTGGCCGGCGGCCTGCATCGCCTGCCGCGCGCCATCGGGACCAAGCGGGCCATGGGCATGATCCTGACCGCGCGCCGCGTCTCGGCGGCCGAGGGCAAGGAGCTGGGCTTCGTGCATGCGGTGCACGCGCCGCAGGACCTGATCCGCGAGGCCCACGCGCTGGCCAAGCAGATCTGCGAGCTGGGACCGATGTCGATCCGCGCCTCCAAGCAGGCCGTCTACCAGGGCCTGGACGAGCCCAGTCTGGAAGCGGCGCTGAAGGGCCAGAACAAGTACCCGGCGGTGGCGGCGCTCTACACGTCCGAGGACTTCAAGGAGGGCCCGCTGGCCTTCGCGCAGAAGCGGGCGCCGAACTGGCAGGGGCGCTAGGTCGCAGCGGCGTCGGCGATCACGGAAAGGTCGCAAAAATCCCGTATTAGGCGAGTTCTGCGGCCGACCTTGGCTGTAGCGTGCGTCGACACGTCGCATCTTCCCCCAGGGGAATGCGTGTGAAGGACGCTGGCGGGGCGCAAATCGAAAACAATTCCAGGTTGTAATTCCTGGGCGCGGCAGCCGGCAGATGGCGGCGCCAGAGGAGAGTAAGGAATGGCGGATCCCACGATCGGCGCCGACGCGGCGCCGTATCGCGCCGATATTGTGCTGGTGCAGTTCAAGGCCGGCGCGTCCGGCGCGGCGCGCAGCCATGCGCTGGAGTTGGTCGGCGGGCACGCGGCCGAGGTCATCGCAGGGCTGAACGCGACGGACAACGACGGCCTCCTGGTCAGGATGAGCCTGGGCGACGGCGTTTCCACTGAGAAGGCGATTCAAATCCTGTCGCACCTGCCCGGCGTGACGTTCGCCGAGCCCGACTACGTGGTCTCGGGCGAATCCGTCGCCACCGACTCGTACGTGCTCGACGGCAAGACCTGGGACGTCTACGGCGACCTTTCGTTTCCCGCGAACACCTACGGCACGGGCGCGGACGAGGCTTGGGCCAGGGGCTACACGGGCTCCAGCAAGGTCGCAGTCGGTGTCGTCGACACCGGCATCGACTACACCCATCCGGACCTCTACCTGAACGTCTGGCTGAACCAGAGGGAGATCCCGCTGGCGTTCAAGTCGGCGCTCACCGACACCGACGGCGACGGCCTGATCACCTTCCGCGACCTGAACAATTCCGCGAACTCGGCCTATGTCGCGGACAAGAACGCCAACGGCCGTATCGACGCCGGTGACCTGCTGCACGACACCCGTTGGGCCGACGGCGTCGACCAGGACGCCAACGGCTACACCGACGACCTGATCGGCTGGGACTTCGTCAACAACGACAACGACCCGATGGACGACCAGGGCCACGGCACGCACGTGGCGGGAACCATCGCCGCGACCGGCGGCAATGGTGTGGGCGTCGCCGGCATGACGTGGTCCACTCAGGTCATCGCGCTGAAGTTCCTGGACGCCACGAATTACGGCCTCACGTCGAACGCCATCAAGGCGACCGACTACTTCACGAACGCCGCCAAAGCCACGACCGTCGGCGACTATGTGGCGACCAACAACAGCTGGGCCGGGGCCGGCTTTTCGCAGAGCCTGCTGGATGCCGTCACGCGCGGCGCCAAGCAGGACATCCTGTTCGTCGCCGCGGCCGGCAACTATGCGGCCGACAACGACGCCACACCGACGTATCCGGCCAACCTTTCGACGCTCGCGGGCGCCGGCTACGAGGCGGTGATCTCCGGGGCATCGATCAATAGCGCGGGCGCCCTCTCCAGCTTCTCCAGCTATGGTGCGAAGACGGTCGACATCGCCGCGCCCGGCGAGGGCATCTATTCGACGACTCGGGGCGGCGGCTATGGGGCGATGCAGGGCACCTCGATGGCGACGCCGCATGTGACCGGCGCCATCGCGCTCTACGCGGCGGCCACCGGCCTCGGCGCGGCGCAGATCCGCGCGGACCTGCTCGCGACCGCCGCACCCACCGCCTCGCTGGTCGGCAAGGTCCTTACGGGCGGGCGCCTCGACGCCGGCGCGCTGCTGGCCGGGCTGCCGAACCTCTCGCACGACATCGTCGGCGGCGCGGGCGACGACACCATCTCGCCGCTGGCGACGCTGGTCGGCCAGCTGCTGCCAGGGCCGGGAGCCGACACGCTCCAGGGCCTCGCCGGCAACGACACCCTGGATGGCGGCGCCGGGGCCGACCTGATGGTGGGCGGCGCGGGCAACGACGTCTTCATCGTCGACAACGTCGGCGACGTGGTCGTGGAGGCTCTGTCCGGCGGCTCCGACCTCGTCATGTCCTCGGTGAGCTTCACCCTGCCGACCCAGGTCGAACGCCTGACCCTGACCGGCAGCGCGGCCATCAACGGCACGGGAAATACGCTGGGCAACACGATCAACGGCAACGCCGCCGGCAACGTGCTGGACGGCGGCGCCGGCTCTGACTCGCTGTACGGCTTCGATGGGGCCGACACGCTGCTCGGCGGCGACTCCAGCGACAAGCTGGACGGCGGCGCGGGCGCCGACCGCATGGTCGGTGGCCTGGGCAACGACAGCTACTATGTCGACTCGCCGGGTGACGTGGTCGTCGAGTCCACCGCCGGGACCACGGGCGGCACGGACCTCGTCTACGTGGGCTTCAGCTACACGCTGGGGACCAACGTTGAGAACCTGACCCTGACCGGTACGGCGGCGGCCGATGGGCTCGGCAACGCCCTGGCCAACGTCATTACCGGCAACAGCGGGGCCAACAACCTCTCGGGCTTTGCGGGGGCCGACACGCTGAACGGCGGCGGCGGGGCCGACACCCTGAACGGCGGCGCGGGCGCCGACGTCCTTACCGGCGGCTCGTCCAACGACAACTTCGTCTTCGCGCGGGGCGAGGCGGGCGGCGACACGGTCAAGGACTTCGCCCTCGGCGACCACCTGGTCTTCAGCGGTTATTCGGTCGGCTCGACCCTGACCCAGGTCGCCGGCAGCACGGTCGACTGGCTCATCACCGACAAGGCGACCGGCGCGACCGAGGTCATCCACCTCAGCAACGCCTACGCCCTGACGGCATCGGACTATCTGTTCGCCTGATCGCCGCGAGGCCGGTTGCCGCCCACGGCCAATCTGGTCACATAGCCCCGCGCTTCGGCAGGTGGGGACATGGTGGATCTGGACGCGTTGGGCGGGGCGGCGACGGGCGGGCTGATCGCTTCGCAGTTCGAGAAGCCGACCGGCGAGGCCGGCGAGCACCAAACCGAATGCGCCGACTGTGGGACCGAGACGGTGGGCCGCTTCTGCCACAACTGCGGCAACCCCAGCCACGTCCACCGCACCCTGCTGCACCTGGGCGAGGAGTTGCTGCACGGGGTGATGCACTTCGACAGCCGCACCTGGCGCACCTTGCCGCTGCTGGTGCTCCGGCCCGGGCGGCTGACCCGCGAATGGGTGCTGGGCAAGCGGACGCGCTACGTCTCGCCGCTGGCGCTGTTCCTGTTCACGATCTTCGTCATGTTCATGGCGATCAGCTACCTGCCCAAGCCGAAGGAATCGCTGGGCAAGGAACAGGCGGTCGCGTCGGCGGCGCTTGTGAGCCAGGTCTCGAAGGTGGCGAAGGCCAAGGAGGCGCTGCGGGTCGCAACGCCGGACAAGCGCGCCGACGCCGCGGAAACGCTCAAGGAGGCCGAGGCCGACATGCTGGACGCCAGCAGGGAGGTCCAGTCCCTTCGTAAGGAAGGCAACGCCGCGGCCCGCGCCGACGCCGGCGCCGAGCGGGCGACGCTCAACAAGCTGAACTTCGACACCGGCAGCAAGAAGCTCAACGGCAAGCTCAAGGAGAAGTTCGAGAACCCGGAACTGGCGCTCTACAAGCTGCAGCAGGCGTTCTACAAATTCAGCTTCCTGCTGGTGCCCATCTCGATCCCGTTCATGGCGCTGCTGTTCCTCTGGAAGAAGGGCTTCACGCTCTACGACCATGGGGTGTTCGTACTGTACTCGCTGACCTTCATGTCGCTGCTGGTGATGGTGCTGGCAGGGGCGACGCGGATCGGCGGGCTGGCGGAGGGCGTGGCCTGGAGCGCGGCGCCGTTCGTCGCGCCGGCGCACATGTACTACCAGCTGCAGGGCGCCTATGGGCTCAGGACCTGGTCGACGCTTTGGCGCACCTGGCTGCTGATGATCTTCTCGGTGATCGCGCTGTCGCTGTTCATCGCGGCCATCCTCTGGTTCGAGTCGACCGTCTGAAGTTGACGCAGGCGTCACTCTTGCGGGACCCGCCCGCCTGAGCCAGTGTCGCGCCCCCGACTTAACGACGTTCAGGAAGCGCCGAGTGGACCGCTACGACTACATCATCATCGGCGCCGGCTCGGCCGGTTGCGTGCTGGCCAACCGCCTGACCGAGGACGGGACCAAGCGGGTCCTGCTGCTGGAAGCGGGCGTGAAGGACAACGCGCTGATGGTGCGGATGCCGGCCGGCGTCGCCCAGCTGATCCCGGCGAAGGGGACCTACAACTGGGGCTTCTGGACCGAGGCCGAGCCGCACCTGGACGGGCGCACGTTGTTCTGGCCGCGCGGCAAGGGCTGGGGCGGATCGTCGTCGATCAACGGCATG
This sequence comes from uncultured Phenylobacterium sp., assembly GCA_966096115.1. Taxonomy (GTDB): domain Bacteria; phylum Pseudomonadota; class Alphaproteobacteria; order Caulobacterales; family Caulobacteraceae; genus Phenylobacterium. The sequence continues at coordinate 28,034 of CBHTUE010000029.1, forward strand.
GTCTACATCCGCGGCCACGCCCGCGACTACGACCAGTGGCGCCAGATGGGCCTGGAGGGCTGGGCCTACAAGGACGTGCTGCCGTACTTCAAGAAGTCGGAGAGCCTGGAGGGCGGCGGCGACGCCTGGCACGGCGCGGACGGGCCGCTGAAGGTGACCAAGTCGGCCGACCCGAACCCGATCTACAACGCCACCATCGAGGCCGGCCGCCAAGCGGGGCACAAGGTGACGTCCGACTTCAACGGCTTCCAGCAGGAGGGCTGGGGGCCGTACCAGCACACCATCTCCGGCGGGGAGCGGTGGAGCGCGGCGAAGGGTTATCTGCATCCGGTGCTCACCCGGCCGAACCTCACCTGCATCACCGGCGCGAGGACGACGAAACTTATCGTCGAGGGCGGGCGCTGCACCGGCGTGGAGTACGCCGACGAGACGACCAAGGAACGCAAGATCGTCCACGCCGACGCCGAGGTGCTGGTCTGCGCCGGGGCGGTGCAGTCGCCGCAGATCCTGCAGCTGTCGGGAATCGGCGACCCGGACGACCTGACGCCGCACGGCATCCAGGTGACCCATGCGCTAAAAGGCGTCGGCGCGAACCTCCAGGACCACCTGGACCTGTCGATGGCCTGGGCCTGCCCCAAGCCGATCACGATGTACTCGCAGACCAAGGGCTTCCGCACGGCGCTGATCGGCCTGACCTACATGCTGTTCAAGAAGGGGCCGGGCAGCCGGTTCCCGCTGGAGTCCGGCGCCTTCCTGAAGTCGCGGCCCGACCTGGACCGTCCGGACCTGCAGGTGCACGTGGTGCTGGCGATCACGCCCAACCACGGCAGCATGGGCAAGACCACGTTCGCGCGTGACGGCTTCACCTTCCACGTCTGCCAGCTGCGGCCGGAGAGCAAAGGCCGGGTCGGACTGCGCTCGGCCGACCCATTCGACGATCCGGCGATCTTCGCCAACTATCTGGCCGCCGAGGAGGACCGCCGCGCGCTGCGCGAGGGGGTCAAGATGATGCGTCAGGTGGCCGGGCAGGCGGCGCTGACGCCGTACAACACCGAGGAGCTGTTCCCCGGCAAGGACGTGCAGACCGACGCCGAGATCGACGCCTGGATCCGCAGCCACGCCGAGACGATCTACCACCCGGTCGGCACCTGCCGCATGGGCGTGGCGGGCGACCCGATGGCGGTGGTCGATTCCGAGTGCCGTGTGCAGGGGCTGAAGGGCCTGCGCGTGGTCGACGCCTCGGTGATGCCGACGCTGGTCGGGGGCAACACCAACGCGCCCACGATGATGATCGCCGAGAAGGTGGCCGACGCGATCCGCGGCCGCGCCTACCTGCCGGCCGACGAGGCCCCGATCGCCGAGGACGC
>CBHTUE010000030.1:0-29178 GCA_966096115.1 uncultured Phenylobacterium sp.
AATTCCCCCCAGCGCACCCCGCGCATCTTCGACGCCCTCGAGCTCTTCGCCTTCGTCCGCCCCGCCCAGTTCTGCGCCCCCTCCGCCGCCGGCCTCGCCAACGCCCTGGGCCTCCCGGAACCGAAGTCCGCCGAGCAGCAGGCCGCCGCGCTGCAGACCGCCGCCCACACCCTCCTCGCCGAACTCGCCGCCGCGCCCACCCCCACCCGCGAGGAAGCCCTCGCCGTCGCCGAGACCCTGGCGCGCGCCGGCTGGTCCTGGGGCACCGCCGTCATCGGCGCCCTGCGCGCCCAGCTCCCCGGCAACACCTTCCGCACATCCGGTCTGGATGTGTGGACCCGCATCGGCGAGTGGGAGGCCGAGGCGCCGGCCGGCGAGCCCGGCTCCAAGCCCGTGGAGGCCGCCGACGCCCGCGCCCGCCTCACCGCGCTGCTGGCTCAGGCCGGCCTCGACGAGGCCCGCCCCACCCAGGCCGACTACGCCGCCGAGACCGCCCACGTCTTCCAGCCGCGCGAACGCGAGGGCGAACCGCGGATGATGCTGGCCGAGGCCGGCACCGGCGTCGGCAAGACCCTGGGCTACCTGGCCCCCGCCTCCCTGTGGGCGGAGGCCAACGGCCCGGCGGTCTGGGTCTCCACCTACACGCGGGCCCTGCAGCGCCAGATCGAGCGCGAGAGCCGCGCGATCTACCCCGACGAGAAGGTGCGCGCGAAGAAGGCCGTCGTGCGCAAGGGGCGCGAGAACTACCTGTGCCTGCTGAACTTCCAGGACCAGGTGAACGCCGCCCAAGGGGGAGCAGGTTTGGGCGGGGCCGACCTGGTCGGCATGGCGCTCACCGCCCGCTGGGCGCGCGCCACACGCGACGGCGACATGACCGGCGGCGACTTCCCCGCCTGGCTGCCCACCCTGTTCGCCGTGGGCGTGCAGGGGCAGGCCAGCCCGGCCAACCTGGTCGACCGGCGCGGCGAGTGCGTCCACGCCGGCTGCGCCCACTACCGCGCCTGCTTCGTGGAAAAGGCGATCCGCGCCTCGCGCCGCGCCGACCTGGTGATCGCCAACCACGCCCTGGTGCTGACCCAGGCGGCCTTCGACGGCGCCCGCGCCGCGCGCGGCTCCAAGGGCGACGGCGAGACCACCCAGCTCAAGCGCATCGTCTTCGACGAGGGCCACCACCTGTTCGACGCCGCCGACAGCGCGTTCTCCGCCGCGCTCTCGGGGCAGGAGGCGGCCGAGCTGCGCCGCTGGATCCGCGGGCCGGAAGGGCGCGGGCGGCGGGGCAGGGGGCTCGAGGCCCGCCTGCTGGACGCGCTGGGCGACAACGACGAGGCGCGCACCGCGCTCTCCGACGTGATCCAGGCCGCCTCGCTGCTGCCGGGCGAGGGCTGGTCCGGCCGCATCGCCCCGCCCAACGGCGAGGTGAACCCGATCGGCCCGATCGAGCACTTCCTGGTGGCGGTGATGGAGCAGCTGCGCGCCCGCGCCGCCCCCTCCGAGGTGGGCATGGAGTGCAGCGCGCGCCCGGCGCTCGACCTGGTGCGCGACACCGCCCGCGGCGCGGCCGCCGCCCTGGCCGACGTGGAGAAGCCGCTGCTGGCGCTGATCCGCGCGCTGGAGGACGTGATGGACGCCGAGGCCGAGACCCTGGGCGGGTCCGAGCGGGCCAGGATCGAAGGCGCTTTGAGGGGGCTCGATCGCCGCGCGCGCATGCAGCTCCCGGCCTGGCGTTCGATGCTGGCGGCGATCGACGAGAACGCCGAGGACGACCCCGACTTCGTCGACTGGTTCGACGCCAACCTGATGTACGGCCGCGTGGTCGACGCCGCCTGCCGCCGCCACTGGGTGGACCCGACCGAGCCGCTGACCAACGCGGTGATCGCCCCCGCGCACGGGGTGCTGGTGACGTCCGCGACCCTGGCCGACGTGACGCTGGACGACCCCTTCGCCATCGCCGAGATGCGCACCGGCGCCGCGCGCCTGCCGGACCGGCCGAAGACCTTGAAGCTGGCATCGCCGTTCGACTACGCCGCCAACAGCCGCGCGCTGGTGGTCACCGACGTCTCCAGAGAGGACGCCCGCCAGGTGGGCGCGGCGATGCGCGAGCTGTTCCTGGCCGCCGGCGGCGGGGGCCTCGGCCTCTTCACCGCCATCCGCCGCCTGCGAGCCGTGCACGAACGCATCGCCGCCCCCCTGGCCGACAAGGGCCTGGCCCTCTACGCCCAGCACGTCGACCCGTTGGAGGTGGGCGCCCTGGTCGACATCTTCCGCGCCGAGGAAGACGCCTGCCTGCTGGGCACCGACGCCGTGCGCGACGGCGTCGACGTGCCCGGCCGTTCGCTGCGCCTCCTGGTCTTCGACCGCATCCCCTGGCCCCGCCCGGACATCCTGCACAAGGCGAGGCGCGCCAGGTTCGGCGGCAAGACCTACGACGACAACCTGGCCCGCGCGAGGATCGCCCAGGCGTTCGGGCGGTTGATCCGGAGGGAGGACGACAAGGGCGTCTTCGTCATGCTCGACGCCAGCTCGCCCACCCGCCTGTTCAGCGGCCTGCCCCCCGGCGTGGAACTCCAGCGCGTGACCCTGGTCGAAGCCATCGAGATCGTGGAGGCGTTCCTGGGGCCGCAAGGTTCTCCCGCTCCCCCCTCCATTTGATCGTCATCCCCCGGCTTGTCCGGGGGACCCATTGACCCCTTCGCCTCCAAGCGATCCGCAGCGGCGCCGCCGCGCCCGTTCTGCCGCGACCGTGCGAATGGGTCCCCCGGACGAGCCGGGGGATGACGACCAATTTTGCACGAGTTCCTGTATTGTTCCATTCCCGCATCCCGTGCTAAAGCTCCGCTGTGCAATCGGGGGACGGCATGACATTCCGCCATCTCGCGGCGCGGATCGCGCTCGCGCTCAGCCTCATCGCGGCGCCGGCGCTGGCCGCGCCGCAGGACGCGGTGTTCAACAAGGAAGGCGTCTGGGGCATCGACGTCGACCACGGCGCCTGCGCCGCCAGCATGGCGCTGCCGGACGGCGCGACCTTCCTGCTGCGCGCCGCCGACGGCGAGGTGAACGTCGCCCTGTTCGCCCGCGCCAAGCTGAAGAAGGGCAAGGCCGCCCGCATCGAAACCGACGCCGGCGGCTTCGACTTCAAGCCGGGCTGGAGCGAGACCGGCGTCTACACCGAGGACGTCATCGGCGCCCCGGCGCTGGCGACCCTGCGCGCCGCCCGCCAGGTGCGCATCCTCGTCGACCGCCGGACCTTGATGGACGTCTCCGTCGCCGACACGGGCTTCGCCGCCGCCGTCGACGGCGTGATCGCCTGCTCCAAGGGCCAGAACGGCTGGTGGGGCAAGGGCGTGGAGACCGCCGACGCGAAGCCCGTTGAGGACCTGGCGGGGCCTTTGAACAAGGAAGGCTATTGGAACATCAAGGTCATACGCGGATCGTGCCTCGCCGCCATGTCCGTGCAAGGCGACCTGGAGTTCATGCTTCTGGGCGACGCGGGCGGGGTCAGCTTCGGCGTCGGCACGCCCAAGCCGATGGTCCATGGTGCGACCGGGCAGCTCAAGACCGAGGCCTACAGCTTCGACTTCCAGCCCCGCTACGGGAGCCACGACGACGTCGTCTACCGCAAGGAAGCGCTCGACCAACGCACCCTGGGCGCGCTGCGGCTGGCGCGCCAGGTGGGTGTGTTCGTCGATGGCCAGAAGGTCATGGGCGCGACCGTGGAGGGCACGGGCTTCGAGGCCGTGCTGGACGACGTCGCCGCGTGCTCGAAGGGCGAGCGCGGCTGGTGGGGCGCGGGCGCGAAGGCGCCCTAGCCGAGCGCCGCCTCCAGCGCGCCCAGGATCATCGTCCAGCCCTGGGTCGACGGCTCCACCCATTCGTCCGGGGTATCGCGCTGCGTCAGGCGCACGTCGCAGCCGCCGGCGGTCGGCGTGATCTCCACCTCCACGCGCGTGAAGCCCGGATCGAACTTCGGCACGCCGAACGTGAACACCAGCCGCCGCGGGCGGTCGATCTCCAGGTACTCGCCGGTGTGCAGGACGTCGCCCATGTCGGGCCGCCGATCCACGAAGGTGAAGTGGCCGCCCACCCGTGGGTCGGTCTCGGCGCGGATCATCTCGCCCGTCGGCGTCGCGAACAGGAAACGCCGCGCCACGGCCGGGTCCAGCCACGCGTCGAACACCCGCTCCGGCGGGTGGCGGAAGCTGTGGGTCACCGTGAACTCACCCATGGTCCAGCACCTTCTCCAGTTCGCCCAACCGCCAGGCCCACAGCGCCTTCTGCTGTTCCATCCACGCGACGGCCTCGTCCATCGGTCCCGGCGTCAGGCTCAGGAAATGCTCCCGCCCCACCACGCGGCGCCGCACCAGCCTGGCCCGCTCCAGCATCCGCACGTGCTTGGAGACCGAGTTCAGCGAAATCCCGAACGGCCGCGCGACATCCGTCACCCGCGCCTCGCCCCCCGCCAGCCGCGCCACGATCGCCCGCCGCGTCGGATCCGCCAGCGCCTGCAACGTCGCATCCAACATATTCACCTCTAGAGGTGAATATGCTGGCAAAAAGAGAGGCGGGTCAACCCCGCCTCCCGGTTCGGCCTCAGCCGCCCTGGCGCTGCCGCATCGCCGCCATCGCCGCCGCCAGTTCCTCGGCGGTCACCTTGCCGTCGTGGTTGGCGTCCACGGCGTCGAACCGCTCCGCCGGCCGCCCGGCGGCGATCCACTCGTCCTTGCTGACCGCGCCGTCGCCATTCTTATCCCACGACTTGATTATGGTCGCCGGGTCCGGGGCCTGGGCCGAAGCCCCGCCGGCTGCCGCCAGGACGCCGGCCGCCGCCGCGGCGAAGAGGATAGTGCGCATGTGCGATCTCCGATGATGCGCCGCGGAGTGGGCGCGGCGAGTGTTGCGGACGTATTGCGCCAATGTGGCCGATATGGACCGGCCCGCTCAAAACTTGCGCCGGCCGCCACCCTGGTGGCATTGTGAACAAACGCGGAACTACGCGATCTTTGACAACCGAATCCACGCCGATTTCCCCAATGAATCCACGCGAGCGCGCTCGCGTGGAACTTTGTCCCACCGACGGATGATTGGGCTCAGTGCTTTCCGCGGTCGCGGCCGAAGTTCGGTTCGGCGCTTTCCTGGCCCATGGCGACGATGCCGCGGCGGATTTCGCGGGTGCGGCTGAACAGCTCGAACAGCTTGTCGCCCTCGCCCCAGCGGATGGCGCGGCTGAGCGCCTGCAGGTCCTCGGTGAACCGGCCCAGCACCTCCAGCACCGCGTCCTTGTTGGTCAGGAACACGTCGCGCCACATGGTCGGGTCCGACGCGGCGATGCGGGTGAAGTCGCGGAAGCCGCCGGCCGAGTATTTCATCACCTCGGCCTCGGCCACGCCCTCCAGGTCGGCGGCGGTGCCGACGATGTTGTAGGCGATCAGGTGGGGCAGGTGGCTGGTGATGGCCAGCACCAGGTCGTGGTGGCGGGCGTCCATCTCCTCGACCCGCGCGCCGATGCGGGTCCAGAAGTCGGTCAGGCGCGCGACGGCGTCGCGGTAGGGCGCGTCGGTGCGCGGATCGGGCGTCAGGATGGTCCAGCGGTTCTGGAACAACTCGGCGAAGCCCGCGTCCGGGCCCGACTGCTCGGTGCCGGCGATCGGATGGCCGGGGATGATGTGGACGCTGTCGGGGCAGGCTGCGGCCAGCGCCTCGGCCACCGCGCCCTTCACCGAGCCCACGTCGGTGACCGTGGCGCCCGGCTTCAGGCCGGCGGCGGCGGCCTGGGCGGCGGCGCCCATGGACATCACCGGCACGGCGAAGAGCACGAGGTCGGCGTCGCGCACGGCCTCGGCGGCGTCACCGGTCACCGCGTCGGCCAGGCCCAGTTCGACGATCCGCGCACGGGCCGCCTCGGACGTCTCGGCGATGACGATCTCGCCGGCGGCATGCGCCTCGCGGGCGGCGCGGACGACCGACGAGCCGATCAGGCCGCAGCCGATCACCGCCATCTTCGCGTAGACCGGCGTTGTCATCGGCTCAGCCCTTCAGGAACGCGGCGAGCGCATCGACCAGGGCGCGGTTGTGCTCCTCCAGGCCGATGGTCATGCGCAGATGGTGGGGCAGGCCGTAGCCGCCGACGCCGCGCACGATCAGCCCCTGGCGCTCAAGATAAGCCGCGGCCTCCTTGGCCGTCCGCCCGGGCGTGGTCGGGAAGCCGACCAGCACGAAGTTGGCCTGGCTCGGCACGATCTCCAGGCCCAGGCCACCCAACTGCTGGGCCAGCCACGGCCGCCAGCGGATGACGTGCTGGCGCGAGCGCTCCTGGAACTCGGTGTCGGCCAGGGCGGCGACGGCGGCCTGCTGGGCGGCGATCGAGGTGTTGAACGGCGCGCGGATGCGATCCACCGCATCGGCGATCGGCTCGGGGCAATAGGCCCAGCCGATGCGCAGGGCGGCCAGGCCGTGCAGCTTGGAGAAGGTGCGGGTGACGACGACGTTGTCGCTGTGGCGCGCCAGCTCCAGCCCGTCGTCGTAGCGCGGGTCGTCGGCGAACTCGGCATAGGCGCCGTCCAGCACCAGCACCACGCGGCCCGGCAGTCCGGCGTGCAGGGCCGCCAGCTCGTCGCGGGTCATGAAGGTGCCGGTGGGGTTGCCCGGCTGGGTGATGAAGACCAGCCGCGTGCGGTCGTCGACCAGGGCCAGCATCTCGTCGACCGAGACGTGGTAGCCGGGCTCCGGCGCATAGCGCACGTCGCCCTGGCAGGCGCGTGCGCCGATCTGGTAGGCGGAGAAGCCGTACTGGCCCATGACGATGTTGTCGCCGGGCTCGACGAAGACCTGGTTCAGCAGGTGCAGCACCTCGTCGGTGCCGTCGCCGAACACCAGCCGCTCGGGCTCCAGGTCGAAGTGCGCCGCTACGGCCGCGCGCAGGCCGTTGGCGCGGCCGTCCGGATACATGTGCAAGCTGTCGGCGGCGGCGACGAAGGCCGCGCGGGCCGCCGCGCTGGAGCCCAGGATGTTCTCGTTGGACGACAGCTTCACGGGTTCCGCCACGCCCTCGACGGACGACTTGCCGGGCACGTAGGGCTGGATGTCGAGGATTCCGGGCTTCGGAACGGGCTTGGCCGCGCGGGCGCGGTCGCCAGGGGCCAGCGGGGAGGCTTCGGTGGAATCGGGCATTGCTCGGAACGGTAAGGCGTGGGGCCGGATCGGCCGGAGGCCGCGTCTTTACACGTCCAGCGGGGTCGGCGCAGCCCCGATCACGCCGGAGAGCCGGCCCGGCGCGCGGGCCAGGCGTTCGTCGTCGCGCTGGTAGAAGCCCGCCAGGGTGAACAGCTTCAGCCCGCCGGCCTCGGCGGCCAGGTCGGCGGCGACGCCGTCACGGCTCAGCGCGGCCTCGACGGCGGCCACGCTTTCGGTGGCGTCGGTGACCCAGAACGTGCGGTCGTCGCCGGTGGGCTCGACGTCCACCGCGGCCATGGCCAGCGCCGACATCGGACCCCAGGCGGACAGGCAGGGCAGGGCGGCGAACACCTTCACCTGCGGCTCGGCCAGGAGCCGGCCCCACCAAGCGCTGTCGGGGGTGATCGCGCAGACGGCGACGCCGCCGGGCGTGCGGGCCTGGGCCAGGGCGTCCTCGGGCTTCGCCACCGTCGAGAGCGGCGGCGCCGCGCCGAAGCGGTGGCGGGCCAGTTCGACCGCGTGGCCCGGGTCCTTGCCGCCCCAGACGCTGAGGTGGAACGGGCCCTGGCTGGCCAGGCTGTCGCCGATCAGCTCGCGCCAGATCCGCACGACCAGGCTGGGGTTGGCGGCGGTGCGCTCGGCGGCGATCAGGCGGCGCAGGATGGCGGCCTCGCGGGCCGGCCGCAGGCCGAACTTGCCGCCGTCGCCGGCCGCCTGCTTGGCGGTGGCCACGATGCGAGCCAGCGACGCGCGCTCGTCGACCAGGCGCAGGAGCTCGGTGTCCAGCGCATCGATGCGCTGGCGCACGGCCTCCAGTGAGGGCGGCCCGCCCGCCGACTTCGCCTTGGACATAAACGCCCCCGAAACAGGAGCCCGCGACCTAGGGGATTGCGCGCGCAGGTGCAATAGGCCGGGATGACGCAAGAAAGTTGCAGATGAAACCGGGGGTTAGGCAGGCGCCCATGCCGCGCGCCGGTCAGGCGATCGCCTTCGAGAGATGCAGCCAGAGCTGCTGGTCGAAGTCCTTGTCCGGGGCGGCCTGGCCCATGCGCACGACGATCAACCTGCGGCTGGGCACGACGTACAGCTTGCGGTCCAGGGCGCCGAGGGCGGCGACCAGGTCGGCGGGCGCGGCCGGGATCAGTTGGCCCGGCATGCGCCGCCCGCCCGCGCGGGTGACCTCGCTGCTGCCGTTCAGCCACCAGAGGCGGCCGTAGGCGGGGTTGGTCGCCGAGCGTTCGAACATGGCCTTGAGGCCGGCCTCGGAGACGATGCGGCGGCCGTCCGCGGCCTTGCCGCCGTCCAGCACGATCTGGCCGAAGCGTGCGACGTCGCGCGGACAGGTGACCAGCCCGGTGGGGTTGCCGACGTCGGCCAGGGCGGCGGGCCGCTTGCGCCACGCGGTCTCGGTCATGCCGGCCGGCGCGGTCAGCCAGTCGTGGGTGAGGGTCTCCAGCGGCTGCTTCGCCGCGGCGGCCAGGATGCGCTTGGTCACCGCGTAGGCCGGCGTGTTGTAGAAGAAGAGCGTGCCCGCCGGGGCTTGGTAGTCGAATTTCTCGCCGAGGCCGGAGCTCATGGTCAGCAGGTGGATCACGCGGATCGCCTGCTCCTGATCGGGCGAGGCCTTCGACCAGCCGGCCCCGATGTAGGCCGACACGGGCTTGTCGACGTCGATCAGCCCGCGGTCGATAGCGACGGCCACCAGCATCGAGACGAAGCTCTTCTGCTGCGAGGCGACGTCCTCCAGCAGCGCCCCGTCGCGGGTGGTCTCGTAGGTGAAGGCGCGGAATGCGGGGGCGGCGTCGGCCGGCGCGGGCCAGTTCTTCTCGACCACCGTCTTGCGGTCGCGGACGATCAGGAAGCCGGTGGTCTTCTGCGCCTGCGCGTAGTCCAGCACCGCCTGCATGTCCGGGCTCACGGCGGCTGCGACGGCTAGGCGCGGCGCCGCGGCCAGCGCGCCGGCGGCCGCAAGCACATGGCGGCGGGAGAGGGACGAGGGCACGGGCATCAGGCTTTCTTCCTCTCGGCCAGGGCGCGTCGGACCGGCTCCTCCAGGGCCTGGAGGCCGTGGCCGCGCGAGATCATCAGGCGCATCGCTTCGTTCTGCATGTAGTAGAGGATGTTGCGGGCTCTCTGCAAAACTGGCGGTCGCCGGCGGTCGCCATGTGTCTCCATGCTGGACGGCTCACCGCGACAACAGCAAGTCTCGGGCGGTCGGCGCGAATGTGATCTATCGCTGGTAGGACGGCGGACGGGGAGGCTGGAATGGGCGCATCGCGTCGGGATCTGCTGATGGGCGCCGGAGCCCTCGCGGCGGCGGCCGCGTCCGAGGCGCAGGCGGCCCCGGCCGTCGCGGCGGCAGACGCGGCGTGGCTGCAGGGCGTGCTCGAGCGCTTCGCGGGCTTCGGGGTGAAGGCCTCGGGCGGGCCGGGCGACACGGCGAGCGGGGCCTGGCTGGAGGGCGACCTCACCGCGCTGGGCTACCACTGCCAGCGACAGGCGTTCGAGGTTCCGTACGCCGAGGTCCGCACCGCGACATTGGCCGTGGGCGACAAGCGCGCGGGCGTGGTCCCGCAGGCGATCGTGAAGCCCACCGGACCCGCCGGCGTGACCGGGCCGCTGCGCTTGGCGAGCGCGGCCGGCGGACTGGACGGCGCCATCGCGCTGATCCTGCTGCCGTACCGCCGCTGGGGCAGCATGGCCGAGCCGGCGGTGTCGCGGCCGCTGGCCGACGTGTTCGCCCGCGGTGCGGTGGCGGCGGTGCTGGTGACGACCGGCCCGACCGGCGAGGCGATCGCGCTGAACGTCAGCTCCACCCGGCCCGGGTTCGAGAAGCCCGTCGTGATCCTCGCGCCGAAGGACGCCGAGCCGTTCGTGGCCGCCGCGGTCGCCGGCCAGGCCGCGACGCTGACCGTAGACGCCGATGCCGGCCGGCGGTCGGCCTATAACCTGATCGCCCGGCTGGACCGCGGCGCGCCCAAGACCCTGATCGTCAGCACGCCCCGCTCGGGCTGGTTCACCTGCGCCTCCGAGCGCGGCGCGGGCCTGGCGGTATGGCTGTCGCTGGCCCATTGGCTGGCGGCGGCGAAGCCCCACGTGAACGTGGAGCTCGTGGCGACCAGTGGCCACGAGTACATCTACTACGGCGGCGAGCAGTACCTGGAGCATCACGCGCCGAAGCCCGCGGACACCCACATGTGGGTGCACATCGGGGCCAGCGCCGCGGCGCGCGACTGGCACGAGTTCGGCCCGACGCTGCGGCCGCTGCCCAGCACCGACGCACAGCGCGTGCTGACCGCGACGCCGCAGGTGATCGAGGCCACGCGGCGCGCCTTCAAGGGGCTCAACGGGCTGGAGGCGGTCTATCCGGCCGACAAGGCGAACGCCGGCGGCGAACTGGTGAATGTGATCGACGCGGGCTACACGCCGGCCATCGGCCTCTACGGCGGGCACCGCTATTTCCACACGGTCGGCGACGACCTGCGCTGCGTGTCGGGAGACCTCGTGCGCCCGGTGGCGGCGGCGTTCCGGGCGGTGATCGCCGCGACGCTCTGAGACGGCCCGGCCTCAGGCCGCGGCGGCGCGGGCTTCCGGGTCCAGGGCCTGCTGCAGGGCGGTGAGCAGGTGCTCGGGCTTCATCGGCTTTTCGACGACGCCGTTCATGCCGGCGGCCAGGTAGGCCTCGGCGTCGTCGGGGTCGGCGTTGGCGGTCAGCGCGATGATCGGCGTCTGGCCCACCGGACCCGGCATGGCGCGGATCAGCCGGGTGGCGGCGACCCCGTCCATGCGCGGCATCTTGATGTCCATCAGGATCAGGTCGAAGCGGCCGGTGCTGGCGGCCTCGACAGCTTCCTCGCCGTCCTCGGCGGCCTCGCTGGTGCAGTCGAACATCTCGACCAGCGACTGGGCGACCATGCGGTTGGTGGCGTTGTCGTCGACCACCAGGATGTGCGCAGCGCGGCCGGTGTCGCCGGCGGGCTCGGCCACCTGGTCGGGGACGAGGGCCAGCTTCATCTCGAAGGCGGCGGTATCGGAGGCGCCGAGCCCCGCTTCCTTGCGCAACTCGCCCTGCAGTCCGGTCAGGATGGTGCGCGACAGCATGGCGCCGATGGCCACTTCCAGGCCCAGGCGCTCGCCGATCGACCGGATGCGGGTCTCGATGTCCTTGGCGTCCCAGCCGGCGTCGCGCGGGCCGCGGATGCGGCCTTCCACGCGGACGAACTCGGGGCCGGGGTAGGCGTAGAGGCCGGCCTCGACCGCGCCGCGCGCCTGGGCGCCCACGGCCTCGCCGATGAAGCCGTCGAAGATCTGCAGCAGACGCTTGCGGTCGGCCATGGCGGTCGCGTCGGGATCGCCGTCATAGGCGACCAGCAGGGTGATGCCGGCGGCGGCGGCGCGCGGCTGCCAGCGGGCCTCGATCTCGTCCATCACCTCGCGCAGGCGCACCGGTTCGAGCTGCAGCTCAAGGCCCCTGTGGGTGATGCCGCGCAGGTCCTGGCCCAGTTCCAGCAGGCGCGTGACGCCGGCGGCGGCCTCCTCGATGCTGGCGACGCAGGCCTGGCCGTCGGGGTTCAGCCGCTGGCGCGAAAGCTGGCCGGCGAGCGCCATCACGCCATCCATCTGCTGACGGATGTCGGTGATGACGCGCTCGGCGAAGAAATCCTGCAGGGACATGAACCGCCTGGGGAGGGAGGAACTAACGACCCATTCTGGGCAGGTCCGGCTTGCGTAGAGGTTAAGCCGCCTCCGTATGGCGCGCAGTTTCTACCATAGGGCGCAAAAAGAAGCGGACAGGAGCCGGTGTGGCCACTGCCCGCCAGGTCGGCGCGGCGGCGTCCCGGACCCCGGCGGAAACCGCCTTCGCCCGGAACGCTCAGGGAGGAAACGCGCCAGAAACTAGAAGCGCAGCTGCAGCTCCACCCCGTAGGTGCGCGGCACGATCAGGCCGCGGGTGATCGAAAGGCCGGTCTGCTGCTGGTAGTTCACGCCGCCCACGACCAGGCCCGGGTTCGGCACGCCGAACACCGCCGTCGGGTTGGTGGAGCCGGTGGAGGTGTAGCCGGCCTTGTCGAAGGCGTTCTTGACGAAGGCGATGACCGTGTAGCGGTCCTTGGCGTCCTTCCACAGGGCGCGGAAGTCGGCCGTCCCATAGGAGGGAACCTGGAACGCCGGGTTGGCGAACGGCTGGTAGATGGTCTTGTCGGTCCAGGTGTAGGTGGCCGAGAGGGTCAGCGAGCCGGGGTCGAAGTCGAAGGTGTAGTTGCCGTTCACCGCCGCCTTGTTCTTCGGCGACTGGTACAGCGGCGAGCCCTTCAGGTCCTGGAAGCGCAGCAGCACCTGGTTGGGCGCCGAGCCGGTCACCGCCGTGCCGCCCGACAGGCGGGCCGACGACAGCAGGCCGGACGGGTCCGCCGGGTCGTAGAAGCAGCAGCCCTTGGTGATCTTGGTGTTCAGGTAGCCGTAGCTGGCGTTGAACTGGAGGTTGTGGATCGGCTGCCAGATGGCCTCCAGCTCCAGGCCGTAGGCGCGGGCGTCGACGTTGACGAAGTTGTTGGCCGCCGCCGTGCCTGCGGTGTTCAGCTGCTGCAGGTTGATCTGCAGGTCGTTGTAATCGTTGTAGAACACCGAGGCGTTCACCTGCAGCGTGCGCATCAGGGTCTTCTTGGCGCCGACCTCGTAGGCGTTGACCGTCTCCTTCTTGGCCTCCGGGTTCGGGGCCAGGGTGCCCAGCAGGAAGCCGCCGGACTTATAGCCGCGGCTGTACTTGGCATAGACCAGGGTGTCGCGGTCCGGCGTCCAGTCGGCGTTCAGGGTGCCCGACAGCGCGTCCCAGGAATTCGACAGGCTGCGGGAATTCTGCACGCCCGCCAGGGTCGGGTTCAGGTCGGTGGAGACGTCGAAGGCGAACGCGCTGCCCAGCACCGGGCCGAACGGGCCGGCCGGCGAGAACAGGATCAGCCGCTGGCTCTCGGTCCCGTCCTTCTTGTCGTGGGTGTAGCGAAGGCCGGCGGTGATCGCGAGCTGGTCGCTGATCTCGTACTTGGTCTGGCCGAACACCGCGTAGGCGTCGGAATCCAGCGTGGCGTTCTGGTCGACGAAGTTGCGGGTCGGGTTCAGCGGCGCCGCGGCGCAGAAGGTCGGCGGGCCGACGAAGAAGCAGGGCCGGTCCAGCTGCGCCTGCTGGGGGTCGCCCAGCTGGATCCGCTGCCGGTATTCCTCATGGTACTGGTAGACGCCCAGGATCCACGAGAGCGGGCCGTCGCCCTTCGAGGTGAGGTTCAACTCGTTGGAATAGTAGCGCTTATGCTCGTTGAAGTCGGTGGTGTAGTCCACGAAGATCCCGCCGGCGCCGGCCACCGTGATCGGGCCCGTGCGGTTGGTCCCGTCGTAGTCGCCGCCGGTCTGGTAGTTGTACTGCTGGTAGCCGCCGATCCACTTCAGGTCCGCAAAGCCCAGGTCGTAGGTGATCTGGGCGGTCAGCAGGTGGTTGCCGCGCAGCTGGCCGTAGCCGTTGCGGTTGGTGTTCTGCGTGTAGGGGTCCGTCACGCCGGGGTTGGCGGTCGTGTAGCCGAACGCCGGGTTGGTCACGAGGCCGCCGATCGGCTGGAAGGCGCGGGTGGTGTCGTAGGGGGTGATCTGGTTGGCCAGGCGGTCGCCGACCCCCAGGCTGTCGTCCCATGAGGTGCGGCTGTAGCGGGTCCAGAAGGTGACCTTCTCGCCCAGTTCGCCTTCGACCTGGCCCTCGAAGTAGGTGCGCTTGATCTTGGCGCCTTCGTTGCCGTCGCCGATGTTCTTGATGTAGCCCTGCGACTGCTGCTCCTGGCTGCCGCCCAGCTTGATCCGCAGGTGCTCGGCCAGCGGGATCGAGACCACGCCTTCGATGCGATAGCGGTCGTAGTTGCCGTAGACGCCGCGGACCTCGCCGCCGAACTCCTTGTCCGGGTGCTTCGAGATGGTGTTGATCGCGCCGCCCATGGCGTTGCGGCCGTACAGCGTGCCCTGCGGTCCACGCAGGATCTCGGTGCGCTCCACGAACAGCGGCGTCTTGAACAGCTCGGCCGAGGACGCCGAGTAGAAGCCGTCGGTGTAGCTGGCCACGCCCGGGTCGTTGCCGATGTAGAAGGTGTTGCGGCCCGCGCCGCGCAGGCTGACCCGGTCGGTGCCGGAGTAGTTCATGCCCGGGGTGAAGTTCACGAAGTCCTGGATGCCGGTGATGCCGACGACGTCGCGCTTGGCGGAGGTGTAGGCGGACACGGCCACCGGTACGTCCTGCAGCGACTGCTCGCGCTTCTCGGCGGTGACGACCAGTTCCTCGACGGTGTTGCCGTCGTCGGCGGCGGCCTGGGCCAGCGCCGGCTGGGCGAGGGCCGTGAGGGTGGCGGCGGAAGCGCCGGCGATCAGCCAGGCGCGCAGGCGGGCCGGCGTGCGAGAGATGGGGGTGCGAGACATGAGAGTCCTCCCGTGGCCGGACGGTGTGCGCCGCCGGCCCCGTGGTTTGCAGATTGTTCGAGCGGACGCGGGGAGGCGTCCGGGGCGCGGACCCTCATGCGGCTGCGCTTCGACGGTCAACTTACGACTGATAACTTACGCCGTATCGCGACCCGCTTTTCGCCGACTGTGGCGAAAGTACCGCATTTTCGGATTTCGCGTTCAAAACTGAACGACGGTCCGCGAACGCCTATCTGCAAAGGGACTGCGAGTGGGGCGTGCGCACGTTCCAGCATACCGTTTGCTGAAAACGAGCCGTGAGGCGGGGTTTTCCGCTATTGACGCGGGCGCAGAAAAACAGCGATCGACCGCGCGACCGCCCCAAGCCGCCCATAGAAAAAGGGCGGCGGATTGCTCCGCCGCCCCTCTAGGCTTCCCTGGAAGGCGCTGGTGCTACCAGCGCTTGGTCACCGACACGCCGTAGGTGCGCGGCTCGGTGTAGAAGGCGTTCCGGAACAGGCCGGAAGAGTCGTCGGTCAGGTAGAAGTCGGTGACCGCCTTCTCCTTGGTCAGGTTCTTGACGAACCCGCCGACCTCGACGCCCAGGTCCTTGTTCGCGATCGTGAAGGTCAGGTTGACGTTGTCCCAGGCCTTAATGCGGTCGGTGTCCGCATTGTAGATCCGGGCGTAGGTCTTGGTCTGGTGGTAGTAGTCGCCGCGCAGGGTGGCGTCCCAGTCGCCCAGGTTCCAAGTGTACTGGGCCCCCAGCGAGACGGTCCAGTGCGGGGCGTTGGGCAGTTGGTGGCCCGACAGGTCCACCGGCACGCCTTCCGACACCAGGCCGCCGAAGGCGTTGGTGCCGGCCGCGATCGCGCCGCCGCCGATGTTGGTGCCCGCGCCCGCCGCCGACGTCAGGGTGCAGACGCCGAGGAGGTTGAACGGGTTGGTCGCGTTGGCGATGGCCAGGGCCTGGGCCGCGGCCGCCGTCGACACCACGCAGTTCGAGGCGGAGCTCGACTTCACCAGGGTCAGCAGCGCGTTGCTCTGGGTCCGGTTGAAGGTGTCGATCGAGCTGGCGTTCTTGATCTTGGTGTCGAGGTAACCGACCGCCGCGTTCAGGCGCAGGCCGTCCAGCGGCTGCCAGATCGACTCGAGCTCGGCGCCGTTCACGGTGGCGTCGATGTTCTCGTTGATCGAGGTCCGGTTGATGATCTTCGAGACCTGGTAGCCCTTGTAGTCATAGTGGAACGCCGTGGCGTTCAGCTGCAGGGTGCCCTGGAGCAGGGTGTTCTTGGTCCCCACCTCGAAGCTGTCGATGAACTCCGGCTTGAACGTCGGGCTGACCGCCACGACCCCGATGCCGGGGCTGAAGGGCGGGTTCAGACCGCCGGCCTTATAGCCGCGCGAGTAGAAGCCGTAGATGAGGGTCTCGTCGGTGAAGCCGGTGTGCGGCTTCCAGTCGAAGCCGAAGCGGCCGGTCGGCTCGGAGAACTTGGCCTTCAGGATCGCCGGCTGGCCGGCCGAGGGGCCGCCGATGCCGCTGCCCGGGGTGCCCAGGACGACCGAGTGGTTTTCGACTTCCTTCCGGTCGACCGTGTAGCGCAGGCCCAGGGTCCACTTGAAGTTGTCGCTCATCTGATAATAGAGCTCGCCGAAGGCGGCGTACGACGTCAGGTCATAGGGCCCGTAGCTGTCGTAGTAGTTGTGGCCGCTGCGGTTCGGATCCTTGCTGGGATCGACCGCCACGCAGTTGGCGCCGGTAGTGCAGTTGGCGTTACCGGTGTTGAGGAAGTTGTTGACCTGGTAGTAGCCGGTCCCGGTGTTGAACATCACGTAGTAGTCGCCGGTCCCCTGGAACCGGGTGAAGATGCCACCGATGTTGAAGTTCCACGGCCCGTCGAAGCTCGACTGGAACCGCACCTCGTGGCTCCACTGCTCGGTGTAGCCGCTCGAGATGTCGCTGGTGGTGAAGCGGTTGAACGCGCCGTTCTGCGGATCCTTGACCACGCCGCCCGGGAACAGGCTGGCGTAGATCGCCGCATAGCCCGGCACGCCCGCGAACACGTTCACCGGGTTCGGCGTCGTGTTGAACGGCACGCTGGGGGCGTAGCGGTTGTAGTCCTGCCGCGTGTCCAGCTTGTAGAAGGTGTAGGCCGTCAGCCAGGTCATCTTGATGTTCTCGGCCACGTCGAACTCGGCGTTGAACTCGTAGATGTCGGTCTTGGACTTGTAGATCGGGTCGAAGGTCGACTCGATGTCGCGGATGCTGGGCGTCTGCACCTTGCCGGCGTAGGCGTCGCCGGTCTGGAAGCCGGCCAGCGCGCCGAAGAGGCCGCCGAGGGTGGCTTGGCTGTTCACCGTGCCCAGCCGGTCGGCCGCGTACAGCGAGGTCGCGCGGCAGCCCTGGCTGAACAGGCCGCGCTCGAGTTGCGCGATCACCGGGACGGGCGAGAAGCCCACGCCGCCGACGCTGCTCGGGCCGGTGTCCTTGGAGCAGATCTGCTTGCCGATCCGCGAGCGGTTGTCGTCTTCCTCGAAGTGATCCCACATCACCCAGGCGCGGAACTTGTCCGAAGGCTTCCACATCAGGGTGGCGCGGGCGCCGAACAGGTCGCGGTCGTCGACGTCGTTGCCGGTGGTCAGGTTCTTCCCGAAGCCGTCGCGCTTCAGGTAGGTGCCCGCCACGCGCACGGCGAACTCGTCGCCCAGGGGGATGTTGATCATCCCGCGCGCCTTCATGGCGTTGTAGTTGCCGTACTCGGCCCGCACGTTGGCTTCGAAGTGGTCGACCGGCTTGGCGGTCAGCAGGTTCACGACGCCGCCGGTGGCGTTACGGCCGTAGAGGGTGCCCTGCGGACCGCGCAGCACTTCGACGCGCTCGACGTCGTAGAACTCGGTCTCGAACAGGTTGTTGGCGATCAGCGGGGCGTTGTTCAGGTGGATGCCGGTGCCGGCGTCGCCCGAGCCCGAGACCAGCTTGGAGCCGATGCCGCGGATCTGGAAGTTGTAGCCGGTGAAGTTCCCCTTGGAGAAGTTCACGTTCGGCACGGCCAGCACCAGGTTGGGGCCGCCGTCGATCTTGGATTTCTCGAGCGCGTTCTGGTCGAAGGCCGAGACGGCGATCGGCACGTCCTGGAGCGCTTCTTCCTTCTTCTGCGCGGTGACGACCAGTTCCTCGATGACGTTCGAGTTCGAGGCCGTCTGTGCGAAGGCGGGCATCGCCACGCCGGTAATCGCCGCGGCGCAAACGCCCACGGCAAGCCAACTCCGAAGAGTGCGGGTATCCTGCATCTGTTCCTCCCAGGGCGCCCGGGCTCTTGTGAAGGCCGTTCGTCGCCAGTTACGCCGCAAAAAGCGCGACCAAGCGAGAAGGCGGCGTGGCCCCTCGTTTGGCAGCCGGACGCTGGCTAGACTTGCGTCGAACTGTCAACGTAAGCCTTGCCGTGTAAGGGATTGCGCTCGGCAGTGTGGCTTGGGCGACACCATAGCTTCCGTGACGTATAGCCCGCGGCGCCAGCTTTTCAGGCAGAGGCTTCCGGCCCATATGGGGCCCATGACTGACGCGGCCCTCGTGCTCTTCTCCGGCGGCCAGGACTCCACGGCGTGCCTCGCCTGGGCCCTGGACCGCTATCCGCGCGTCGAGACCGTGGGCTTCGATTATGGCCAGCGCCACGCCGTCGAACTCACGGCCCGGCAGGCGGTGCGCCAGCGCATCGCCCGCGAGTTCCCGCATTGGGCCCCGCGCCTGGGGCCGGACCACCTGGTCGACATCACCGCCTTCGGGGCGATCGCCGAGACCGCGATGACCGCCGACCGGGCGATCGAGATGACCGACAAGGGCCTGCCGTCGACCTTCGTGCCCGGTCGCAACCTGGTGTTCCTCACCTACGCCGCCGCCCTGGCCGACCGGCGCGGCCTGAACGTGCTGGTCGGCGGCATGTGCGAGACCGACTTCTCCGGCTATCCCGACTGCCGGCGCGCGACGATCGACGCCATGGAGCAGGCTCTGAACCTGGGCATGGAGCAGGCCTTCCGCATCGAGACGCCGCTGATGGCGCTGACCAAGGCCGAGACCTGGGCGCTGGCGAAGACGCTGGGCGGTGATCGGCTGGTGGCCATCACGATCGAGGACAGCCACACCTGCTATCTGGGCGAGCGCGGGACGCTGCACCCGTGGGGTTACGGCTGCGGGACCTGCCCGGCGTGCGAGCTTCGCCGCAACGGCTTCGAGGCGTTCGCGGCATGATCCTGCTTCGCCAAGGCTTCGCAGGATTGAGGTGGATCCTTCGTAGCTCCGAAGGAGCGAAGTAGGATGAGTTACGCCGTGAAGGAGATCTTCCTGACGCTGCAGGGCGAGGGCGGCCAGGCCGGGCGGCCGGCGGTGTTCTGCCGGTTCGCCGGCTGCAACCTGTGGAGCGGGCTGGAGCGGGATCGCGCCACGGCGGTCTGCACCTTCTGCGACACCGACTTCGTGGGCATGGACGGAACTGGCGGCGGCCGCTTCGCCGACGCCGACGCCCTGGCCGACGCGATGCAGGCCGCCTGGCAGGGCGGGGCGGAGGACCGCCTCACCGTGCTGACTGGCGGCGAGCCGCTGCTGCAGGTCGACGAGGCGCTCGTCGCCGCCTTGCATGCCCGCGGCTTCTCGATCGCGCTGGAAACCAACGGCACCCTACCGGCGCCGCCGGGGATCGATTGGGTCTGCGTCAGCCCCAAGGCCGCCGCGCCGGTGGTGCAGACCACGGGTCAGGAGCTGAAGCTGGTCTACCCGCAGGCCGGGGTCGATCCGGCCCTCTTCGAGGGGTGGGCCTTCGAGACCTTCCGGCTTCAGCCGATGGACGGGCCCGACCGGGCCGCCAATACGCAGGCCGCCATCGCCTACTGCCTGGCCCACCCGCGCTGGCGGCTCAGCGTGCAGACCCACAAGTACCTCGGTATCGCCTGACCCGTGCGCGACCCCGTCTCGCAACAGATGTTCCAGCGGGCCCTGGCGCTTCACCAGGCGGGCCAGACGGCCAAGGCCGAGCCGCTGTACCGCAGCGTGCTCGAGATGGTCCCGGGCGACCACCAGGCGGCCAACAACCTGGGCTTCCTGCTCTACGGCGACGGCCGGCCGGACGAGGCGCTGGCCTGGTTCCAGGCGGCCGTCGACCTGGGCGTCGATCCGGAACCCGCCAAGGTGGGCCTGGCCCGCACCCTGATGGCGCTGAGCCGCTTCTCCGAGGCCGAACCCCTGCTGCGCGCGGCCGCGGCCCGCCAGCCGGGCGACGACGAATTGAAGCTCTCGCTCGGCTACACGCTGATGGGCCTGGGCCGCTTCGGCGAGGGCTGGCCGCTGTACGACGGCCTGCGCCCCGATACCGCCAAGCAGGTTGGTCGCGGCTTCCCGGCGCCCGAGTGGCAGGGCGAGCCGCTGGCCGGCAAGCGGCTGTTCGTCTGGCGCGAGCAGGGCTACGGCGACCAGCTGATGCTGGCCAGATACCTGCCGATGCTGGAGGCGGCGAAGATCACCTACGCCGGGCCGCCGGCGCTGGAGCGCCTGTTCGCACAGATGCCGGTGGACTACCTGCCCGTGCGCGGGCCTTGGGAGGCCGGGCCGCACGACTACTGGACCCTGCCGTTCTCGCTGCCGCTGCGCTTCGGGTCGACGCCTCAGACACTGCCGACCGCGCCCTGGTTCCGTGGCGAGGCGCGGCAGACGGGCGGCATTGGCGTGATGTGGCGCGGCAACGCCCTGCCGCACCCCGAGCGGTCGCTGTCCGGGGCCGACGCGGCCGAGCTGCTGGCCCTGCCGGGCGCGATCGACCTGGATCCGGAGAAGACCGGCGCCGCCGACTTCCAGGACACCGCCAACATCCTGGCGGGCCTCGATCAGGTGATCAGCATCGACACCTCGGTCGCCCACCTGGCCGGCGCCATGGGCAAGCCGCTGAAGCTGCTCCTGCCCGCGCGCCACGCCGACTGGCGTTGGGGGCCGGCCGGCTCGCCCGCGACGCCCTGGTACCCGAGCGCGCAGCTCTACTGGCAGGCCCACGTCGGCGACTGGGGACCGGTGGTCGAGGCGGTGAAGCGCGACGTCGCGGCGGGCGTCTAGCTCGCGCCCGAAAATGCCTACTTGGCGTCGGTCGAGCGCCGGAACGGGCCCTTGAAATTGGCGTCTGACCGGCGGCGCCGGTCCGGGCCGAAATAGTCGTCGGTGCGGACGAACGGCCGCGGATGCTCGACGGCCTGGTGGAGGCGCTCGATCACGCCGCGCGCCGTCAGCGGCTTGGCCAGGAACTCGTTCACCCCGGCCTCGCGCGCCTCATGCACGCGCGCGAAGGTGGAATGGCCGGTGATCATGATCACGGGGCACATCTGGTTCGGGCTGTCCGGCGAATTGCGCAGCAGGCGGACGAAGTCGATGCCGTCCAGCGGCTGCATCGACAGGTCGGTCATGACGATGTCGACCGCGTGGTCGCGCATCATCTGCAGGCCCTCGGCGCCGTCGGTGGCCTCGAAGATGTCCTTGACGCCGATGGCGCGCAGAATCTCGGCGAGCAGGACCCGCATGTAGTGGTTGTCGTCAACCAGGAGGATCTTCAGGAGGTCGTAACGCACGCGATCTCGATTACCCGGTCCACTTGGCTGTAGCGATTCACCTGGCCGCGATCTGCGCAGACAGCGGATGGCCGTGCTTAGGGTGACCCGTGTTCGCCGGTCAATCGAATATCGGAGTTATTCGAAGAGAAAGTGTATTTTGATCAGGGACTTGCCGCCCGAACAAGTTGTCCGAACCCGGGTCCTCAACCCCCGGATGGGGCTCCCGGGACGTGGATGGTCCCGCCAACCTGGGCTCTATGTCGCAGGTAGGCGTCGGCCAGGACGCAGGCCGTCATCGCCTCCACGACCGGAACGGCGCGCAGGCCCACGCACGGGTCGTGGCGACCCTTGGTGCGCAACTCGATCTCCTCGCCGGCCTCGTTCAGGCTGCGGCGCGGGGTCAGGATCGACGAGGTCGGCTTGAACGCCACCCGCGCGGTCACCGCCTGGCCGGTGGAGATGCCGCCCAGCACCCCGCCCGCCTGGTTCGACAGGAAGATCGGGCCGTCGTTGCCCATCCGCATCTCGTCGGCGTTCTCCTCGCCGGTGAGCGCCGCGGCGGCGAAGCCCGCGCCGATCTCCACGCCCTTGGCGGCGTTGATCGACATCAGCGCGGCGGCCAGCTCGGCGTCCAGCTTGCCGTAGATCGGCGCGCCCCAGCCGGCCGGCACGCCGGTGGCCTCGACGGCGACGATGGCGCCGGTGGACGACCCGGCCTTGCGGATCTTCTCGAGGTGCTCTTCCCAGACCGGCACGATGTCGGGGTCGGGCGCCCAGAACGGATTGTCGCCGGTGACGCCGAAGTCGATCTTCGCCGGGTCCACGGCATGCGGGCCGATCTGCACGACGGCCCCGCGGATCGTCACCCCGTCCAGGATCTTGCGGGCAATGGCGCCGGCCGCCACCCGCGCCGCCGTCTCGCGCGCCGATTGCCGCCCGCCGCCGCGGTAGTCGCGCACGCCGTACTTGGCGAAATAGGCATAGTCGGCGTGCCCGGGCCGGAAGGCCGTGGCGATCTCCGAATAGTCGCGGCTGCGCTGGTCGACGTTGTCGATGATCATGGAGATCGGCGTGCCGGTGGTGACCTGGCCGCCAAATTCCTTCGTGGTGCGCTCGTCGCTGAACACCCCGGAGAGGATGCGGACCACATCCGGCTCCTGGCGCTGGGTGACGAACTTGCCCTGGCCGGGACGGCGGCGGTCCAGCCACGGCTGGATGTCGCCCTCGGTCAACCCGATCCCGGGCGGACACCCGTCCACCACGCACCCCAACGCCGGCCCATGGCTCTCGCCCCAGGTCGTCACGCGGAAGAGGTGCCCGAAGGTGTTGTGGCTCATGGCGAGGCTCTGTAGCGCTTCCCTCCCTTAATGGGGAGGGACAGCTCGCCGGAGGCGAGCAGGGTGGGGAAGTGTGGGCCAGATCTCAGAGGTCGGGGATGATCGCAACTCCCCCACCCAGAGCGCTGCTCCCCCATTAAGGGAGGGAAGGCGCGCCCAGGGTCTTTCCGAAGAACGCCACGGCCGCCTTGATCGCTGCGTCGTGCGTCGGGTCCTGGGGCAGTTCGTCCTTGCAGATGTCGATGGCGGCCTGGCCGGCGGGGGTGCAGGTGGCCAGGAAGTCGTAGTGCTTCACGCCCGGCAGCGTGGTGAGCTGCGCGTGCGGGATGGCCTTGGCGGCGACCAAGCCGTTGGTGGCCGGCGGGGCGACCGGGTCGGCGTCGCCCAGGAAGATCGCCACCGGGACCTTCATCTTCGCCAGACCCTCGGGCGTAAGGCCCTGAACGATGGCCGGGGCGATGGCGAAGGCCGCCTTCATGCCGGGGATGGTGTGGTCGTCGCCGTCATGCGCCGCTTCCGACGCCAGCTCGGGGGCCTTCATGGCCTCCACGGCCTGGGGCATCGTCAGGGGATATTCCTTCTGGGGCCGGCACACCCCGTCCTCATCGTGCCCCTGGCAGAAGGCGAGAAAGCGGTTCATGTCGACCCGGGCGCCGGCCGCGACGAGGCTGGTGAAGCCGCCCGCCGAGAAGCCGGTGACCCCGATGCGCTTCACGTCGAGGTGCGGGGCGATCTGCGGATCCCTCTTCACCGCCTCCAGCGCCGCGCGCAGGTCCTTGGCGCGGTCCCAGAAGAGGATCGCGCCGGGCTTGGTCATCTTGTCCTGGCCGTTGTTGCCCGGGTGATCGACGGCGACCACCACATAGCCGGCGCGCGCCAGCGGCACGCCGAACCAGCCCATCATCCGCGCCGTGCCGCCGAAGCCATGGGAGAACAGGATCAACGGCCGCTTCTTCGCGTCGGCGAACGGCGCGTCGTAGGCCACCTGGCCGACGATGAAGAGCGGCTTGCTGGGCGGGCCCAGGTCGATCCGCTGCTCCTTGACGCCCGCGGCGGCGGGATACCAGACGGTGACGCGCACATCGGTCCGGTGCTCGGCGTCGCGCAGGGCGGCGGTGGGCTCGGTGGCCGTCAGGTGGCGTTCGCCGACCGGACCGGCCAGGGCGGCCGAGGCCCACAACGAAGCCGCGGCGGCGAGGATCGGCAGGCGCTTCACGGGGCGGTCTCCGGTGGCGATGGCCGGACTATAGGGAGGCCCTGCGGCCCGGCAGCTTAATTCGCGGTCATCCCTGGCCGCGCCAGCGGCGGGACGCCGGTCCTCGGCGGGATGATCGTCGCCGCTCTGGCGGCGATCTAGGACGAAGCGTTCGCTATGCCGCCCAGGCGGCGGCGAAGCGGCGCAGAAGGGCCAGGGCGGCCGAGTCCGCCAGGCCCGGGTTCGCCGAAAGGCGAAGGAACAGATGGCCTGTCGGCCGGCGACCCCGCGCCGGCAGGCCTTCACCCTCCACCCGCACCAGGCCGCGCTCGGCGGCCTTCTTGTCGATCCAGACGCTGCGGCGGCCCAGCGGCGTGTCCAGCGTGATGCGCCCGCCCTTCTTCAGCACCGCTGGCGCCACCTTCACGGTCAGCCAGATATCGTCGCCGCGGACGATCACGCCGTCCTCGGCGCGGATGTACACGCACAGCTCGGCCTCGCCGGCCCGCACCTTGTCGCCGGAGCGCAGACCGGGGGGCAGGGTGATGCGGATCATGCTGCCGTCGGGCAGCCGGTGGTCGGCCTCGCCGCCGTTCAGGGCGACGTGGGGTGAAATCTCGAGATCGGGCTCGGGCGTCGGCCGCGTGCGGGGCGGCGGGGCGACCATCCGCTCGCTGAGCGGATCCTGCAGCCGGTTGTAGGCGTCGACGATCTGGTGGAAGGCGCCGTCGTCGCCTCCGGCGTCGGGATGCGCCCGCTTGGCGGCCTCGCGGAACGCCTGGCGCACCTCGGCGGGCGTGGACGCGGAGCTCACGCCCAGCACTTCGCGGGCGTCCTTCAGGGTCATTTCGAACACATGCCGACTCATGACGCCCGAACCCTAGGCCAATCACCCTCTACGCTCCGTTAAGGCCTCGCAGATGCGTGGTCCGCCGCGCTATAGGCGAAGGCGTGACCGACAAGACCCTCATCCCGGCGTCCCCCAGCGAGGACGACTACGTCCGCCAGGTGACCGCCGCCGAACCGCCGCCGCTGCTCAGCGAGACGGACCCCTTCGCCCTGTTCGACGGCTGGTTCGCCGAAGCGCTGAAGCACGAGCCGAACGACGCCAACGCCATGGCGCTGGCCACCGTCGACGCGACCGGCCTGCCCGACGTGCGGATGGTGCTGCTGAAGGGCGTCGATGCCGCGGGCTTCGTATTCTTCTCCAACCGGCAGAGCGCCAAGGGCCTCGAGCTGGCGGCCAACCCGAAGGCGGCGCTGCTGTTCCACTGGAAGTCGCTGCGCCGGCAGGTGCGCGTGCGCGGGGCGGTGACGCCGGTCAGCGACGAGGAAGCCGACGCCTATTTCGCCACCCGGGCGCGCCCGGCGCAGCTGGGCGCCTGGGCCTCGGACCAGTCGCGGACGCTGCCGGACCGGCTGGCGCTGGAGAAGCGGATCGCCGAGGTGGGCCTGCGCTTCGGCCTGGGCAAGGTGCCGCGGCCGCCGCACTGGTCGGGCTGGCGGCTGGCGCCCGAGGCCATCGAGTTCTGGCGCGACCGGCCGTTCCGCCTGCACGAGCGGCTGGTGTTCGACCGGGCCGCCGGGGGCTGGACCACCCGCAGGCTGTTTCCTTGAGCGCAGCGCCCCGGTCCCGGCTCGAGGCCGAGATCGTCGCCTGGCTGGGTGGCGAGAGCGAGCGGGTGATCGACACCGCCTGCGCCCACGTCTTCCTGAGCCCGGAGCGGGCGCTGAAGGTCAAGCGGCACGACGACCTGGGCTACGTCGACTTCTCCACCGCCGACCGGCGCCTGTGGGCGCTGGAGCGGGAGCTGGCGTTCAACAAGCCGGCCGCGCCGGACATCTACCGGGCCGTGCGTCGCATAACCCGCGAGGCCGACGGATCGTTGGCGATCGACGGGCCGGGCGAGACGGTCGACCACCTGCTGGAGATGCGCCGGTTCGACGAAGGCGCGGTGCTGTCCGCCCGGCCGGACGCCGTGGACGGGACGCTGGCCGAGCTGCTGGGCCGCACCATCGCGGGCTTCCATGCCGCCGCGCCGCTCCGGCCCGCCGGCGGGCTGACGGCGCTGTCCTGGACCATCGGCTCCAACGCCGGGTTGCTGCGCGACATCCCCGCCCTGGACCAGGATCGGGTCGAGACCATGATCGCGCTCACCGAGACGGAGCTGGAGCGGCAGGCGCCGTTGCTGGCCCACCGGGCGGCGAGCGGCTTCTCCCGGCGCTGCCACGGCGACCTGCATCTGGGCAACATCCTGCTGGAGCACGGCCAGCCGGTGCTGTTCGACTGCATCGAGTTCAGCGACCTGCTGACCGACCTCGACATCCAGTACGACCTCGCCTTCCTCATCATGGACCTGGACTTCCGCGGCCGGCGCGACGCCGGGGTCCGCGCCCTGGCGGCCTACATGGACGAGGCGGCGCGCAGCTTCCCGGAGGAGATCTGGGACGGCCTCGTGTCGCTGCCGCTGATGCTGGCGACGCGGGCGGCCGTGCGGGCCCACGTGGCGGCGCACTCCGGCGATCCGCAGCAGGCGCGGGCCTATGTCGAGGCCGCCATCGCCCACCTGGCCCCGCCGCCGCCCCTGCTGGTCGCGGTCGGCGGGCTGTCGGGGTCGGGCAAGTCGCGCTTCTCGCGCGGGATCGCGCCCGGCCTGGGCGCCTCGCCGGGCGCGCTGATCCTTCGCACGGACGAGGTGCGCAAGCGGCTGGCGGGCGTCGCGCCGACCGAGCCATTGCCGCGCGGCGCCTATGCGCCGGAGTTCTACGCCCGGACCTACGACGTCCTGTTCGACAACGCGCGGCGCGCGCTGAAGGCCGGCCGCGCGGTGATCCTGGACGCCACCTTCATCGACCCGGCCCTGCGCGCGCGCGCCGAGGCGCTGGCGGTGGAGTGCGCGGTCCCGTTCCACGGCGTCTGGCTGGACGCGCCGGTCGCGGTGCTGGAGGCGCGGGTGGCGGCCCGCACCGGCGACGCCTCGGACGCCACGGTCGAGGTGTTGCACGAGCAACTGGCGCGCATCGCGACGCAGACCATCGGCTGGCCCAAGGTCTCCACCGAGGCGCCCAAGAACGCCGCTGCGACAGCCTGGCTCGCCGCCCACACCTGACGGTGCGTTGCCGAAGCCGCATCCGCTGACTAATCCTGCACGGTAACTGACGAACGATAAGTCCTGGGGAGACGCCCGAATGCTGGGCCTGATGCAGAACTGGCCGCTCACGGTCGACCGGATCCTCGACCACGCCAAGGCGTGGCACGGCGCGCGCGAGGTGGTCAGCCGCTCGGTCGAGGGGCCGATCGTGCGCACGACCTACGCCCAGATCCACGACCGCGCGAAGCGGATATCCAACGCGCTGAAGGGCCTGGGCATCAAGAACGGCGACCGGGTCGCCACGCTCGCCTGGAACACCGGCCGCCACGTCGAGGCCTGGTACGGCATCATGGGGATCGGCGCCGTCTGCCACACCCTGAACCCGCGGCTGTTCGCCGACCAGCTCTGCTACATCATCAACCACGCCGAAGACCGGATCATCTTCACCGACCTGACGTTCGTGGCCGTGCTGGCCCAGAACCGGGACAAGATGCCGTGCGTCGAGCACGTCGTGGTCATGACCGACCGCGACGGCATGAAGGGTGTGGACCTGCCGGGCGCCCTCTGCTTCGAGGACCTGGTCGAGCAGAACTCTGCGGACTGCACATGGGGCGACTTCGACGAGAACACCGCTGCGGGCCTCTGCTACACCTCGGGCACGACCGGCAATCCGAAGGGCGTGCTCTACGCCCACCGCTCGAATTTCCTGCACACCCTGATCACCATGGGCCATGACGTCATGAACTTGGCGGCGACCGATGTGGTGCTGCCGATCGTGCCGATGTTCCACGCCAACGCCTGGGGCCTGGCGTTCTCCTGTCCGGCCGCGGGGTCCAAGCTGGTGATGCCGGGCGCCAAGCTGGACGGCCCGTCGGTGTACGAGCTGCTGGAGACCGAGGGCGTCACCTTCTCGGCGGCCGTGCCGACCGTCTGGCAGGGCCTGCTGGCCCACCTGCGCGACACCGGCGGCAAGCTGTCGACCCTGAAGCGGGTGGTGATCGGCGGCTCGGCCGTGCCGGAGGCGATCGTGCGCGGGTTCCGCGACGAGTTCGGCGTCGACGTGACCCACGCCTGGGGCATGACCGAGATGTCGCCGATGGGCACGCTCTCCACGCCCAACGCCGCCGTGGCGGCCATGGACGAGGAGCGGCAGCTGCAGTTCAAGCTGAAGCAGGGCCGCCCGCCGCTGGGCGTCGAGATCCGCCTTGAGGACGACGCCAAAAAGCCGCTGCCGCACGACGGGACCACCTTCGGCCGGCTGCTGGTGAAAGGCCCCTGGGTGGTCGGCGAGTACTTCAAGGGCGAGGGCGGCCAGATTCTGGACCCGGACGGCTTCTTCGACACCGGCGACGTCGCGACCATCGACCCGCTGGGCTACATGCAGATCACCGACCGGGCGAAGGACGTGATCAAGTCGGGCGGCGAGTGGATCTCGACCATCGAGATCGAGAATATCGCCATGGGCCACCCCAAGGCCGCCAACGCCGCGGTCATCGGCGCGGCCCACCCCAAGTGGGACGAGCGCCCGGTGCTGCTGGTCATGCTGCGCCCCGGCTGCGAGGGGACCAAGGAGGAGTTCCTGGCCTTCCTGGAGGGCAAGATCGCCAAGTGGTGGACGCCCGACGACGTGGTCTTCGTCGACGAGATCCCGCTGGGCGCCACCGGCAAGATCGACAAGAAGCTGATCCGCGAACGGATGAAGGACTACGTCCTGCCGACCGCCGTGAAGGTGAGCGCCTAGCTCAGGAGCCCTCGCCCAGCGCCTTCTTGGCGCTGGCCTCGACGGCGTCGCGCGGGATGAGGCGGATGGTGGAGCTGGCCTTGGCCAGCACCTTGCCGTCGGGGTCCAGCAGGCGGCCCTCGGCGAAGCAGGTGACGCGACCGCGCCGCTCGATCCAGCCCTCGGCGATCACGCGGCCCGGCCGGGCCGGGGCGAAGTAGCTGACCTTCAGCTCCAGCGACATCGGCGTCATTTCCGGCGCGAGGGTGAGCGAGGCGTGGGCCATCGCCGAGTCGATCCAGCCGCAGACGAAGCCGCCCTGCGCCACGCCGCCCGAATGGCACATGTGCGGGCCGCAGTCGTACTCGATGACGCTGCGGCCGCCCTCGTCGGCGATGACGCGGACCTGGCCCAGGCTGGCCTGCAGGGTGGGCGCGAGGGCGTCGGAGGTCATGGGGGTCCGGTTCCGGCTGAGGTGGGCCTCCGGGATAGCCTGCCCTTCCCGTTCACGGGAAGGGGGGACGACCGATCTTGCCTTTCCCGCTCGCGGGAAAAGGGGACCACCCGCCGAGGGCGGGGGGCCGGGCGCACAGCGGGGGGGGGGGAGGGCCACCCACACGCGGTTTTGGGGCGGCCCGGCGGGCATAGGGCGCACGC
>CBHTUE010000031.1:0-28617 GCA_966096115.1 uncultured Phenylobacterium sp.
AGACCGGGCCCTCCTCGCTCGCCGCCGCATTCACCACCAGGGTGAGGTCGCGCGTACGGGCGGCCCGGACGATGGGCTCGGCCTCCTCGAACAGGCGTGCGAGCACGCTCTCGGTGTGGATCGGCGCGCCGGCCGCCTCGGCGGCGACGCGGGCGCAGGCGGCCTCAAGGTCGGCGACCGCGGCGCTGCGGGCCGTCTCGAGCTCGGCCATCTCGTCCAGGTGGACCAGGGCGTTGGCGAGGCGGTTCCTGAGCGCGGGAATCTGCACCCTTACGGTCAGCAGCGTCAGCGCGCCGCCCAGCCGCTTCGCCAGCGCGACGCCGCTGCGGATCGCCCGGTCCGGGGTCGCATCGGGGTAGGTCAGCGCGGTCAGCAACAGGTCGCGATAGGCCATCGTGCGGTTCCTTGGACTCAGTTGCCCTGCAGGGTGTCGAAATAGGCGACCAGGTCCTCGAGCTCGGCGCGGGTGAACTCCACCGGCGGCATGCGGTCGAAGCCGTGCGCGGACACCGCCGCAAAGCGCCGCTCGAGCGAGATGGCGTTGTAGCGGCGCGCGAGCCTGGAGAAGGGAGGGCCGTCGCCGGCGCCGCCGTCGTCGAGGCCGACCGTGTGGCAGCCGGCGCAGCGGCGCACGGCGAAGTCGCGCCCGCGTTGCTGGGCAGGGTCGAGCTTCGGGAACGGCGCGATCGCCGGTGTTCCGGGGACGGGCGGCGAGGTGGCGCAGGCGGCGAGCGCCAGCGCCACGCTGGCGATTCCGGCCAGCAGGGTGAACCGGATCATCGCGGCGCCTGCCGGAAAGGAGCGCCGGCTCGCAGGTCGGCCAGGGCGTTCCAGACCGCCGCGAACAGCCAGCCGAAGGCAAAGCCGCCCAGCGCGGTCAGGCCGACAAGCCAGGCCGCCACGATCGGGTCGAAGCCGTCGATCTGGAAGGGCGGACGGATGAAGTGCAGCCGGAAGACGACGTTCATCACCCACGGCGCGGCGCCGGTGGCCACGAGGGCGGCCCACGCCAGGTGCGCGCCGCCGGTGAACAGTCCGAGCGCGAGCCCGGTCCAGAGGGAATCGAGGCGAGACATGGCGCAACTCCTCTCGCCGCGGCGCCGTCTCGGCGGCCGCGGCGGACGTCAGAGGATCAATGGCTCAGCAGCACGAAGCAACTGGGGTGATGCAGGAAGCTGTCGGTCACCCCGCCGAGCACCCATTCGCGCAGCCGGCTGTGGCCGAAGCCGCCGGCGACGATCAGGTCGGCGCCGTTGATGTTGGCGATGCGCTCAAGCTCGCCTTCGACGGCGTCGTGGGAGATGGAGGTGACCATCGCGCGGGCGTCGACGCCATGGCGCTTGAGGTTGGCGACGACGTCGTCGACCTCCAGGGTCGCCGCGTCGACCGCGTCCGGCTTCACCACCGCGACCACGACCACGTCTTCGGCGCGCTGCAGGAACGGCAGGGCGTCGGTCAGCGCGCGGCGGCATTCGCGGGTGTCCTTCCAGGCCACGACGACCGACATGCCGAACAGGTGCGAGCGACCTTGCGGGACGACCAGGATCGGGCGGCCGGCGGTCATCATCACGTCGGCCGGATCGGCGGCCTGCAGGTTGCTCTGGCTGCTGTGCGGGCTGACGACGATCAGGTCGGCGGCGTGGGCGGTGCTGACCAGGGCGCGGTGCGGATAGTCCTGGATGCTGCGCCAGGAGATGTCGGCCGAGGCCGCGTCGCGGCGGAAGGCGGTCTCCGCCGCGGCGATGTTCTTGGTGATCTGTTCCTGCACCAGGCCGACCCATTCACCGGCCGCCGGGCCGCTGAAGGGGCCCGAGAACAGGGCAGGGTTGAAGGTCTCCGCGCCGAGGCCGATCAGTCGGGCGTCCAGTTCGCGAGCCAGGCGCGCGGCGACCTCGACGCGGTGCGTCGCGGTCAGGCCGGGTTCGGCGTGGACCAGGATCGTCTTGTAGGTGCTGGGGCGGACGACCACTTCGGTCGCGGGCCGTTCGATCGTCTTTTGCATGGGAGGCTCCATGGCCAACAGGGGGCGGCCGGCGAACGCCTGCGGCCGCGCAGGCTAAGAACAGGCGCTTCAGGCCGCGATCGCCTCAAGGGCGGTCCACTTGCGGACCTGGAAGCGGCGGGACGAGGGGAACGCCACGATCGCCTCGCCTTGCAGCTGGGTCAGCATACGCGAGACCGTCTCGATGGTGAGGCCCAGGTAGTCGGCCATGTCCTGCCGGCCCATCGCGAGGTCGGCGTGGTCGTCCGAGGTCTTCTGGGCGATCGACATCAGGAAGCTGGCGACCCGTTCACGGGCGCTCTTGCGGCCCAGCATGACCACATGTTCCTGCAGGCGCTCCATCTCCAGGCGCTGGGCCTCGAGGATGGCCCGGTCCAGTTCGGCGTCGCCGGCCGCGGCGCGCACGGCGCTGCGGCGGACCACCAGGATCTCGCAGTCGTCCAGCGCCTCGGCGCCGAAACGATGGTCGGGGCCGGGCTCAAGGCCGAAGAGGTCGCCGGGATAGTAGAAGTCGCCGACCTGGCGGCGGCCGTCGGCGGTCAGCCGGCTGGTGCGAACCACGCCGCGGATCACCCGGTAGAGCAGCTCAACGGTGTCGTCCTGGGCATAGATCTCTTCGTTGCAGGCATAGGCCATCCGCACGCCGTGGCGGTCGAAGACGTCTGTCAGGGCCGAGGCCGGGCGGGCGGTGCGCGGGTCGCTGAGGGGGTAGGCCAGGGTCATCGCGGGCTCCAATTCGATGACCTGATGGCTACGCTTCGGCGGCCCCGGCGAAAATTCGTGGGCGACCACTAAGTATCAGTACGGAGGGGCGCGCCCCGGCGGTATTTGATCTGCATCAGGGAGCTGCCGGCGGCGAAGCTCCAGCCTGACCCCGATGATGGAGGACAGCATGAACGAAGGCAGTGTGACCTGGATCGTGGCCGCCGACAGCGTGGAGGCCCGGGTGTTTTGCGAGCGCGCCCGCTCCGGCCCCTTGAAGGAGGTCCCCAGC
The DNA here is from genome assembly GCA_966096115.1 of uncultured Phenylobacterium sp. GTDB lineage: Bacteria > Pseudomonadota > Alphaproteobacteria > Caulobacterales > Caulobacteraceae > Phenylobacterium. The sequence goes on from CBHTUE010000031.1 coordinate 2,997, forward strand.
CTGCGGATGGAGGCTACGGAAGCGGAACGCACCGCTGGCCATCACCACCGCGGCGATCAGCGCGCGCCTCAGCACGAGCCGGAGCGGCGCTTCCTCAAGCGGGTCGCCCAGCGCGTGGCCCTGGAAGCCGGTCGCGGCGAGTTCGAGCGCCTGGTGCTGATGGGGCCGCCGCGCGCCCTGGGCTACCTGAAGATGGCGCTGCCGCCGGAGCTGGTGGCCCGCATCGACGTCACCGATCCCCACGAACGCACGCGGGAGGACGCCGAGGCGCTGCGCCTGCGCCTGCGCGAGGCCCGGGCCCGGAGTTGGGCGTGAGTTTCGACCTGACGTTCCACGGCGCGGCCGGCTGCGTGACCGGCTTCTGCGCGCGGCTCACCACCGCGCGTGCGAACGTGCTGATCGATTGCGGCATGTTCCAAGGCCCTAAGACACTGAAGGCGCTCAACTACGAGCCGTTCCCGTTCAAGGTGGACGAGATCGACGCGGTCCTCCTGACCCACGCCCACATCGACCACTCCGGCCTGCTGCCGAAGCTGATGCGGGCGGGCTATCGCGGGCCGATCCTGGCCACGCCCGGAACCCGCGACCTGTGCGCGGTGATGCTGCCGGACGCGGGCGAGATCCAGGAGACTGAAGTGCGCCACCTGAACCGGCGCAACACGCAGCGCGGCCGCGACCCGGTCGAGCCGATCTATACCGCGCGCGACGCGGAGCGGACCCTGGAGCTGTTCCAGACCGTGAAGCTCGGCCGCGAGGTCGAGGCCGCCCCGGGGATCACCGCGCGCTACTGGGAGGCCGGCCATATCCTGGGTTCGGCTTCGATCGAGGTCACCGTCGAGACCGCCGAGGGGCCGGTCAAGCTGCTGTTCTCGGGGGACCTGGGGCCGGGCGGGCGCGACTTCCTGCCGGATCCCGAAGGCCCCTCGGGCGTCGATCACCTGATCCTCGAGTCGACGTACGGAGGCCGCATCCGCCCGCCGCTGGACCCGGCGGGCCGCCGCCGCCAGCTGGCGCAGGAGCTGCGCGACGCGCGCAAGGCCGGCGGTCCGCTGCTGATCCCCGCGTTCGCCGTCGAGCGCTCGCAGGAACTGCTGGCCGACCTGCAGATCCTGGTCCGGGACGGCGAGATTCCGGAGGCCGACATCTTCCTGGACTCGCCGCTGGCCATCGAGGCGACCGAGGTCTTCCAGAAGCGGGGCTGGAATCCTGTCCTGGAGCGCAACCCGTTCGAGGACCTGCGCTCGAGCGGGCGGCTGATGTTCCTCAAGAAGCCGCAGGAGAGCGACCGGCTGGAACGGCTGCGCGGCTGGCACATCATCCTGGCGGCGAGCGGCATGTGCGACGCCGGTCGGGTGCGCAAGCATCTGAAGCGCCTGCTGTGGCGCCAGGACGCCACCGTGCTGCTGCCGGGCTTCCAGGCGGCGGGCACGCTGGGGCGGATCCTCTCGGAAGGGGCCACCTCGGTCCGGATCCAGGGCGAGGATATCCTGGTGCGCGCCCGGGTGCGGTCGCTCGACATCTATTCCGGTCACGCCGACCAGACCCAACTCGTCGCGTGGGCCAAGGCCCGCGCGCCGGTGGCCGGCGACATCTTCCTGGCCCACGGTGAGCCGGACGGGCTGGCGGCGCTGAAGGGCGTCCTCGCGACGTCGGGCTTCGCGGCGAACCGCGTGGTCATCCCGGCGCTGGACGAGCGGTTCCGGATTTCCAAGGCGACCGCCGCGGCGCAGCCCGGTGCGGCGCGGATCGCGCCGGCCTCGGCCGCGCGGCCCGACTGGCACAACGCCCGGGCGCGGCTGATGATCGACCTCAACGCCCGCCTCGAGGCCCTGCCCAGCGACGCCGCGCGCGAGGCCATGATCGAGAGCCTTCTGCGCTCGGTTGAGGCCGGGCGCGCGGTTGACGCGCATCAAGGCGACCCGCGCACCGCGGCCCCAGTCTGAGCGTCGAGCTTCCACGCATCGGAGACGACCCATGTCGAAGTCCCTGACGAAAACCGTGAAACACGATCTCGACGAAACGCTCGACGACGTCGCCCAGAGCCTGCGCCAATGCGCCGACGAGTTGGGCGATGACGCCGAGAAGGCCGTCGAACAGGCGACCCAGGCGCTGCGCCGCGCGGCCCAGGCCCTGGCGGAGAAGGCCCCGCCGGCCGCCAAGGACCTCGCCAAGACGGTGGTGGATGAGGCCAAGGCCCATCCGATCGCCACCTCGGCCGCGGTGCTGTCCGCTGCCGCGGCGCTGGTCACCGTCGTAGGCGTGCTGCGCCGCAAGGCCAGCACCTAGACGGCCGCCTTGCGGGCGGCGCGCGCCCGCGCCGCCGTCGCCGTGCGGACGGGCCGTTGCGGTCCATGAGGAGCCTGCCGCCGTGATAGGGCTGATCGCGACGATCGTGACGGCGTTGGCTCCGCCGCCACCGACCCACCCGGCCTTCTTGGATGCCGCCCGCCTGCAGGCGGTCTGCGCCGACGACGCACCCGACGCGGCCCAGGCCAGGGTCTTCTGCATGGGCTACGTCATGGGCGTGACCGACGAGTTGCTGGCGCGCCCCTCGCGCCGCACGGGCCCGACGGTCTGCCCGCCGGCCGACGTTACAGGCCGGGATGTGGTCGGCGTGGTGCGGCGTTACGGCCGCTACGCCGACAAGGGCGTGGGCGCCGCGGAGTTCGTGCGCTTCGCCCTGGAGCGCGCCTATCCCTGCCCGATCCAGCGCAGCCGGCCTTGACCGGAGCGGCGGGTCCGGGATGATCGGGCGCGTTTCGTGAGCGGTGGCGCGAAGGCGCGGGGAACGCGTGTGTCGGACACCAAGCCAGACTGGACGCTCGGAACCTTTTGGCGGCGCCGGCTTCCCGCGCCGGCCGGGCCGATGGCGCAGCCGCAGGGTTTTGCGGGCGTGCGTCTCAGCTTCGAGGCGGCCGAAGCCTCCCTTGAGGCGGCCGCCGACCGCCTCGCCCTGCCGCGGCCGGCCCTGAACGGAGACGAATTCAACGTGCTGGCGATCTCCGGCGGCGCTGCAGGCGGCGCTTATGGGGCCGGCGCGCTGGTCGGCCTGAGCGAGTCGGGGCGTCGACCGCGCTTCAGCATCGTGACGGGTGTGAGCACGGGCGCCTTGATCGCCCCCTTCGCATTCCTCGGGCCCGCGTGGGACCGCCGGCTCGCGGAGGCCTACACCGGGGGCCATGCCGCCGACCACTTCGGCCTCGGCGCGCTCCCGGGCATCCTGGACGGCGGTCTGCTCAGCGGGGACAGTCTGGACGGCCTGATCGCGCCGTTCGTGGACGAGGAGATGCTGGTGGCGATCGCGGCCGAGCACCGCCTGGGCCGCCGCCTGCTGGTGGCGACGACGGACCTCGACAGCCAGCGGCCGGCGATCTGGGACATGGGCGAGATCGCGGCGCGGGGCGGTCCCGAGGCGGTGACCATGTTCCGCCTGGTGCTCGCCGCCACCGCCAGCCTGCCGGGCCTGTTTCCGCCACGCCTGATCCGCTGCGAACTGGACGGCGACCTGTATGACGAGATGCACGTCGACGGCGGCGTCTGCGCGCCGCTGTTCATCCTCCCCGACGCCTTGCTCCGGTGGCCGCGGCTGGGGCGGCGGCTGCGGCGGGGCAGGGTCTACGCCCTCATCAACACGGTCATCGACTCCTCGCCGCAGACGACCTCCCTGACGCTGCCCGCTGTCCTGATCCGCAGCTTCGACACCATGCTGCGCGTGTCGTACCGGCAGGCGCTCAACGTCGCGACGACCTTCTGCGTCGGCCACAACATTCCGTTCAGCGTCGCGTCGATCCCTGCGGACCCGGGGGCCGTGGCCAACGGCGCGATGCTCGATTTCGACACCGCGAGCATGAGCGCCAGATTCGAGGCGGGGCGCGCTGCGGCCCGGGGTGAGGGCTTCTGGGCCGCCCCGTCCGTGCGGCTCGAACCCTGGGAGGAACTGATGGATCTCCTGAGGCCGCGATGAGCCGCGACGCGCCCCCCAACCTGAAAGGCTCGATCCAGCTCAAGATCCAGCACGTCAATCAGCTCTTCCACACGCTCGACCCCTTCCCGTTCCACGAGCGGGACCTGGATGCGCAGGTGGAAGAGTACGTGGTGGGCTGGGCCAGCGAGACCGAGCGCCGGGCGCCGCTGTCGATCTCCATCCAGATGCCCGACAGCCAGGCCCGGGGCGACGATGCGCGCCATGTCGCCGATGCGTTCCAGAACTACTTCGCCGGCCGTGCGGATGTGCTGCGCCTGGAACTCCGGGCCCTGTTCCTCAGGGGAAGGGTTTCTCTGGCCATCGGCCTCGTCGCGCTGTCGTTTACGATCGTGCTCGGCGGGGCCCTAACGCGGTTGATTCCCGAGGGCTTTGTCCAGCGGTTCGTCGAGGAGGGCCTGATTATCGTGGGCTGGGTCGCCAACTGGAAGCCGATCGAGATCTTTCTCTTCGAATGGTGGCCGATCGCGCGGAAACGCGCGCTCTACCGTCGGCTGGCGGCGGCGCGGGTCGAGATCGTGGGCGAACCGCCGGCGGCGCTGCCGATCACCGGAACGGGGAGGGCGTGAGGCGTGGCTGAGTGGCTGTCCGTCATATCGCCATTTGCCGGCGTGGGGTTGGCCTTCGCGCTGGGGCTGCTGATCGGCGTGGAGCGCGGATGGTCGCACCGGCTGGATCCCGATGGATCGCGCGTGGCCGGCATCCGGACGTTCGCGCTGCTCGGCCTGGCGGGCGGGATCTGCGGTGAGGTGACCGCGCACGTGTCGCCCTTCATCGGGGCCGCGCTCCTGCTGCTCTCCGGCGCCCCGTTGCTGATCGGCTATGGCCGCGCCGCCGCTCAGGGCGAGCTCAGCGCCACCACCGCGGTCGTGGGCGCGACCACCCTGGGACTGGGGCTGCTCGCGGCGACCGGCCAGATGGTGCTGGCCTCCGTCGCCACCGCGGTCGTCACGCTCGTGCTGGCGCAACGGCGGGTCCTGCATGCCTGGCTCAGCCGGCTGAGCGAACCCGAGTTGCAGGCGATCGCCCGGTTCGGGCTTATCGCGCTCGCCATCCTTCCCTTGCTGCCCGACCAGGACCTGGGACCGCTCGCGGCCTGGAATCCGCGGCAGATCTGGATGGTCGTCGTCCTGGTGTCGGGCCTCTCCCTTCTCGGTTATGCCGCCAGCAAGCGGCTGGGGACGGCGCGCGGGATGCTGGCGACCGCCGCGGCCGGGGCCATCGTTTCCTCGACCGCCGTGACCGCGGCCCTGGCGGGCCAGTTTCGGAAGGGCGAAGCCGACGAAGCCGGGCTGGTCGCGGGGATCGCGCTGGCGTCGACGATCATGTTCATCCGGGTGACGGTCCTGGTGGCGTTGCTGGCGCCCTTCGCGCTCGGGCCCCTGGTCTGCGTCGCCGGACCGGCCGGCGTCGCCAGCGTCGGGTATGTCGTCTGGACCCTGCGCGGCCGACCGCGTCCCAGCGAGCCGGCGGGCGCGCCCGAGGTCCGCAACCCCTTCGACCTGGCGCCGGCGCTGGCGCTGGCCGGCGTGGTGATGGTGGTGTCCCTGGCGGCGCGCTGGGCGCTGCAGGCCTTCGGCGACGCGGGCCTGGTCACCGTGATCGGCATTTCCGGCATGGTCGACGTCGACGCCGCCATCATTTCCATGAGTGGCCTGCCGCCGGGGACCCTGACCCCGCTCTCGGCCGGCTATATCCTCGCCGCGCCCATCCTGACCAACACCGTGGTCAAGGCCGTGATCGCCATCGCCGTGGCGCGCGGTCGCGACGGCCTGCGCGCGGCGGGTCCGCTGTTCGCCAGCTTCCTGGCGGGCGTCGGCGGTCTGGCGCTGCTGACCGCGCTGTTCGCCGGCTGAGACGTCTGGCGCGTCGGCCTCGACGGCCGGCGTCGAATGAGACCAGGATGACTTGCATCAAGGCGGTCCCGGCTCCCCGGTGGGACGGCGGAGGGCCAAGGAGGACCCGGCATGGCGTTCAAGGATATTCTGCTCCAGATCGACAGCTACCCGGACCGCACGCCGGATACGGCGATCGACGCGGCGGTCGCCTTCGCGCACGCGGTCGGGGCCCAGCTGACGGCCCTGGCGGTGCAGGTCGACATCCCCGTCGTCACCAACCTCCTGGCGGACCGGCTCGCCAAGCTCAGCGAGCTCGAGAGGGAGTGGGAGCAACTGAGCCTCGCCGGGTGCCGCGCGGCGATCCAGCACTTCGACGCTGCTGCGAAGGCCGCCGGCGTCCATGCGGGTTCCACGGTGGAGCGGATCAACCTCTACGGCGTCGACGACGCCCTGGCGCGCCACGCACGCACTCGCGACCTGTGCATCGTGCCGCTCTCCGACCGCTACGACGGCCAGCGGGCGCTGGCTCACGAGGTGGTGTTCCAGTCGGGGCGTCCGGTGCTGGCCTTCAAGGCCGACCGCGCGATCCTTAGCGGCGGCGCCCTCGGCGCCATGGTGGTGGCCTGGGACGGCAGCCGCGCCGCGGCGCGGGCCGTGGCGGACGCCCTGCCGCTCCTGAAACAGGCGACGTCGGTGCGGGTGGTCACGTTCGTCAACGAGAAGGCGGCCGCGCAGGCGAGGCTCGGCGTCGAGGTGGTGCGCCACCTGGGCGCCCACGGCGTCAAGGCGACGAGCGAGGACGTCGACGCCGCCGGCGTGCGGATCGGCGACGCCCTCGACGCCTATCTCGCCGCCAGCCCGGCCGACGTGCTGGTGATGGGCGCCTACGGCCAGTCCCGGTTGCGGGCGCTTGTGCTGGGCGGCGCGACGGAGCACGTGCTGCGCGCGCCGCCGACGGCGCTGTTCCTCTCGCACTGAGGCCGCGTGGGCATGGACGCGCCCTCCCTCGGCCTGACGGACGCCGAGGCGCAGCGGCGTCTGGCGCAGGTCGGCCCGAACGTGATCCCGGCCGGCGGCGGCCGCAGCTTCGTCGCGATCGTCTTCGAGACGATGCGCGAGCCGATGTTCCTGCTCCTGGTCGGCGCGGCGGTCCTCTACCTGTTTCTCGGCGACGCCGGGGAGGGCGCGTTCCTGCTCTTCGGCGCCGTCGCGTCGATCGGTCTGGTCATCGTGCAGGAGGCGCGCAGCGAACGCGCCCTGGCCGCTCTGCGCGACCTCGCGCAGCCGTTCGCCCGGGTGTTGCGCGACGGCGTCGAGCGTCGCCTGCCGGCGCGCGACCTGGTCCCAGGGGACGTGCTGCTGGTCGGCGAAGGCGAACGCCTGCCGGTCGACGGCGTCGTCGTGGGCGGCGACGTTCTGAGCGTCGACGAGTCGATCCTGACCGGTGAGTCCGCGCCGGTGGCCAAGCCGCCCAGCGTCGACGCGACAAAGGACGTCGCGGGGACCCCGGGTCCGGACCCCAGCCCCTTCGTCTTCGGCGGTACGCTCGTGGTCCGCGGGCAGGGCGTGGTCCGCGTGACGGAAACCGGCGCGCGCTCGGCCCTGGGCCGGATCGGAACCTCGCTGGCCGCGATCGAGCCCGAGCCGACGCCGTTGCAGCAGACGGCCGCGCGCCTGGCGGCCGTGATGGGCGCGGTCGCCCTCGGTTTCTGCGCCGTCGTGGCCGTGGCCTACGGCCTGCTGCGCGGCGGCTGGATCGAGGGCGTCCTGGCGGGCATCACCGTCGCCATCGCCCTCATCCCGGAAGAATTTCCGATGGTGCTGGCGGTGTTCCTGGCGCTGGGCGCCTGGCGCCTCGCGACGCACAAGGTGCTGGTGCGGCGGAGCGCCGTCATCGAGACGCTCGGCGCGGCCAGCGTTCTCTGCGTCGACAAGACCGGGACGCTCACCCAGAACCGGATGCAGGTCGCACGCCTCTGGACGCCGGACGAGGAGCTGGTCGTGGACACCGCGCCGATCCGGCCGGTCGCCGCGGTCGCCGAACTCCTGCGGCTGGCCGCGCTCTCGTCGGCGGTCCGCCCTGTGGACCCCATGGACCGGGCCATTCACGCGCTGTCGCATGAGGCGCAGGTGGCGACCGGCGTCGCGGACGCCGAGCCCCGCCGATCGTGGCCGCTGCGGCCGGAGCGCCTGGCGGTGGTCCAGCTCTGGCGGGAACGGGGCGATGCGCACGTGGCGGCCGCGAAGGGCGCGCCCGAGGCGGTCTTCCAGCTGTGTCGCCTGCCCGCGGAGGACACCCAGCGCCTGCACGCCGTCATCGAGCGCTACGCCGAGCTGGGCCTGAGGGTCCTGGGCGTCGCGGTCGCGCGCGGCCGGGGCGAGTTCCTGGCCGACCCGGCGGAGATCCCCTTCCAGTTCGCGGGGCTGGTCGGCTTCGTCGATCCCCTGCGCCCGGATGCGGCGGCGGCGCTGTCGGAGGCGCAGCAGGCGGGGATCAAAGTCATCATGATCACGGGCGACCACCCGGCGACGGCGCTCGCGATCGCCCGCGGCGCCGGCATCGACACCGGGCCGGGCGCGCTGACGGGCGCGGACCTCGCGCGCCTGTCCATCGAGGAGCTGCGGGCGCGCCTGGCGACGGTCCGCGTCTTCGCCCGCGTCGCGCCGGAGCAGAAGCTTCGCCTGGTCGAGGCGCTGAAGGCGAACGGCGAGGTGGTCGCAATGACGGGTGACGGCGTCAACGACGCCCCTGCGCTCGAAGCGGCGCACATCGGGGTCTCGATGGGGCAGCGCGGCGCCGACGTCGCCCGCGAGGCCTCCGACCTGGTGCTGCTGGACGACAGCTTCGCCTCCGTCGTCGGCGGTGTGCGCCTCGGGCGGCGGATCTTCGCCAACCTTCGCCGCGCGCTGACCTACGTGACCGCCATCCACATCCCCATCGCCGGCGTCGCGCTCGCGCCGGTGCTCATGGGACTGCCGCCCCTGCTCTTTCCGATGCATGTGGTGCTGCTGGAACTGGTGATCGACCCGACCTGCGCCCTGGTCTTCGAGGCGGAGCCCGCCGAGGCGAGCGCGATGCGCCGGCCGCCCCGCCCGCGGCGCGAGCCGTTGTTCGGCGCCCGGCAGGTCAGGCACGCCGTGCTGCAGGGGGCGAGCGTGGGCGGCGCGGTCCTCGCCCTCTACAGCTGGGTCCTGGCCTCCGGCCACGACGAGGCCTCGGCCCGCGGCGCGGCCTTCCTCGCGCTGGTGGTGGGCAACCTGGTCCTGGCGCTTACCGACTCGGCCGCCTCGACGACGATCTTCGCGGCGCACCGCAAGATCTATTGGGCGATCGTGCTCGCCGTCGGCCTGGCGATGGCGGCGATCTTCACGATCGCGCCGTTGGCGAACGTGTTTCATCTCCGGTCGCCCGGCCCCGACCTGATCCTGATCGCGCTCGGCGTTGCGGTCGTCGCCGGCGGCTGGACATCGCTCCTGCCGTCGATCCGCAGCCGCCGATCCGTGTCGACCGCGAGACGCTGACCGGCTACTCGCCGGCGCCGATCAGCACGAACGGCGCCCAGGCGGCCGGATGCGCCCAGATCGGGTCCCAGCCGGGCAGCGCGGACCCGTCGGCCCGATGCCCCGTCCGCACGGCAGTCATGGCGCGCTGCAGCGCCTGGGCCTTGGTCAGCGTCGGGTCGCGGCCCTGGGCGCTGAGGGCCTCGATCATCAGGGCCTGGGTCGCGTCGTCGAGGACGCTCCAGTGGCTGGCCAGGAGCGCCTTGGCCCCGGCGTAGAGGAACGCGCGGGCCAGGCCGGAAAGGCTCTCAGCCTCGGGCTTGCCGCTGGCGGCGGCGGTGTTGCACGCCGACAGGATCAGCCAGTCGGCCGACAGCTTCAGCCCCGCCGCCTCCGAGGCGCTGAGATAGCCGTCGTCCTGCGCCGTCGCCCGATCCGGCGGCGTCATCACCAGGCCGGGCTCGTCCAGCTTGTTGTAGATCGTCGGGATCAGGCCATGGGTGGCGAAGGCCACGACCCGGGCCGCGCCGATGTCGGCCTCGGTCTTCACCGCAGTCTCGGTGGCGTCCGCGCCCAGGCGCAGGCTGGACGGCGGCGCGCCCAGCGCCTGGGCCATGGCGGTCAGCTCGTCGCGGGTGTGGGGCAGGGGCTCAAGCCCCATCCGCAGCATCTCGGGATTCGCCAGCGCCTGGGTCCCGCCGTCGCCGCGGTGACGCACGGCCTCCGCCGCCACGGTCAGCGACGCGCCGACCAGCACCGGGTCGCCATAACCTCGGAACGCCGGGCGATCCTTGCCCGGCGCACGCAGGATGTTGAACGCCCGCAGGCTGGAGACCGAGGGCAGGGTGGTGAGCGCGTAGCGATCGGCGAGCCACGGCGCGGCGGCGAGCGCAGCGGAAGAGCCGTTGTCGGTTCCCGGCGCAGGCGGCTTCGTCACCAGCAGGCCCAGCGGCAGTCCGCTCAGCGGCCCGTTGGCGGTGACGAACAGCTGGTCGACGCCCTTCAGCGCGCCCTCCACCGGCGCGACGAGATCGCGGTAGAGGCCGTAGGCGGCGTCGAGGTCGAAGGCCGGGATCGTTTCGCCGGGCGTCGCCGGCTTGAGGCCCGTCGGATCGCCGCGCCGGGCGGCCGCGGCCGCCTTTCCACACGTGGTGGGATCCACCTGGCAGCGCAGGGCTGCAACGCGCGTGGCCGCGCTGTCGGCCCCGTCCGGCAGCCTGTGCCAGGCGACCTCGGTCTTGGAAATCGCAAAAACGTGCAGGTCGCCCCAGATCGGCGTGATGAGCAGCAGGCCCTCGCCGGGCCGCAGCCGGCGCTGCACTTCGGCCAGGGGCAGGGCGGCAGGCGACACGAGTTCGGCGTACTGCGGGAAGTCGCGGCGCAGCTGTGCGTCGACGGCGGCCAGGTCGCGGCCCAGGCGATCCACCTCGGCCTCCCGCGCCTTCACATCGTCGGCCCCGGCGCCCGGCGCCAGGTTGGTGAGGGCTTCGTTGGCGGTGCGCAGCGCCTGCGCCAGGTCCTGCTGGCGGCGTGCGGCGGCGCCCAGGGGCCCGCTGCCGGCGGCCACGCGCGCCGCGGTCTGGGCCAGCGCGCGGGCTGCGGCGGAAACCTCCAGGTCCTGGGCCGCCGCAAAGCCCTCGGCGGTGACGGCGCGGCCCTCCGCGCCCGCCCGTTCCGGCCATCCCAGGTCCACCAGCAACGACAGGGCCGCCCCGCGGCCGTTGTCGCTCTGGGCGACGGCGCTGCCGAGGGCCTGGCGCACGCTGGCGGCCTGCGCGCCGCCGACCTGCGCGGCGGTCAGCTGGAAGGCGCTGAGGTCGGCCAGGACGCCGCGCACGTCGTGGATCGCGTCGAGACGCCCGTCCGGCGTCCGACCGGCGGCCTCCGCGGCGTAGAGGCGGATCGCGAAGCGCTTGAGCCGCGGCACGTTGGGGTCGGCGCCGAAGCGTTTGCCGAAGGCCATCATCGCCGCCCGCGCCTCGTCCTCGCCGCCGGCGTCCCGCAGCAGGTCGACGGCGGCGTCGAACCCGTCGAACAGGTTGTAAGTCCATAGGAGCTGGCCCAGCGCCCGCACGTGGGCCGCCATCAGCGTGCGCGCCTCGGGCGAACGGTTGGCGGCGATCAGGCTGCGCGCCTTGTCGGCGATCAGGTAGTTCTCCAGCGGCTCCTTGCGCATCTCCTCGACGACCGCCGGGATCGCGAGCGTGGCGTCCAGCAGGGCCAGCGACTTCGCGTGGTCGCCCGCCGCATCGTAGGCCTCGGCCAGGTTGGAGGCCTCGTAGATCAACGCGAAGCCGTCCTGCCGCTTGGCCGCCATGTAGAGGTCGACAGCCGCTTTCAGGTAGGGGATCGCGTCGGCGGCCCGCTCCTGGCGCAGCAGGTTCAGGCCCAGGGCGCCGTTGGCCTCGGCCCGGTCGTCGGCGGAGCGCGCCTTGGCGACCGCCTCGCGGCGGATCGCTTCGGTCGCCTTGTAGTCGCTGTAGCCGGTCTCCAGCCAGTCGGCGACCTGGCCGCGGTCTTCGAACGAGCACGTCGGACTCGCCAGCTGAGACACGATCAGGTCGTGGCCCGCCTGATCGTTCTTCTTGTACTCGAAGTAGACGGACAGCTCGCTGACCAGATCGCGGCCGCAACCACCCGCCTTCAGCCGCGCGACCAGGCCCAGGCCCATGCGATCGACCGTGGCGACATCGTCGACGGACATGGCCAGGTTGAACATCGTCTGCGCCGCGGCGAAGCAGCGCTCGGCCCAGGTCTGCAGGCAGTCGGCGGGCAGGTAGCTGATCGCCGCGATCGCGCCGGGGATATCGCCGGCGTCGCGCAGGTGACGCGACAGGTCCAGCGCGACCGGCATCACGTCGCGCCCCGTGGCCTTGAAGTACTCCAGCCGGCCGCGGATGAAGGGCGCCGAGCGCTGGGCCTGGCCGGTCAGGTCGTAGAACTCGATGAGCCGCACGCGCGTCTCATCGGCCTCGGCCGCCATCCCGGCGCGGACCTGCAGGCGCAGGATCTCTTCGAAGAACGGCGCCTTCTTGCGATAGATGTCGGGGTCGTCGAGGTCGAATGTCGCCGCCATCATCCGCAGTGTCTGGATCAACTCGGGCGAGTCCGGTCCCACCAGCGTCTTGTGAATTTCGAAGACCCGCTGGTAGGCGGCCATCTCCTCCGCCGGATTGTGCGAGATCCCCGCGGCCTCGAGCCGGGCCTTCTGGAGCTCCGCGCGCAAGGCGGCCTGCTGTTCCGGCGGCGCCTGGGCGTGCGCGACGCCGGCGACCAGAAGGAGGAGCGCCAGCGCCAGCGCGCGGCCGAGCGTCCCGAGCATGCGATGGTCCCCCCGAACCCGACCGCCATTGATCACCCGATCGGCCGGCTTGTCGACCTCAGCCGCCGGCGCCGATGTAGCCCAGGATGGCGGCGCGGTGGATGGCCTGGGCGCGCCCGGTGACGGCCAGCTTGCGCGCCGCGTTGCCGATGTGGAACCGCACGGTCGGCAGCGCGATGGCGACGATCTCGCTGATCTCTGCGTCGGTCTTTCCGGCGGCCGCCCACTTCAGGCACTGAATCTCTCGCCGGGTCAGCTTCGCCGGCGTGCGGTCGGAGCCGGCGACCGCATCCTCGTAGGTGGCGACGAACTTCAGGGCCAGCACATGCATCTCCGCGGCGTGGGCGGCGAAGGCGCTCTCTACGTCGAAGCCCTCGTCCGGCGTCGCCCAGACCACGACGCCGATCACCCCGCGCGGCAAATAGACGGGCGCCACGATCGATGCGCCGACGCCCCAGGTGTTGATCGGGCCCTCGAGGGTGATGGCGTCCAGCGCCCGGTTGGGCCGCCAGGAGGCGAAGCGGCCGTGTGCGAAGTAGTAGGGCTCGGCGCAGGCGCGGGCGGCGTGGATGAACGCGGCGCGCAGGGCGAAGCCGTGGTCCTCCCAGTAGCGCAGCTTGGGATCGATCCAGCGGAACACGGTCTCGGCCAGCGGCCGGCCGTCAGAGCCCAGCGGCGGGCGCGGCGAGCCGATGTTGGTGGCCGCGGCGGTGAAGGGCAGGCCGATGGCATGGCCCTTGGCCACGATCTCGCGCGCGTGCGCCTCGGCGTCGGCGAGCAGGTTCGCGGCGTCGGCCATCGTCGGAGTCCCTATCACTTCCACTAGCTTGTTATCGCGCGCCGCTGTCCGCAATGGTGCGCTGTGCGACGGGATGAACGCACGGGTATCGGCGCCGCTATGGACCTCGAGTTGCGTGACGAGGATCTCGCCTTCAGGGACGAGGTCCGAACTTTCCTCGACGAGAACCTGACCCCGGAGCTTCGGGCCGCTGGCGCGCGCGTGACCAGCGTGTTCTGCGAGCCGCGCTACAGCCTGCCCTGGCAGAAGATCCTCAACGCCCGCGGCTGGGCCGCGCCCAGCTGGCCGAAGGAATACGGCGGGCCGGGCTGGACCGAAGTGCAGCGCTCGATCTTCGCGGCGGAATGCGCGCGGGCCTCAGCGCCGGGCCTCGCGCCCATGGGCCTGCGAATGGCCGCGCCGGTCATCATGGGCTACGGCACGCCCGAGCAGAAGGCGCACTACCTGCCGCGCATCCTCTCGGGCGAGGACTACTGGTGCCAGGGCTATTCCGAGCCCGGCTCGGGGTCGGACCTGGCGTCCCTGCAGCTGCAGGCGACCAGCGACGGGGACGACTACGTCCTCTCGGGGTCGAAGATCTGGACGACGCATGCCCAGTTCGCCAACCGCATGTTCCTGCTGGCGCGCACCAGCCGCGAGGGCAAGCCGCAGGCGGGCATCACGTTCCTGTTGCTGGACATGGCGACCCCCGGGATCACGGTGAAGCCGATCATCACCCTCGCGGGCGATCACGAGGTGAATCAGGTCTTCTTCGACAACGTCCGCGTGCCCAAAGCCAACCGGGTGGGCCAGGAGAACCAGGGCTGGACGGTCGCCAAGTACCTGCTGGAGTTCGAGCGCGGCGGCGGTTCCGCGCCGGGCCTGAAGGTCGGCCTCGATCGGGCCCGCGCCGTGGCGCAGACCTCCGGCGCCGACGACCGGTATCACCGCCGGCGGCTCGCCGAAGCCGAGATCGCCGTCGAGGCGATCGACATGTCCGAACGCCGCGTCCTGAGCGCGCTCGCCAGCGGCAACCCGCCGGGCCCCGCCAGCTCGATGCTGAAGATCAACGGCACGGAAGCGATGCAGCGGCTGGACGAGATCTCCATCGCCGCGCTGGGCGCCTATGCCAACGTCGAGCAGATGGAGGCGCGCGAACCGGGCTCGAACCTCGAACCGGTAGGGCCCGAAATTGGCCTCACCGCCATGCCACGCTACCTGAACAACCGGGCCGCCTCGATCTACGGCGGCTCCAACGAGATCCAGAGAGACATCATCGCCCGCCTCGTGCTCGGGCTGTGAGGGAGGACTACAGATGACCACGTTCCTGAACCTGCGCCGCCCGCCCTACCGGACCTATTCGATCACCCAGCTGTGCCGGGAGTTCGCCGCCACGCCGCGGGCGTTGCGGTTCTACGAGGAACAGGGCCTGCTCTCGCCGGCGCGGCGCGACACGTCCCGGGTCTATTCCTACAAGGACCGGGCGCGGCTGCAGCTGATCCTGCGCGGCCGCCGCGTGGGCCTGTCGATCGCCGACATCCGCGACATCCTCGACGCCTACGACGAGGAGGGCGCCCCGGCGCAGGACGCCGAGGCCCTGCGCATCCACAAGCGCCGCGTCGAGCAACTGCTGGCCCAGCGGCGCGAGGTCGAGGAGGCCATCGAGATCCTGAAGGCCGCCGCCTCCCACATGGAGCGGCAGTATCCGGAAGCGGCCAAGGACGCGGACACCGCCACCGCGTGAGCGCCCAGGCCGACCTCAGTCGAGGTTCCAGGTCTGGAACGACCGGTTCGCGTTCTGCGGCGGGGCCGGCAGGGGGGCGCGGATCGTGAAGACGGCGCCCGCACAGGTGCGCGCGCTGAGTGTGCCACGCAGGTCGCGCACGATCGCCGAGACGATGGACATGCCCAGGCCCCCAGCGCCGCCCGGCTTGGCGCCATCATCCAGGCCCTTGCCTGCGTCGGCCACGCTCAGCACCAGTTCGGCGCCCTCGCGGCGGCTCTTCACCTCCAGGCGGCCGCCTGGCCGGCCGTCATAGGCGTGCTTGGCGGCGTTGATGGCGAACTCGTTGATGGCCATGGCCAGCTGCTGGGCCATATCGCCGTTCACGGTGGTGGCGTCGGCGTCGACCACGACGTTGAGGCCGGTCGTGTCGCTGATCGCCCGGCAGAGGCCGGTCAGGAACGGGCGCAGGTCGACGCTGGGCCGGTCGGCGTGGTCGTAGAGGTAGCGGTGCAGTTCGCCGACCGCGACGAGGCGGGCCCGGCTGGCCTCCAGCGCCGCGCTGGCGAACGGGTCGCGGGAGCGTAGCTGTTCGAAGGTGAGCATGTCGGCGGCCAGCTGCAGGCTGTTGGCCACCCGATGGTTAAGCTCCTGGATCTGGCGCTCCTGGCTCTCCAGCCGCGCACGGGCGGAGGAGAGTTCGCGGGCCAGGCCGGTGGTCGGGTTCGCGGCGCTCGGGAACATGGCGCGCCCTCGTTTCACTGGTGGTGCTCGGGTTCCTGTTCGGGACGGCGCATTCTGCATCGACAAGCGACTCTACGTGTAGTTGTAGGCCGCGGATGCTGATGACACAACATATGTTAGGCTAAATAATGGCGTTCCAAGGTTTCACATCTCGGTGACGAAGTAATGATTAACAACATGTTAACGGTAACACTGCGGAACCCGGCGCCTCGAGTTCGCGCTTTGGTGTAGCTTGAGCCGCGGGGCCGGGGCGGCGGGACCGCCCCGGCCGGCGCGGTTCTAGGCCAGCGTACGCACCTGGGGCTCGCGATCCCATTGCCGGGTGGCGGCCGGCGTGACGAAGGCTGTCGCGTCCAGGGTCAGGTCGACCAGCCCGGCGTCCGGCTCGACGTTGGCCTTGTCGAGCAGCGGCTGCGCCGGCGGCGTGAAGCCGATGGTCTTCAGGTGGACGAAGGCGTTGGCCACGAAGTCGACCGCCGCGTTTTCGCTCAGCAAAGCGGCGCAGCCCTCGTCGGAGAGCACCAGGGCCACGGCGTCGAACAGCTGTGACGGCATGCCGGCGAGCTGGGCGTCGGCCGCCAGCGCCTTGCCGCCCTTCAGCTTCACGCCGCCGATCTTGGGGGCGACGATCTTGACGCTGGCGCCCGCGTCCTCGGCCGCCTTCCGCACCGCGGCGACCACGCCGCCGTCGGCCCCGTCGGTCACCAGGATCCCCACCGAGCGGCCGAGCAGGGTGGGCGGATACTTGCCGACGATGCGGAGCATGGGCGAGAGCTCCATGTCGTGCGGCTCGACCGCGGCCTGCGACTTCGGCGGCAGGGGCATGTTCAGGCCCGCCGCCACACGTGCGGCCAGGTCCTCGTCGACGTTGCGCACATTGGCCAGGACGCGGTTGCGCACGTGTTCGAAGCTGCACTTCGACAGCTCGAAGACCAGGGCGCTGGCCAGGTGCGCCTGCTCGATCTCGGTCTGCGAGCGATAGAACAGCCGCGCTTGGCTGTAGTGGTCGGCGAAGGTCTCGGCGCGCAGGCGCGCCTTCGGCCCGTCGAACGCCACCGGCGCGGTGCGGAACCCGCCTTTGGGGTCCTCGCGCGGGCCGCCGTCCTCGCCGACCTCGGCCAGGCTGTTGGGCTCGTAGTTGGCCCGGCCCTTGGGGACCTGCATCTGCATGTGGCCGTCGCGCTGCAGGTTCTGGAACGGGCAGCCCTTGGCCTGGTTGATCGGCAACTGGTGGAAGTTGACCGAGCCCAGGCGCGACAGCTGGGTGTCCTGGTAGGAGAACAACCGGCCCTGCAGCAGCGGGTCCTCGGAGAAATCGATGCCCGGCGGGATGTTGGTGGGCAGGAAGGCGGCCTGTTCGGTTTCGGCGAAAAAGTTGTCGGGGTTGCGGTCCAGCACCATGCGGCCGACCACCTGGATCGGGACCACCTCCTCGGGGATCAGCTTGGTGGCGTCCAGGATGTCGAAGGGGAGCGCATCCGCCTCGGCCTGGCTGAGCAGCTGCACGCCGAATTCCCACTCGGGGAAGGCGCCCGCATCGATGGCGTCGAACAGGTCGCGGCGGTGGTAGTCCGGGTCGGCGCCGGCGATCTTCACGGCCTCGTCCCAACAGGTGGACTGGGTCCCCAGCTTCGGCCGCCAGTGGAACTTTACGAAGGTGGCCTCGTCCTTGTCGTTCAGCAGTCGGAAGGTGTTGACGCCGAAGCCCTCCATCATCCGCAGGCTGCGCGGGATCGTGCGGTCGGACATGGCCCACATGATCATGTGGGTGCTCTCCGGCATCAGGCCGATGAAGTCCCAGAAGGTGTCGTGGGCGCTGGCGGCCTGCGGATAGCCGCGGTCGGCCTCCATCTTCACGGCGTGGACCAGGTCGGGGAACTTCATCGCGTCCTGGATGAAGAAGACCGGGATGTTGTTGCCCACCAGGTCCCAGTTGCCCTCCTTGGTGTAGAGCTTCACCGCGAAGCCGCGCACGTCACGGGGCGTATCCACCGAGCCCGCGCCGCCGGCCACGGTGGAGAAGCGGGTGAACACCTCGGTGCGTTCGCCGACCTCGGTCAGGATCTTGGCGCGGGTGTACTTGGCCAGCGACTTGGTCAGCTCGAAGTAGCCGTGCGCGGCCGAGCCGCGGGCGTGGACGATCCGCTCCGGGATCCGTTCGTGGTCGAAGTGCTGGATCTTCTCCCGCAGCACGAAGTCTTCGAGCAGGGTCGGGCCGCGCGGGCCCGCCTTCAGCGAGTTCTGGTCGTCGCCGATCGGGACGCCGTGGTTGGTGGTCAGGCGGGTGTCGGGCGTCGAGGCGGTCTGGTGAATCTCGCCGCCGTTACCGACGGCTTGCTGTGCGGCGCGCGCGGGCGCGCCCTTGGCGTTGGGCATGAAGAGGTCCTGTTCTCGGGAGGGCGATGATCGCTGCCATCGCTAACGCCCGGGCGGACCGTTGGTGGCGGCCCGCCGAACAAGATATCTCTAGACGCAGACCACGCCCGAGCGCGACGCCGTGTAGGCGCCCCCGGCGTAGGCGACCTCGCCGTTGACCAGCACCGTGTCGATCCCCCGGGCGCTACGGACGTAACGCATGCCGTCGCCGGGCATGTCGAACGCCGGCTCCTCCTCGCCGCGGGCGATGGTGGCGGGGTCGAACACCACGATGTCGGCGGCCAGGCCGGGCTGCAGGCGGCCGCGGTCCTTGAGGCCCCAGATGTCCGCGGTCTCGCCGGTGATCTTGGCCACCGCCTGCTCCATGGTCATGGCGCCGGCCTTGCGGACGAATTCGCTGAACAAGTAGCCGGTGTCGCCGTAGGTGGAGAACGAGGCCAGGTGCGCACCGCCGTCGCTGGCGCCGATGTGCACCCGCGGGTTGGCCAGCATCGGGCCGATGCGATCGGTCGACTGGTGGCCCTGGTTGGCGGACAGGAACGCCACGTCCAGGCCGTTCTCCAGGCTGAGGTTGATCAGCGCCAGGGCCGGGGCCTCGCCGCGCGCCTTGGCGATCTCCGACAGGGTCTTGCCGACGAGGTCAGGCGGACAGGCGTCGCCGCCGCGGGCGACCAGGCGGCCCATCATCGTCTCGCCGCCGTCGGGGCCGGCGTCGGCCACCATCTTGGCGACCGTCTCGGGGTCGCGCAGTGCGGCCAGGCGTTCGGCCAGCGGCTGGCGCAGGATCCGCACCCAGCGGGGCAGGCGGGCGAAGAACAGGCTGGGACGCAGCAGGCTGAACGAGATGTCGATCGGCCGCGTCTGCATCTGCGGCCACACCCGCGCGCCTCGGGCGAACTGCTCCTCCACCCGCGCGATGGCGCGATCGGCGTTGTCGGGCACCGCCAGGGTGTCGAACAGCGGCGAGAATGTGGTCGGGATGTTGTGCTTCAGGCTGAGCTCGGCCAGCTGGTCGATGCGCGCGATGGTGATGTCCGTGGCGTAGAACTCGGGCACGCACTGCAGCATGCGGCCGTATTCGCCCAGCACGGCGGAGAGCGCGTCCAGTTCCTCGAACTGAGCGAAGCGGCTGGGCACCGGGCGGCCGTTCTCGTCCACGTCGACGAAGCTGGTCGAGAGGCCGATGGCGCCGGCCTCCAGGCACTCGCGCAGCAGGTCCTGCATCGCCTTGATCTCGTCGTCGGTGGCGGCGCGTTCCTGGGCGGCGGGGCCCATGACCCACACGCGGATGACGCTGTGGCCGACCAGGGGGGCGACGTTGATCGAGAGCCCCTTCTCCAGCGCCTCGCGGTAGCCCTTGAAGTCCTCCCAGGTCCACTCGAAGGCGGTGGTGAAGGCTTCCGGCGGCATCTCCTCGATCTGCTGGAACATGCCGACGACGGCGCGGCGGTCCTTGGCCTTCAACGGGGCCAACGACAGCGAGCAGTTGCCGGGCACCACGCAGGTGACGCCGTGCTCCAGCGCCGGCCGGGCGGCGCCGTCCCACAGCAGCTGGACGTCGAAATGGGTGTGCGGGTCGATGAAGCCCGGCGCGATCACTCGGCCGCCGGCGTCGACGACCGTGCGCGCCTCGCCCGCGACCTGGCCCACGGCGGCGATCTTGCCGTCCTTGACCGCGACGTCGCCGCGGTAGCCCGGCGCGCCGGAACCGTCGACCACCAGGCCGTTCTTCACGATCACGTCGAACATCAGCTCACCTCCAGAATGCGTCGCCAGGACTGCCCTCTGAGGTCGTCGACGTCCGACGCCCCGCAGGCGGCCATCAGCTTCAGGCCCGTATCCTCGTCGAGCACCACCGGAGCCTCGACGCCGTTGGCGTGGCGCAGCCGCACCATCAACTCCGCGGAGCCGTCGTGGCCGGCGACGATCTCGGCGCCGACGATGACCGCCTCGTCCGCGAGGTCACCCATGGGCGATGGGCGGCTCCACGAAGACCACGTCCGAGCCCAGCATCAGCCCCGGGGGCCGGCGCATGGCGAAGACGTGCAGGTTCCAGCTCTTGATCTGGTCCACTGCCGTTTCCAGCGGCGCATCCGGCATGGCGCGCCGCGCCAGCTCCTCGATCGTCTCGTCCGGACCGGGCGTCACGAAGCGGCGCTGGCGCGACAGGCTCATGCTTAGACCCGCTCGATGATGATGGCGGGGGCCATGCCGCCGGCGGCGCACATGGTCACCAGGCCACGCTTGAGGTCGCGGCGCTCCAGTTCGTCGAGGATGGTGCCGATCAGGATCGAGCCGGTGGCGCCGATCGGGTGGCCTAGGGCCATGGCGCCGCCGTTCACGTTGACCTTAGAGCGGTCCAGCTTGAGGTCGCGGATGAACTTCTCGGCGACCACCGAGAAGGCCTCGTTGATTTCCCACAGGTCGATGTCGTCCGGGGTCAGGCCAGCCTTCTTCAGCACCTTCAGCGCCGCCGGGACCGGGGCGTTGAGCATCAGCGTCGGGCTGTCGCCGACGTTGGCGGTGGCCACGATGCGGGCGCGGGGCTTCAGGCCGTTCTTCTTGGCGTATTCCGGCGAGGCCAGCAGCACGGCGCCCGAGCCGTCGACCACGCCCGAGGAATTGCCGGCGTGGTGGAAGTGCTGGATCTTCAGGTCGGGATAAACTTGGTTGATCAGGCCCGCGAAGGTGGTGCCCTGGTCGTCCAGCGGCGCATTGGCCATCGCCTCGAACGACGGCTTCAGGGCCGACAGGCCTTCCATCGTGGTCTGCGGCCGCGGGAACTCCTCACGGTCCAGCGCCAGGCTGCCGTCCAGGTGATAGACCGGCACCAGGGCGCGGTCGAAGTAGCCGTTCTTGATGGCGTGGTCGGCGCGCTGCTGGCTGACCAGGGCCAGTTCGTCCAGCGCTTCCCGCGGAATGCCTTCCAGCGTGGCGATGGCGTCGGCGCAGATGCCCTGGTGCGACTGCGGGTGCAGCTTGCGCAGGTGGACGTTGCCGGCGTCCATGAGAGGCGGGCCGTCGCCGGGCTGGCGCGGCGGGGCCGACGAGGCTGTGTAGGACATCATCTCGCAGCCGCCGGCGATGACCAGGTCTTCCATGCCCGACATGATCTGGGCGGCGGCCAGGTTCACGGAGGTGATGCCCGAGCCGCAGAAGCGGTCGAGGGTGACGCCCGAGGCGCGGATGTCGAAGCCGGCGTCCAGGGCGGCCATGCGGCCCATGTCGCTGCCCTGCTTGCCGCGCTGGCTGGAGCAGCCCCAGATCACGTCGTCGACTTCGGCGGTGTTCAGGTTGTTGCGGTCGCGCAGGGCGCCCAGCACGTGGGCGGCCAGGCGTTGGGGATGCTCGTCGGCGAGCGCGCCCTTGCCGACCTTGCCGATGCCGCGCGGGGTGCGGCAGGCGTCGATGATGTAGGCTTCGGACATGATCTTTCCTCGTGAGCTGCCGCAGGGGCCTTTGAAGGGGAGAATCCGCCCTGGACCCTAGGTCAGTCCAGAGGCAATTGCGCGCGACGGGCGCCCGGGCCGCCCGGTGCCGGAACCGGCGTGTAGATCACCAGCTTCAGGCTCGGGTCGTCGGTGAACTGGAAGCTGGCATGATCGAAGGCGATCACGCCCTTCGTCGGGTGGTGCAGGACCTTGCGGCCGGAACCGCCGCGGCGGACGTCGTGGCGTTCCCACCAGGCGTCGAACTCCGGGCATCCTTCGCGCAGGCGCCGCAGGAGGGTCACGAAGGCGGGATCGCCCGCCCAGAGGTCATGCGTGGCGCGGAAGGCGGCGACCATGCGCTCGGCCTCGGCCGCCCAGCCGGGCCCGAAGAGCTCGCGGCTGCGGGGATTGATCAGCATGGAAACCAGCAGGTTGCGGCCATCCTCCGGCAGGTCGTCGAAGCCCAGGATGTCGGCCGCCGCGGTGTTCCACGCCACCAGGTCGCGGCGGCGGCCGGTCACATAGGCCGGCTGTGTCAGGCTGTGCAGGACCTGCAGCAGGGCCGGCGGCGCCGTCTCGGGCTGGAAGGGCTTCGGCCCGC
Source organism: uncultured Phenylobacterium sp. (assembly GCA_966096115.1). GTDB lineage: Bacteria > Pseudomonadota > Alphaproteobacteria > Caulobacterales > Caulobacteraceae > Phenylobacterium. The sequence continues at coordinate 25,293 of CBHTUE010000031.1, forward strand.
CGCCGCCGGCCAGCGCCCGCAGATGCTGATGCTCCATCTCGGTCAGCCGAAGCGCGCGGGCCAGGGCGTCGACGGTGGTGAGCGATGGCGTCACCGGGCGGCCCTGCTCCAGGCGGACGTACCAGTCGACGCCGATGCCGGCGAGTTCGGCCACCTCCTCGCGGCGCAGGCCCGGCGTGCGGCGCTGGCGGCGGCGCGGCAGGCCCACGGCCTCGGGGCTGAGGCGGCTCCGGCGCGCGCGCAGGAAATCGCCGAGTTCTCGCCGTTTCGGGTCGGTCACGAGGGCCTCCGCCTGGGTGTGTCAGTCCCAGGATAATACCAGGCCTGCCACTGTATTGAAATCGCCGATAGGGTCGGCTCAGTCGCTGCTCAAAGGTCCCGATGAAAGCCGCTGTCCTGAACGCCTTTGGCGAAGCCCTGAAGATCGAAACCCTGCCGGACCCCTCGCCCGGCGCGGGGTCCGTCGTGATCGACGTGGCGGCGGCAGGGGTGGCGGGCTACGCCGCCCATGTCTTCGACGGCTCCCGCGGTTATCGCCTGGAACTGCCCGCTGCGCCGGGCCCCGGCGGAATCGGCCGCGTGCGGGCGGTGGGGCCGGACGCGACGCGGCTGAAGCCGGGCGACTGGGTGTTCTGTGAGCCGACGATCCGGGCGCGCGATGAGGTGTCCGACACCATCCTCCAGGGCTGGACCTATCGCACGGACGCGGCGCTGCCGCTGCACCGTCTCTACCGCAACGGCGGCTACGCCGAGCAGATGATGGTCCCGACGGAGAACGTGACCCGGATCGGCGACATCGACGCCAGGGACGCCGGGCTGTGGTGCGCCCTGAGCCGCCTGCTGGTGCCCTACGGCGGGCTTTCGGCCGGAGACCTGAAGGCCGGTGAAACGCTGCTGGTCAGCGGCGCGACCGGCGGGTTTGGCGGCGCGGGCGTGGTGGTCGCCCTGGCCATGGGCGCCGGACAGGTGGTGGCGACCGGGCGCAACGCCCCGACGCTGGCCGACCTGGCCGCCCGCTTCGGCTCACGGGTGAAGCCGGTGGCGATGACAGGGGACGAGGCGGCCGACCGGGCGGCGATCGCCAAGGCCGCCGGCGGGCCGATCGACATGGTGCTGGATTTCCTGCCGCGCGAGGCCTCGCTGTCGCAGGTGCGCGCCAACCTGACGGCCGTGCGCCACGGCGGCCGCATCATGCTGATGGGCGGCGTCCGCGGTGAACTGGGCCTCGACTACAACTGGCTGATGCACGGCGAGATCACCCTGCGCGGGGTGTGGATGTATCCGCCCGAAGCCGTGCCTCGCATGGTCCAGATGGTTCGCGCGGGGCTGATCGACCTTCACCAGTTCGACCTCGCCGAGTTCGCCCTGGACGACGCCAACGCCGCCGTCGCGCACGCCGCGGCCAACGCCGGGCCGCGCCAGCTCACCGTCATCCGGCCGGACCTGCGTCGCTCCCGAGACGTCCAATCGTGAGCGGCGCGACGCCGGCCCCGAGCGGTGGCTCGATCCTCATCGTCGGCGCATCACGCGGCCTGGGCCATGCGATGGCCGCCGAATTCGCGGCCAGGGGCTGGCGCGTGCTGGGCACGGTGCGAGGCGCCGCGACCCCGCTGCATGGCCTCGCCGCCGAACGGCCCGGCGTCGTGGAGATCGAAACGCTCGACATGACCGACCACGGCCAGATCCAGGCCGTGCGCGACCGCCTGTCCGGCCGCCGGTTCGACATCGTCTTCGTCAACGGGGGCGTCGCCAACCGGACGCCCCAGGCCACGATGGCCCAGGTTTCGGCGGACGAATTCGTCCACCTCATGGTCACCAACGTCCTGGGCGTCATGCGCGCCGTCGAAGCGTTCGGCGACCTGACCCAGCCGGGCGGCGTGATCGGCGTGATGTCCTCCGGCCAGGGAAGCATCGCCAACAACGCCAATGGGACAAACGATGTCTACCGCGCCAGCAAGGCCGCTCTGAACCAGGCCATGGCCAGCTATGCCGGTCGGCACGCCGGCGACGGGCGGGCGCTGGTGCTCATGGCCCCCGGTTGGATCCGCACGGAGATGGGCGGTTCGAACGCGCCGTTCAGCGTCGAAGACGCCATGCCGCAGATCGTCGATGTCCTGATCGCCCAGCAGGGTATGGCTGGCTTGCGCTTCCTCGATCGCAAAGGCCGAACCGTGCCCTGGTAACGCTGGGCAGTGCCGATTCGGACGCACTCCCTTCGCAGCGCGCCGGGCGCCCGTGGCCGACTCGTTGCTATACGGTCGTCGGGCGACAGCGATGAGGGAGCGGGACGAACGATGGGAGGCCTCGGCGAGCACAGTCTCCCTGCCTGGATGTACACCGACCAGGACTTCTTCGAGCGCGAGCGGCGGACCATCTTCCGCACGGCCTGGCAGGTGGTCTGCCACCTGAACGACGTGCCCGAGGCCGGCGACTACCAGACCCTCGATTTCCTGGGCGAGCAGGTCCTGACCCTGCGCGGCGACGACGGCGTCGTGCGCAGTTTCCACAACGTCTGCCGCCACCGCGCCTCGCGGCTGGCCGACGGGTCGCACGGCAACTGCGGCCACCGCATCGTCTGCCCCTACCACGCCTGGAGCTATCACCTGGACGGCCGGCTCGCGAACGTGCCGCCGTGGCAGGGCTTCGAGGGGCTGGACGCCGCCGCCCACGGCCTCAGGCCCGTCGAGCAGGAGATCTGGCTGGGCTTCATCTTCGTCCGCTTCGAGCCCGGGCTGCCCAGCGTGGCGGAGATGATGTCGCCCTACGCCGAAGAGATCGCGCCGCACGGCTTCCCGGACCTGCAGCCCCAGGGCCGTGTCACGCTGCGGCCCCGGCCGGTGAACTGGAAGAACGTCGGCGACAACTACTCCGACAGCCTGCACATCCCCGTGGCGCACCCCGGCCTCACCCGCCTGTTCGGCGCCAGCTACGGCATCGAGGCCAAGCCCTGGGTCGACAAGATGTGGGGCGACATCACCGAGACGCCGTCCGCCAACTGGGTCGAGCGGACCTACCAGTCGCTGCTGCCCGCCTTCGACCACTTGGATACGAAGGCCCGCCGACGGTGGAACTACTACAAGCTCTGGCCGAACATCGCCTTCGACGTCTATCCGGACCAAGTCGACTTCATGCAGTTCCTGCCCGTCTCGGCGACGCAGACCCTGATCCGCGAGATCGCCTACGTCCGCCCCGACACGCGGCGCGAGGTCAAGGCCGCCCGCTACCTCAACTGGCGCATCAACCGGCAGGTCAACGCCGAGGACACGGTGCTGATCAAGCGCGTGCAGGACGGCATGGCCAGCTCCGGCTATGAGAGCGGCCCCCT
>CBHTUE010000032.1:0-28446 GCA_966096115.1 uncultured Phenylobacterium sp.
AGGGCGTCGCCCTCCAGGAACGGCAGGACGTAGTAGCCGTGCTGGCGCTTCTCGGCGGGGACGTAGATCTCGATGCGGTACCGGACGCCGAACATGCGTTCGGTGCGTTCGCGGAACCAGATCAGGTTGTCGAAGGGGGAGAGGAGCGAACTCGCCTCGATCTTCCGCGCCCAGCGCGCCGCCGGGTCCAGGTAGGCGGGCTCGCGCCAGCCCTTCACCTTCACCGGGACCAAGTCGCTGGCCTCGACAAGTTCGGCGATGCGGGCCTTGGCGCCCTCCACCGGCATGCGGAAGTAGTCGCGCAGGTCGCGCTCCGTGCCAATGCCCATGGCGCGGGCGGCGATGCGGTAGAGCTGGCGCTGAGCGTCGGCGCGGTCGGGGGTGGGCGCCTCCCGCACGGCCTTTGGGAGCACCTTGTCGGGCAGGCCGTAGACGCGTTCGAACGTCCCGCGGCGGGTGGCGGTGGTGAGTTCGCCCGCCCAGAACAGGCACTCCACCGCGCGCTTGGCCTCGCTCCAGCCCCACCAGCCGCCGGCGCCCTTGTGGCCCATTTCCAGGTCGGAGGCGGAGAGCGGGCCGCGGGTACGAATCTCCTCCAGAACGTTGTCGACGAAGTCGCGCCGTTCCCGCAGGAACTTGGCGATGCCCTTCCAGGTGCCGACGCCCTGGTGCGCGTCCTCCATCCGCCAGCGGAACAGCGGCTGGCTGGCTGCCGGCAGCAACGAGGCCTCGTGCGCCCAGTACTCGAACAGCGGCCGCTTCTTCGCCCAGGCGATCTCTTCCAGCAGGTCGCGGGGATAGGCGCCGAGGCGCGAAAAGGCGGGCAGGTAGTGGGTGCGCGAGACCACGTTGACGCTGTCGATCTGCACGACGCCCAGGCGCTCGACCAGCTTCGTCAGCCGGCGGCGGTCGACGGGATCCTCACGCGATCCGCCGAAGCCCTGGGCGGCCAGCGCAATGCGCCGCGCCTCGCCGGCGGTAAGGATGTCTTTCATCGGCTGTCTCTGCGGCTTCGAGTCGCGCCCGAGGCTAGCGGCCGAACAAATAAAGAACAATACAGAGTCAACGGATGGTTAACAGCCTTGGCCATACCGCCTTGGGTTGTGGAACATTCGAGCAATGACTGCGGCGGTTGCGCGCACCCCGGACCTAGCGCTCCAGACGCCCGTCGGTCAGGGCGGCGATTTCGAAGGGGAACAGCACGCCCGGGTCCGGATCGGGCACCTTCTGGGCGAGCTTCTTCGGCGTCAGGACGTTGACCAGGTGGCTGAGGATGGCCAGCCGCGCCGCCTTCTTGTGGTCGGAGCGGACGCAGATCCACGGCGCGGCGGGCGTCGACGTCCGCCGCAGCATCTCGTCGCGGGCGTCGGTGTATTGGTCCCAGCGTGACTGGGCGGCGTCGTCCAGGGGCGAGGACTTCAGCGCCTTCAGCGGGTCGGTGTGGCGCTCGTCCAGGCGCTTGGCCTGCTCGGACTTGGAGACGTCCAGCCAGAACTTGACGATCTTCAGCCCGCTCTCCAGCAGCATGGCCTCGAACGTCGGCACGTCGCGCAGGAACACCTCCTGCTCCTCGGGCGTCGAGAAGCCCATGACCCGCTCGACCCCGCCTCGATTGTACCAGGAGCGGTTGAAGATCACCGTCTCGCCGCTGGCCGGCAGATGGGCGACGTAGCGCTGGAAGAACCACAGGCTGCGCGAGCGATCCGAGGGTTTCGGCAGGGCGACAACGCGGGTGTTGCGCACCGAGAGGTGTTCGGTCAGGACGCGGATCGCCCCGTCCTTGCCGGCGGCGTCGCGGCCCTCGAAGATGATCAGGACCTTCTGCTCGCTCTCCATCGCGTGCTGCTGCCAGCGGACCAGCGCCAGCTGCCGCAGTTCGAGGTCGCGTTCGTCGTCGTCGTGCTTGGCCATGCGGTCGAACCTATGCCTTTCGGGGGGCGTGGCGCTAGAACGCCTGCGATGATCCGGCTGTTCATTCCCCACGACCTGGCGCCCGGCGCGGCCCTCGGGCTGGACGAGGGTCAGAGCCGCTACCTGGCGGCGGTGATGCGCCTCTCGGTCGGCGACGAGGTGGCGGTGTTCAACGGCCGCGATGGCGAGTGGCGCGCGACGCTGGCGACGGTGGGCAAGCGGGCGGTGACGCTGACGGCGCTTTCGCGGACGCGGCCGCAGCACGTGGGGCCGGACCTGGACCTGCTGATCGCCCTGGTGAAGCGGGCCCGGCTGGAAACCATCGTGGAGAAGGCCGCCGAACTGGGCGCGCGCCGGGTGCGGCCGGTGATCACCGAACGCACCAACGCCGACCATACGCGGGTGGACCGGCTGCGGGCCATCGCCACGGAAGCCGCCGAGCAGACCGGCCGCCTGGACGTGCCGGACGTGGCCGAACCGGTGAAGCTGGAGAGGCTGCTGGCGGACTGGGAGCCCGGGCGGCGGCTGCTGTTCTGCGACGAGGCCGGCGACGCCGCGCCCGTGCTGGCGGCGGGCCTTGCGGACGGGCCCTGGGCGATCCTGATCGGGCCGGAGGGCGGGTTTTCGCCGGCCGAGCGCGAGCGGCTCCGCGCGCTGCCCTACGCCGTCCCCGCCAGCCTGGGCCCGCGAATCCTGCGCGCCGACACCGCCGCCATCAGCGCGCTGACGCTGTGGCAGGCGGCGGTGGGGGACTGGCGGTAGGGCTATTCCTCGAACACCGTGTCCTCCGGCGCATCCGTCGGGCTTTCGAACTCCAGGTGGTAGCCGTCGGGGTCGTCGAGCCCGGTGACCCACATGCCATTGCCCACCTCGGGTTGCGAGGCGTCCAGGCCCTTGGCGACGGCGTCGCGCCATACGGCGAGGGCGTCGTCGCAGAGGAAGAAGATGGTCACCCCCTCGCCGACCCGGCCATCGGGAACCCAGGCGTCCTGCCCCTTGGCGCGGAACTGCTGCAGCATCAGCGAGGCGCCGCCCAGCTTCATCGAGCACCACCGCAGCACGCCGCGGTCGTCCCACCGCTTGTCGATCTCGAACCCGAGGCCTTCGACGTAGAAGGCGAGCGAGGCCTTCATGTCGGTCACTCGGAAGAAGGGCACGGCCTCCTTGACGTTGGCGTCCATCGGCCCTCCGGCGCTCGCAGTTGTCGCAAGGCTACGCCCGCCCGTCGCCGGGCGACACCCCTACCCTTGAGCTTGCCGGATTTGCGCCCACCTATCTGGGCGGCGTAAAGAGGCCGGCCGCCCCGGTTCGGGCGTCGATCGGCGTCGGGCCGGGAGGAAATATATGGCCGAAGTCGCCTGCGACGATCGACCCCTGGTTTTCGAAGACCTGGTCCAGTGGATGGCTGACGGCGCGAAGCCGGCCAGCGAATGGCGCGTGGGCGCCGAGCACGAGAAGTTCGTCTTCCGCCTGGCCGACCACGCGCCGGTTCCCTATGAGCCCGGCGGGATCAAGGCGCTGCTGGACGGCCTGACCCGGTTCGGCTGGACCCCGGTGATGGAGGGCGAGAACGTCATCGCCCTGGAGCGCGGCCTGGCCAACGTCAGCCTGGAGCCCGGCGGGCAGTTCGAGCTCTCCGGCGCGCCGCTGGAGACCGTCCACGACATCTGCGAGGAGACCGGCCAGCACCTCTCCGAGGTGAAGGCGGTCGCCGACGAACTGGGCCTCGGATTCCTGGGGATGGGCTTCACGCCGATCTGGACCCGGGCCGAGGTGCCGGTGATGCCCAAGGGCCGCTACAAGATCATGCGCGAGTACATGCCGAAGGTCGGCAAGCTGGGCCTCGACATGATGTTCCGCACCTGCACCGTGCAGGCCAACCTCGACTTCGGCTCCGAGGCCGACATGGTGGCGAAGTTCCGCACCAGCCTGGCCCTGCAGCCGATCGCCACCGCGCTGTTCGCCAATTCGCCGTTCATCGAGGGCAAGCCGTCGGGCTTCGTCTCGGCGCGCGCCAACGTCTGGACCGACACCGATCCGGACCGCACGGGCATGCTGGACTTCGTGTTCCAGGACGGCTTCGGCTTCGAGACCTATGCGCGCTACGCGCTGCAGGTGCCGATGTATTTCGCCAAGCGCGGCGACCGCTACATCGACCTGGCCGGCCGCTCGTTCGTGGACTTCATGGACGGCAAGCTGGCCGAGCTGCCGGGCCAGCGCCCGACGATCAAGGACTGGGCCGACCACACCACCACGATCTTTCCCGAGGTGCGGCTGAAGAAGTACCTGGAGATGCGGGGCGCCGACGCCGGGCCGTGGAGCCGGCTGTGCGCGCTGCCGGCGCTCTGGATGGGCATCTTCTACGACAGCGCCGCCCTGGCGGCGGCCTGGGACCTCTGCAAGGACTGGAAGATCGAGGACCACGAGCGCCTGCGCGCCGACGTGGCCCGTCGCGGCCTGCAGGCCGAGATCGCCGGCCGCAAGGTGCAGGACGTGGCCAAGGACATGGTGGCCATCGCCAAGCAGGGCCTGCGCAACCGCAACCGGCTGTCGGGCGGCATGGTCGACGAGAGCGGCTACCTGTCGGAGCTGGAGCAGATCGCCGAGACGGGCGTCACGCCCGCCGAACGGCTGCTGGAACTGTACGAGACCCGCTGGGGCCGCGACGCCGGCCGCGTGTTCGAGGACTTCGCCTACTAGGGCGGCCGCGGGTTCAACGTGGGGTGGCTCGATAATCCCGGCGCGCTGGCGTATCCCTGTGACGTGGCGGACGGCTTGACGTCGGGCGTGCGGTCCGATGACGCTCGACGAAGGTGGGCAAGCCCACGCGAGGACTGAAATGTCGGATCTTCCGAAGTACGCGCATTGGGTGGCTGAGCGGCGGTTCCTGGTGGACGGCCGCACCGTGCCGACCCTGGACGCGTCGAAGGCCCGGCTGATCGAGGACCTCTATATCGACGGCGGTCGCCTGCGCCTGCGCAAGATCACCATGCCGGGCGGCGCCCCGCCCGAGTTCAAGCTGGCCAAGAAGTATGCCCCGGACAATCCGCTGATCGGGCCGATGACCAACCTCTACCTCAGCGCCGAGGAGTACGAGGTGCTGAACGTCCTGCCCGGCGCGCGCCTGTCGAAGCGACGCCACAAGATCGGGGCCTTCGTGGTCGACGTGTTTGAGGGCGGACTGCAGGGCCTGGTCCTGGCCGAGTGCGAGGCGACCAACCGCATGGCCGCCATGGCCTTCGACGTGCCGGCCTGGTGCGTGCGCGAAGTGACCAACGAGCTGGAATACACCGGCTGGCGCCTGGCCCAGCAGCAGGCGGTGCCGGGCTAGCGCCGCGCGCAGGCTCAGGCCGGGACCGCCTCGATCGTCACCAGGTTGGGGTAGAACGCCAGCCGCCCGGTGATCGGCTCCATGGCCGGATAGGGCGTCTCGTAGGTCCAGACCGCGTTGTCGGCCACGTGCCCGTCGGCGCGCAGGCTGTAGTAGCTGGCGTCACCCTTGTAGGGGCAGTTGGTGGTGCGTTGGGTGCGCGCCAGCGCGTCCATCACCACGTCCTTGCGCGGGAAGTAGACCACCGGCGGATAGGTCGCCTCCTTCAGGACCAGCGCCTCGCCGCTGTCGGCGATCACGCGGCCCTCGAAGAGGACGCGCCAGCGCTCCTGGGCCGGCGTGATGGTGATCGGATGGTCCGGGCCGGGGATCTTCATACTCGCGTTCCTGGGGCTCTGGGGCTCAAACGTGCGACGGGCGGTCGCGTACGGGCAAGGGCTTGCTTGTGCGGTCGCGTCCCGCATGGTCATGTCGCCGCGAAATACGGTCCGGCCGAGAGAATCCCGTGCAGGGACGGCCGCTTAGGGAACGCCTCTGAATGGATATCGTCTTCATCGCCGGCATCGTCATCACGCTGGTGACCGCCATTCCCGTGGTGCTGCAGCTTCGCACCCACCCGAAGGGCCTGGTGATCCTGTTCTTCGCCGAGATGTGGGAACGCTTCTCCTATTATGGAATGCGCGGCCTGCTGATCTTCTACCTGACCCAGCATTTCCTGTTCGACGACAAGACCGCCCAGGGCCAGTACGGCGCCTACACCAGCCTCGTCTATCTGCTGCCGCTGGTGGGCGGCTTCCTGGCCGACCGGTTCCTGGGGGCGCGTAAGGCGGTGGCGTTCGGCGCCCTGCTGCTGGTGGCGGGGCACTTAGGGATGGCCTTCGAAGGCAAGCCCGTGACCCAGGTGCTGACCTACCAGGGCGCGCAATACGAGTTCCAGGTCAGCGGCCGCGGCAAGGACCGCGACGTGAAGCTGAAGGTGGGCGAGGCGAGCTATGCCTACGGCCCCTCTGCCGACGGCGGGCTGGAGATCAAAGGCCTGCCGCAGGGCGCGGCCCTGCCGGCCGTGCTGACCAAAGGCTCCTACGAACTGACCACGCGCGACGACACGCCGGTGTTCAAGAACGTGCTGTTCCTGGCGCTCTCGCTGATCATCATGGGCGTCGGCTTCCTGAAGGCGAACATCTCGTCGCTGGTCGGCCAGCTCTACCGCCAGGGCGATCCGCGCCGCGACCCGGGGTTCACGCTCTACTACTACGGCATCAACCTGGGCTCGTTCTGGGCCGGGATCGCCTGCGGCTGGCTGGGCCAGAACCTGGGATGGAACTGGGGCTTCGGGGCCGCCGGCGTCGGCATGCTGGCCGGCTTCATCGTCTTCGTGCTGGGCAAGCCGCTGCTGGAGGGCAAGGGCGAGCCGCCGGATCCGGTGCGGCTGGCCAAGCCCGTGGTCGGCCCGATCAGCCTGGAGTGGCTGATCTACGCCGGCGGGCTGGCGGGCGTCGCCGTCGTCTGGTTCCTGGTCCAGCGCAACGCTATCGTCGGCTACCTGCTGGGCGTCGGCTCGGTGGTGGTGCTGAGCTACCTGACCTACTTCATGGCCACCAAGTGCACCAAGGAAGAGCGCGAGCGGATCATGCTGGCCCTGGTGCTGGTGGCCGGCGCGGTGGTGTTCTGGACCCTGTTCGAGCAGGCCGGCTCCTCGCTCAACCAGTTCGCCGAGCGCAGCACCAACCTGGCCATCGGCTTCGGCCAGTCGATCAGCCCGGCCCAGACCCAGTCGTTCAACCCGGGCTTCATCCTGCTGTTCGCGCCGGTGTTCTCGGCGATCTGGGCGTTCCTGGGCACGCGCAGGCTCGACCCCAATCCGGCGATCAAGTTCGGCCTCGGCCTGACGCAGGTGGCGCTGGGCTTCTTCGTGCTGGTCGTGGGCGCCCAGTTCGCCGGACCGGACTTCAAGGTGCCGGTGATCTTCTTGCTGCTGGCCTATCTGCTGCACACGACGGGCGAGCTCTGCCTCTCGCCGGTGGGCCTGTCGCAGATGACCAAGCTGGCGCCGGCCGCGGTGATTTCGACCGTCATGGCCACGTGGTTCCTGGCCTCGTCCTGGGCCCAGTGGATCGGCGGCCTCATCGCCCAGATGACCGCCACGGAGACCGTCGCCGGCCAGGTGCTGGACCCCGGCAAGGCGCTGGCGACCTACGTCGAGGTCTTCAAGCTGATCGGCTTCTGGGGACTGGGCGCGGGCGTGTTGATGCTGATCGCCTCGCCGATCCTGAAAAAGTGGGCCCACGGCGCCAGCGACACCTTCCCGGTCGTCAAGCCCCCGGTCGACGGCGAACGCCAGACGGTTCCGACCTGAACCGAGCTAGCTGCTCGCGCGCTGCGCCCGATCGGCCTGCATGTCGTCCGACTGGGCGGCGGTGACGGCCCGCGGGTTCAGCAAGGTCCCGCAGGCCTCGCACGCCAGATGCGGGTGGGCGTCGGCCACGCCGCAGGCGACGCATCCGTAGGTGAGGGGCGGCGTTTCGCGACCCTGCCAGCGGTCGCCCCAGCCGGTGAGCGTCACCAGCACCGGCCAGAGGTCCTCGCCCTTCGGCGTGAGGCGGTATTCGTGCCGTACCGGCCGCTGCTGATAGGCGCGGCGCTCGACGATGCCGAGCTCTTCGAGGCGCTTGAGCCGGCTGGCCAGCGAGCTGTCCGAGACGCTCATCTGCGCGGCGATGCCGTCGAAGCGGCGGTTGCGCAGCATCAGTTCCTTGACGATCAGCAGGCTCCAGGCGTCGCCGATCTCGGCCAGGGCGCCGGCCAGGGAGCAGGTCAGCCCGCCCAATTCGCTCCGCTTCATGACGCCCTTGCCCGAGGGACGCAAAAAGATGACGCCATCGTCATTTTTGAGTCGCTTCGAATTTAGAAGTTGATATCCTGCGCCGCGCCTGGGGGCAACGGCGGAGGACGGGCGGATGGCCGACGGGACGGTGGACAGCAAGGCGCTGCGCGCAGCGACCGGCATCTCGCACGCCGAGGAAAAGCGGATCGCGCTCTCGCTGTCGCCGGCCGTGGCCTGGCCGACCTTGCTCCTGGCCGCGGCGCTGCCAGCGACCCTGCTGACGGTGATCGCCATGGGCTTCACGCGCGCCCTGCCGCTCTGGGCCTGCACGCCCATGCTCGCAGCGGTGTCCTACGCCCACTATTCGCTGGTCCACGAGTCGATCCACGGCAACGTCGTGGCGCGGCCGCAGAGCCTGGGCTGGATCAACACGGTGGTCGGCTGGATCGGGGCGCTGGGCATGGGTGCGGGCTGGCCCGCGCTCCAGCGCACCCACCTGCTGCACCATTCCCACACCAACACCGAGCGCGACCCCGACATCGTCGTGAAGGGCACGTTCGGCCAGCTGCTGGTGAAGTGGCTGGTGATGGTCCCGATGTCGCTGCTGCCGATCTTCGCGATCCGCTTTATCAATCCCGAGCGCTACCGGCGCCTGGGCGCGATCCTCAGCCCCGCCGAGATCGCCCAGGTCTCGGCCGTCACGCTGTTCACCTGGGCGCTGCTGATCGCCGCCATCGCCACCGGGCGCGTCGCCGACTGGCTGATGCTGTGGTTCCTGCCCACGCGGCTGGGCGTTCTGATCCTGAACGTCTTCTTCCAGTGGCTGCCGCACCACCCGTTCGACCGGACCGAGCGCTACCTGAACACCCGTATCAGCCTGTGGCCGGGCGGCACGGTCCTGCTGCTGCAGCAGAACCTGCACCTGATGCACCACCTGTGGCCCAGCGTGCCCTTCCACAATTACGCCCGCCTGTTCCGCGCCCTGCGGCCGGTGCTGGTGGCCGAGAACTCGCGGATCGAAGGGCTGATAGTGGGCCCGCACCGCCGCACGATCCGCGGCTGAGGAGACCTTCCATGAGCCAGGTCCCCACGGGAATCCTCGTCGAGGCCGAGGACTTCGCCAGCCACGGCGGCTGGGTCGTCGACTCCCAGTTCGAGACCCAGATGGGCTCGCCCTACCTGCTGGCCCACGGCCTGGGCCGGCCGGTCGCCGATGCGACGACCGCGATCGATGTGCCGGAGGCCGGCGACTACGAGGTCTGGGTCCGCACGCGCGACTGGGCGGCGCCGCACGCGCCCGGCCGGTTCACCCTGTCGATCAACGGCGCGACGCTCGCGATGGAGTTCGGCACGGGCGGCGAGGCGTGGGCTTGGCAGCCGGCCGGCAAGGTTACCCTGCCGAAGGGCGAGGCGAGCCTGGCGCTGCACGACCTCACCGGCTTCGACGGTCGCTGCGATGCGATCTTCCTCAGCCGCGACGACGCCGCGCCGCCGAACGCGGTCGACGCCGCCAGCCGGGCGTGGCGCAAGGCCCTGCGTGGCCTGCCGGCCGAGCCGGTCGACGGCGGCGACTACGACGTCGTGGTGGTGGGCGGCGGTGTCTCCGGTTGCGCGGCGGCGCTCACCGCCGCGCGCCTGGGCCAGCGGGTGGCGCTGATCCACGACCGTCCCGTGCTCGGCGGCAACGCCAGCAAGGAGATCGGCCTGATGCCGCGCGGCGCCCAGGGCAAGCTGCTGCTGGAGCTGGCGCAGCGGACCCCCGACGGCGACCTCGCGGCGCTACCGCTGCTGCAGGCGGAGCCGACCGCCACGGTCTTCCTCGAACACCGCATCGTCGCCGCCGCGCGCGAGGGCGACCGCATCGTCTCGGTCGACGCTGTCGAGGCGCGCGGCGGGCTGGAGCGGCGCTTCACCGGGCGCACGTTCATCGACACCTCCGGCGTGGCGATCCTGGGCGTGCTGGCCGGCGCCGAAACTCTGTTCGGCCGGGAGGCGCGCGCCGAGTTCGACGAGCCCTACGCCCCCGAGGTCGCCGACGACATGCACCACGGCAACACGCTCTTCTTCCGCACGCGGATGGCCGACCATCCGGCGCCGTTCCCGGACGTGCCGTGGGCGACCGAGGTGTCCAAGGACTACGCCAACCTGAGCGGACAACTGGTCAAATCCGGCCAGGAGAACGGTCCTGGACCGGCGGTGAACGCCAACCCCGACAACCCGACCTTCCAGTTCAGCGCCGACCCGACCCAGGCCTGGATGAACCAGTTCCCGGCCACCCACTACTGGGAATACGGCCAGTGGCTGGACCCCTACACCTCGGGCGAGTTCGTCCGCGACTACCTGATGCGGGCGCTCTACGGGACCTTCTCCAACGTGAAGAAACTGGAGCCCGAGGCCTACGCCAACCTGGAGTTCGACTGGATGGCGTTCGTCGCCGCGCAGGGCGAGTTCCGGCGCTACCGGGGCGACCACGTGCTGACGGAAAACGACATCCGCAACCACACTCGCTACAACGACCTGCTGGTGACCAACGACGGGTTTTTCTGCATCCACTGCGCCTGGGCGCCCGAAGAGCTGGCAAGGGGCGAGGGGAAGTACGACTTCCGCCTGAAGGACTGGATCATGGATGTCCGCGACCAGCAGCCCTACGGCATCCCGTTCCGCTGCCTCTACTCGGCCAACATCGACAACCTCCTGATGGCCGGCAAGCACATCAGCGTCACCCACGTGGCCGGCTCGTCGGTGAAGCTGATGGGCAATGGCGCCGAGCACGGCGTGGCTACCGCGGCTGCGGCGTTCCTGTGCAACGCGCACGCCACGACGCCGCGCGGCCTCTACGACGCGCACCTGGACGAGTTGATCGGCCTGGTCGAACGGCTCAACGGCCACGAGCACGACCCGGCGAACCCCGGGGCGACCCGCAGGTTCGTGGCGGTCCCGGGCTAGGCTGCGGTTTGAGAAACCCCGCATCTCAAACTCTATCGTCATCCCCGGCTTGTCCGGGGGACCCATTCACACCGAATCCAACGGAAGGGTCCGCGAGCGCCGAGGCCGCGATCAAGTCACGGTCTCACGTGCGGCGTAAGCATGGGTCCCCCGGACAAGCCGCGGGATGACGGCATTGGGATGTTCGAAGGTCCTGCGCGCGATGCCGGAAGCGCGACCCTAACCCCCGAACTTCTTCTGCACGCGGACGAAGACGCCGTAGGGGGAGTGGCTCTGGTTGCGGGCCTGGAGGTCGGGCGTGCCGCCGGCGCTGCGCGGGCCGGGATAGGTGGCGTTGAAGTCCTTCACGCCGTGCTGGGTGATGTTGAACAGTTCCAGCCGGAAATTGAGGTCCGGGCGCGGCCGGATCTCCACGTAGGGGCGGACGAGGGCGCCGATCTTGAAGTCCTCGATCGAATTGAAGCGGTAGGAGCGCTGGCGGAACTGGCCGAAGAGGACGTCGACCCCCCAGGTCAGGTTCCAGCGCGGGACGTCCTGGCTGAACGAGGCGTTCCAATCGATGGGGTGCTGGCCCGAGATGCTGCGCGTCTCGTGCGTCGTCGGGTCGGTCACCTCGCTCCACGTGCGGACGACCGTGCCCTTGAGCTGGCCGCGGGCCAGGCCCAGCCGGTCGGTGGGCAGGGTCAGCTCCAGCTTCAGCACGTCCTTGCGCCCATCACCGATGTTGGCCGGCGCGTCGAACACGGCGCCTGACGGCTGGAACACCGGCGCGCGGTCGATCACGTCGCTGAGTTCGGAGTGGCGGGCGGTGAGCACGATCGAACCGGATGTCCAGAACCGTTGCTCCAGGGCGATCTCGCCCACCCAGGCCTGTTCGGGATTGAGGTCCGGGTTGCCGGCGAAGACCGAGCCGGTGGTCGAGAGATTGGCGCTGGCGACGAAGTCGTTGAAGTTCAGCTGCCCCACCTCGCGCTCGCCGCGCAGGCGGATCTGGGTGACGGCCGACGGAGCCCAGGTCACCGTCAGTCTCGGTTTGGCGTAGTTCAGCCGCTTGCGCAGCACGACATCGCCGTCCGAGGTGATGGTCGAGCGCTCGTAACGCAGGCCCCCGTCGAACGTCCATTTGGCGGTCGGCCGCCAGGAGGTCTTCAGGAACACCTCGCTGCGCTTCTCCTCCACCTGCACGTTGGCGGCGGGCAGGGCCACGGGCGCGCCGTCGACGGCGAAGCGGGTGGCGGAGTCCTGCTTGTTGAGCGCGGTCTCGCCGCCCAGTTCGAACGACAGCTTAGCGCCGAAGCGCCGCTTGCCGACCAGCCGGCCAATGGTCTCGGTCCGGTCGCTGGCGCGGGTGAAGTCGAACCGGTCGGTGCCGTCGAAGAACCGGTCGGCCACGTCGACGTCGTTCGTCTGGCGCAGGCCGATGACGTCGACGCTGGACGTCGCGCCGAGGTCGCGGCTGAACCGGCCGCCGATCTCGGTCTGGGCGTTCTGCTGGATCAGGTCGTCGGTCTCGACGCCTGGCGAGGGCGCGAAGAACTGGTCCGCCTCGTTCGACTTGAACTTGTCGTGGAAGAGCCGGCCGTTGAGCCGGAAGCGGCCGCCGAACAGCGGCGTCTCGACGGCCGCGGTGCCGGTGTACTGCTGACCGTCGGCCTCGCCGTTGATGTAGTAGGGCTGGTCCGGCGCGCCGGACCCGGAGATCCGGCGTCCCGGCCCGTCGCCGGCGCCGTCGTCGATCGCCTTGCGGCCTTGGGCGGAGATTTCCCAGGACCGGCCGTCCGCGCCGCCCGAGGCGTCGAGACGCAGGCCACCGCTGTGGCGGCCGTCGTAGACGATGAAGTCCTTGGCCTCGATCTGGCCCTTCAGGCCGCCGGACCGGGTCCGGATGATGTTGGCCAACACGGCCTTGCCCTGCATGTCGATGCCGGGCGCGCCGCCGCGGATGACGTCGATCCGCGCGACGCTGGAGGCCGGGATGCGCTTGAGGATCTCGCTGAGGTTGTCGCTCTTGGAGGCCGGCCGCTGCCCGTCGATCAGCACGTTGCCTGCGGCGCCCTCGAAGCCGCGCACGGCGTCGCCATTGTCGAGCGAGAAGCCGGGGATGCGGCCGACCATGTCGAGCGCGGTGGAGGGCTGCTGGGCGGCGAAGAACTCCGGGCCGTAGCTGACGACAGCGGGCTGCGCCTCGGCGACCGGCGCGGCGGCGGCCGCCTGCGCCAGGAGGAGGCTCACGATCAACGTCACGACTTGGAACTCCGGCCAGGACCCGCGCAACCTGCGCGCGCCGCAGGCCGAAGCGCAGCGGTTAGCGCGATTTCCCTTGCCGGCGCATTACCCATTGCGGCCTCAGCCGAACGTCTTTCGCACGCGAAGGAAGTAGCCGCCGGTCGTGGTGTTGGTGTTCTTGTCGTCGATGAAGCTGGGCTGGCCGCCGGCCACGCGCGGACCCGGGTAGATGTAGAAGGTGTCGTGCAGATTGCGGCGGGTCAGGTTCGGCAGCTCCAGCCGGACGTTCCAGTCGGGCCGCGGCTTGTACTCGATGAACGGGCGCACATAGGTGTTGAGCTTGAACTGTTCGATCAGGTTGTAGCGGTAGTAGCTCTCACGGAACCCGCCGAAGGCGTCGACGCCCCAGGTGACCTTGTGCTGCGGCAGGTCCCAGCTGAAGCTGGCGCTCCAGTCCAAGCGGTGCGGCCCCGATTGGAAGCGGCTCTCGCCGGTGGTCGGGTCGGTCACCTTGCCCCAGCGCTTGGTCAGGTTGCCCTTCAGCAGCGCGCCCTTGGCGCCCACCCGGTCGAACGGCAGCGTCAGGTCCATGGCCAGGACGTCCCGGGTCCCGTCGCCGATGTTGGCCGGACGGTCGAAGACGCTGCCGTCCGGCGCGGTCACCGGACCGCGGTCGACAACGTCGGTGTATTCGAAGTGGCGATAGGTGAGGACCACCGAGCCGGAGGTCCAGAACCGCTGCTCCAGTGCGGTCTCGATCACCCAGTCCTGGCCGGGGTTGAGGTCCGGATTGCCGGCGGTGATCCCGCCTGCCGAATTCAGGCCGCCGGAGGCCACGAAGTCGTTGAAGTTCAGCTGGTCCACCTCGCGCTCGAGGCGCGCGCGGAGCTGGGTCGTGTCGCTGTAGGCCCAGGTCACCGCCAAGCGGGGCTTGAGGTAGCGCAGGGTCTTGCCCAGGGCGACGTCGCCCCGCGACGTGATGGTCGACGTCTCGTAGCGGACCCCGGCGTCGACGGTCCACTTGGGGCCCGGCCGCCAAGTGCCCTTGGCGAACACCTCGCTGCGGTCCTCCTTCACCCGCACGCCGGCGGCGGGCAGGGCGGTGTCGACGCCGTCGGTGCTGGCGCGGGTGTGGCTCTCGAGCGTGTTGACCGCATATTCGCCGCCGGCCTCCAGGGAGAGCTTCGGCGTGGCCCGGTACTTCACCACGCCCCGGCCGATCGTCTCGACGGTGTCGCGGTCCAGGTTGAACAGGTTGACGCTGCTGTCGGTGAAGCTGTCGAACCGGCTGCGGTCGCGGGTCTGGCGCAGGCCCACCAGCTCCACGTCCCAGGTCTCGCCGAACCGGCGCGTGTAGCGGGCCCCGACCTCGGTCTCATCGGTGTCCTGAGTGAACAGGCTCTGCTCCAGCGCCGGCGGCAGGGTCAGGACGTGGGTCAGCTCCTCCCCCTTGAAGCTGTCGGTCTGCACGCGGCCGTTGATCCGCAGGGACCCGCCCAGCACCGGCGCCTCGACCGCGCCGACCCCGTTCCAGGCCAGCCCGTCGCCCTCGCCGTCGTAGCCGGTCCGCACGGTGGGCCGGCCGGGCGTGAAGCGAGCGCCCTTGCCGGCGCCGTAGCCGTCGTCGATGCCGCGGAAGACCCGGCCAGACAGCTCCCACTTCACGTCGCCCAGTGCGCCGGAGCCTTCCAGGCGCACCTGGCCCAGGTTGCGGCCGTCCTCCTGGCGGTTGTCGGCGACGGCGATCACGCCGCGGACGCCGCCGTCCTTCTTCAGGACGACGTTGGCCAGCACCGTCTTGCCCTGCATGTCGATGCCCGGCGCGCCGCCGCGGATGACGTCGATGCGGGCGACCTTGCCGGCGGGGATGCGGAACAGCACGTCCTGCACCGTCTCGGACTTGGTGGCGGGCCGCTGGCCGTCGATCAGCGCATTGCCGGCCGCGCCCTCGAAGCCGCGCACCGAGGCGCCGTTGTCGAGGGTGAAGCCCGGGATGCGGTTCAGCATGTCGACGGCGGTGGACGGCTGCTGGGCGGTGAAGAACTCCGGGCCGTAGCTGGTGACGCCCTGCTGCGGCGTCCCCGAAATCGGCGCAGCCGCCACCGCGGCCTGCATAAGCAGGTGTGTGAAGCTCATCGACGCGTCCCCCGGCGCGCCGTGTTGCTCGCCACGTGTGATTTACACTAGTAATCTAGGCAAAATCTGGGCACGCGACAACCGCTCGTCGCGCCTCAGCCGCCGAAGGTCTTGCGGACCCGGAAGTAGAACGCGCGCCCCGGCTTGTACTTCCGGTCGTCGATGGCGGGGACGGCGCCTGGCGCGCGCGGCCCGGCGTAGGCATAGACCGTGCGGTGCAGGTCGCGCGCCGTGGCGTTCTCGAACTCGACCCGCAGGTTGAGGTCCGGCGCCGGCCGCCATTCCGCGAACGGCTGCACGAAGGTCGGCAGCTTGGTCGTCTGGATGAGGTTGAAGCGGTAGGAGGTCTCGCGCCAGTCGTTGAAGGTGTTGACGCCCCAGGTCAGGTTCCAGCGCGGAATGTCCTGGGTGAAGGTCATGCTCCAGTCGACCGGATGCAGGTTCGAGATCTGCCGCGACATGCCGGTGGTCGGGTCGGTGACCTTGCTCCACCGCCGGGTGGCGTCGGCCTTCAGCGTCGCACCCTTCAGGCCCAGCTTGTCGAACGGGACGTTGAAGGTGATCCCCAGCTCGTCCTTGGTCCCGTCGCCGATGTTGGTGGGCTGGTCGAAGATGCTGCCGTTGGACGCCCGCACCGGCCCGCGGTCGATGGCGTCCTTCAGTTCGTAGTGGCGGAAGGTCAGGGTGACCGAGCCCTTGTCCCAGAACCGCTGCTCGACCGCCGCCTCGCCGACCCATGCCTGTTCGGGATTGAGGTCGGGATTGCCCGCCGTGACCCCCGCATCGGAGTTCAGGCTGGCGCTGGCGACGAAGTCGTTGAAGTTCAGCTGGCCGACCTCGCGCTCCACCCGGACGCGCAGCTGTGTGTTCGGCCCCGCGTCCCAGGTCACCGCGACGCGGGGCTTCAGGTATTGGAGCGTCTTCTCCAGCACCACGTCGCCGTCGGACGAGATCTTCGTGTGCTCGTAGCGGAGGCTGGCGTCGAGCGTCCACGCCGCGCCCGGCCGCCAGGTGCTCTTGGCGAACACCTCGCTGCGGTCCTCCTGCACCTGCACCGTCGCGGCCGGCAGGGGGATCGGCGCGCCGTTGACGCTCAGGCTGGTCTCGCTGTCCAGCTTGTTGACCGCCGTCTCCGCGCCGACCTCGAACGAGAGCCGGTCGGTGAACCGGTACTTGCCCACCGCCCGCCCGATCGTCTCGCTGGCGTCGCGGTCCAGATCGAAGAGGCTGCGGTCGCCGTCGAAGAAGTTGGACAGGATCGGCTTCTTCCGGTCGGTCCGCAGACCCACCAGCTCGACCGTCGTCTTGGGGCCGAAGGCGCGGGTGTAGTTGGCGCCGACCTCGCTCTCCTTGATACGGACGTAGTCGAGCTCCTGCTCGATCGAGGGCGCGACCAGCCCGACGGTGTCGGTCTCCTCGCCCTTGTACTTGGCCCGCAGGTAGCGGCCGTTCAGCTTCAGCTTGCCGCCGGCCAGCGGCGTTTCGAAGCCGCCGGTGAGGATGGCGTCCAGTTCGTCGCCTTCGCCCCGGATGCGCACCGGCGTGACCCGGCCCTGCGGGTCGATGCGCTTGCCCGGCCCGTCGCCGAACCCGTCGTCCTGGTTCTTGCCGAGGAAGGTCCCGAAGTCCCACTTGGCCTTGCCCAGCGAGCCCGACCCTTCCACCCGCGTCGCCAGCAGCGTGCGCCCGTCCTTGGTGTGCAGATGCGAGAAGGCGGTCAGCAGGCGCGTGCCCCCGCCGGCCTTCTTGACCACGTTCACCAGCACCGTCTTGCCCTGCATGTCGATGCCGGGCGCGCCGCCGCGGATCACGTCGATGCGCTCGACCGCTCCCGCCGGCACGCGGCGCAGGATCTGCTCCAGGTCGTCGGTCTTGGTCGCCGGGCGCGCGCCGTCGATCAGCACGTTGCCGGCCGAACCCTCGTAGCCGCGCACGCCCGAGCCGGAGTCGAAGGTGAAGCCGGGGATGCGGTCCACCATGTCCATGGCGTTGCCCGGCTGATACTGCGCGAAGAACGACGGCGGGTAGCTGATAACCCCCGTCTGGGCCGCGGGCGCGGCGGCAGGCGCCACGGCGGCCGCCTGCGCCATAAGCAAGGCGATTAGCATACAAACGAACTCCCCAAGGCGGCCGACGTGACCCGCGCGCCCGGGGAGAGGCCAATTAAATGCCCGTAACCTGGATTAATTCGCGGAAATCTTGCCGCTGCTCACATTCGTCAACCACATTGGAATCTTGCCCTTCCCGTTCACGGGAAGGGGGGACCGCGCGCCGAAGAGCGAGCGGTGGGAAGGGCAAGCGGCCGGCAGAGCGCTGAGGACAGGCCGGTCGATCCGCCGAGCCTGCGGCCTGCCCTTTCCACCCCCCGCTCTTCAGCCGGCTGTCGCCGGCTTCGGCGGGCGGTCCCCCTTTCCCACGCGTGGGAAAGGAAGTAGGCCGAGCGCCTACGCCTCCACCGCGTAATCCTTGAGCACCCCCAGCGTCACGATCGCCAGGGTCTCCTCGTGGGTGCTTTCCAGCACCACCCGGGGCGCGGCGTCGGCGTCGAGGGCCTCCTTCCAGCGCGGCGCGCAGAGGCACCAGCGGTCGCCGGGCTTCAGGCCAGGGAAGCCCAGGTCGGGCCGCGGCGTCGACAGGTCGTTGCCGGCCCGGGCCGAGAAGGCGAGGAACTCGGCGGTCATCACCGCGCAGACCGTGTGCATGCCCAAGTCATGCGGGCCGGTCTCGCAGCAGCCGTTGCGGAAGAAGCCGGTGACCGGGTCCAGCGAGCAGGGCACCAGTTCCTGGCCCAGGACGTTCCTGGAGCCGGCGTCGTAGCGGATCGGGCGTGTAGCCATGGCTCCATCCTAAACGCTAAGACTGGCGCGAGGTGAAGAGGAGCCCGTCGCGTCGCATGTCATTTGCCCGTCCACGACGCAGCGCCCTCTACCTGCCGGCCTCCAATGCCCGGGCGATCGAGAAGGCGCGCGAACTGCCCTGCGACGTGGTGATCCTGGACCTGGAGGACGCCGTCGCCCCCGACGCCAAGGACGAGGCCCGCGCCAACGCCACCGCGGCTGTCCGCGCCGGCGGCTTCGGGCCGCGCGAGGTGGTCATCCGCATCAACGGCCTGGATACGCCCTGGGGCGAGGCCGACCTGAAGGCGGCGGGGCAGGCGAAGCCGGACGCGGTGCTCGTGCCCAAGATCTCGGCGCCCGAGGACCTGGCCCAGGTGCGTCGGCGCGTGGGGGAGCCCCTGGCGCTGTGGGCGATGATCGAGACCTGCGCGGCGATCTTCCGGCTGGACGCCCTGGGGGCGGAGTCGGTGAACGAGGGCGTCGCCGCCTGGGTGATCGGCTCGAACGACCTGGCCAAGGAGATGCGCTGCGCGCTCACCGTCGGACGCGAGCCGCTGATGACGGCCTTGAGCCTCAGCCTGATGGCCGCCCGCGTACACCGGATCGCCATCCTCGACGGGGTGTTCAACGAGATCGCCGACGCCGAGGGCTTGGCGCGCCAGTGCGCCCAGGCCGCCGCGCTGGGCTTCGACGGCAAGAGCCTGATCCACCCCAGTCAGGTGGGTCCCGCCAACGCGGCCTTCACGCCCGACGCGGACGCCGTCGCCTGGGCGCGGACGGTGGTGGACGCCTTCGGCGCGCCGGAGGCGGCGGGCAAGGGCGTGCTGAAGGTCGAGGGCCGGATGGTCGAGCGGCTGCACTTCGCCGAGGCGCAGCGGCTGATCGGAGTGGCGGACGCGATCGCGGCGCGGGACCGGGCATGAGATGAGCCGGGGGCGCGGGGGGACGATCCTGTTGCTGGCGCTGCTGGCCGGCGCGCCGCTGGCCGTGCGCGCGCAGCCACCGGCCGACCCCATCGGCGACCTGCTGCGCAAGGGACCGCCGAAGGACGTCGATCCCGACGAGCCCGACACCGCCGCCGCGGGCGCCAGGGTCGACCCGGATCCGGTAGCGCCGGCTCCCCGCAGGCCCGCGCCCAGGGCGCCGGCGCTGAACCGGCCGACCCGCATCGACGAAACCGGCAAGGCTCCGGACGGCCCGCCGACGCCCGCCGACGCCGCCTACGACGGCCGCCTGCGCGCCTCGATGGCGTCCGCCCAGGGCTTCCAAGGGCCGATGGAGGGCGGCTGGACCCTGGCCGCGGGCGACCGCGAGCTCTACGTCCTGCAACTGGTCGATCGGAACGGCGCGGTCGAGGGCGCTTGGCGCGACCTGCGCCGCCCCGGGGCGCTTAACGCCTCGGGCTTCATCGACGGAACCGATCGGACGGGCGACGACCTGACGATCCGCTTCGCCGACGGCGTGGTGGCGGTGCTGCACGGCGCGGAGGGGCGGTGGGCGGGCGACCTGACGGAGGCGGGCGAGACCCGCGCGGTGACGCTGCGGCGGCGCAATCCCTGAACCTCTAAGCCTGGCCATGACAACCATTGGGGGAAGCTAGAGTCCCAGCGCCGCCCGTGCGGCCTCGATGGCCTGGGCCAACTCGCCGGCGTCATACCCCGCCGCCGTCCCCGCCCCCCAGACCGGTCCCGGCCAGGCCGCGTCACCCGCCCGCCGCCCGACCACATGCACGTGCAGTTGCGGCGTCACATTGCCCAGCTGGCCGACGTTGAGCTTGGCGACCGCCCGACCCGTCGCCGCGCCCACCGCGCGCACCGCCGCGCCGGCCAGGACGACCTCCTCCATCAGCGCCGTCCGGTCGTTGCCGGTGAGGTCCTCGAGCTCGATCGCGCCGGCGATCCGCGGGATCAGCACCAGCCACGGATAGCGCGCGTCGCCCTGCAGCCGCACGTGGCAGAGCGGCAGGTCGCCGACGGCGTGGGAGGTCGGCGGAAAGGCGGGATGCAGCTCGAACATCACCCACGGCGCGTGCGGCATTGCGGCACAGCCGTCAACCGGCTACGGACCCGAGCTATAGATCAGAGGGAGCGGTGTCATGGCCAAGAAGCCCATTCGCGTAGCAGTCACCGGTGCGGCCGGGAACATCGGTTACGCCCTGCTGTTCCGGATCGCCTCCGGCCAGATGTTCGGCGCCGACCAGCCGGTGATCCTGCAGCTGCTGGAAATCCCCGTCGAAGGTCCGCAGAAGGCGCTGAAGGGCGTCGCGATGGAAATCGACGACTGCGCCTTCCCGCTGGTGGCCGGCATGACCCTGCACGGCGACGCGAACGAGGCGTTCGGCGACGCCAACTGGTGCCTGCTGGTGGGCTCCAAGCCGCGCGGCCCGGGCATGGAGCGCGCGGACCTCCTGAAGGACAACGGCCGGATCTTCGTGGCCCAGGGCCAGGCGATCGACAAGAACGCCGCCGCCGACGCCCGCGTCGCCGTGGTCGGCAACCCCTGCAACACCAACTGCATGATCGCCGCCAGCCAGGCCAAGCGCCTGAGCCCCGACCGCTTCACCGCGATGGTCCGCCTGGACGAGAACCGCGGCCGCGCCCAGCTGGCGCAGAAGGCCGGCGTCCACGTCACCGACGTCACCGACCTGTTCATCTACGGCAACCACAGCCCGACGATGTTCGCCGACTACACGCACGCCAAGATTGGCGGCAAGGACGCCGCCACGGTGATCGGCGACAAGGCCTGGCTGGAGAACGAGTACCTGCCGGCGGTCGGCAAGCGTGGCGCGGCGATCATCGACGCCCGCGGCGCCTCCTCGGCCGCCTCGGCGGCCGGCGCCCTGGTGGACCACGTGCGCGACCTAGTGACCCCGGGCGCGATCCACTCCGTCGCCATCCCGTCAGGCGGCCGCTACGGCTTCGCCGACGGCGTCTGGGCCGGCATGCCGGTGAAGACCACCGCCAACGGCTACGACGTGATCACCGACTACGCGATGGACGACTTCGCCAAGTCGAAGATCAAGATCACCAACGACGAGCTGCTGAGCGAGCGCGACACCGTGAAGGAAATGCTGGGGTAAGACCCACCCACTCACGCAGTGTCATCCCGGTTTGGGCGCAGCCCAAGACCGGGACCCATAGACGCAAACGGCGCCGTCCTTGGCTGGGCGGCGCCGTTTTCGTTTCTCCCGGCGGGCGCGGAGATCATGGATCCCGGTCTTCGCCTGCGGCGAAACCGGGATGACACGCCTTGGGTGTCAATTCTCCCGCGCGTCGCGGGTCTGGTCCTTCAGTTCCGAGATGCGGGCGACGTAGACGTCCTCGACCGCCCAGGGCGCCTCGCGGGCCGCGGCGGCGCGGGCCTGCAGCCAGCGAGCCTGCTGGTTGCGCAGCGCCGAGGTCGGCACCCCGGCGGCTTCGGCGTTGCGGTAGGCCTGCTGGAGCTGGCGGTCGCGCGCGCCGAGGCGCTGGTCGGCGCAGACGGCGGCTTCGCCCGGATCGGGCGAGGCGCAGGGGTTGGCGCGGGCGACGCGCATCGGTCCCGAGCCGCGCAGCACCGGCGGCTTGAGGGCCGGCTTGCGGGTCGGCGCGGCCGCGGCGACCTTGACGGCCTTCGGGCGCACGACTGGGCGGGGTTCGGTCTTCACGGTCTTGAGCAACGCAAGCTTCCTGGCCTTGGCCTCGACCTTGGCCTTCTCGATCCTGGCAGCCTTCTCGAGCCGGGACGCCTTCTCCGCCTTGGCGAGCCGCTCGGCCTTGTCGCGATCGCGCCGGGCCTCGGCCTGGGCGAGCTTCGTCGCCTTGGCCTTGTCGGCGCGGGCCTTCTCCAGGCGGGCCGTTTCCAGCTTCTCGGCCTTCGCCTGCTTCTCGGCCTTGGCCAGCCGGGCGGCTTTGGCCTGCTCCAGCTTCTCGGCGCGGGCCAGTTCGACGGCCCTGCGGGCCTTGGCCTCCGCGGCGTGCGCGGCGGCGATCTTCGCTTCGGCGATCCTGGCGGTGTCGGCCTTCGGCCGCGGCGCGGGCGGCGGTTCGGCGATCACGAGCTTCAGGGCCTGCGGGCGCTCCATTCTGGGCCTGGGCGTCTCGTGGACGGCGGGGGCGGGCATCGGCTCGGCCAGCACCACCGCGTCGACCTTCACCAGGCCGGAGGCGGCCCGGCGCGGGGCGATGGGCTCGGCCGGCAGGGGCGCGGACGATGCGGTCTCGGGCGCGCGGACGTCGGCGGGCAGGACCTCGAGCTGGGCGCCCACGGGCGCGGGCGCGTCCTCCAGCACGATCTGCAGCGCGGGGCGGTTGGGCTCGGGCGGCGCGGCGGCGTGCGGCGCGGACGGCTTGGCCGCGGCCCCGGGCGCGGCGGGCCGGGCCCAGAACCCCAGGCCCACGCCCAGCACGCAGGCCCCCACGACGCCGGTCACGACCAGGCGGCCCGGCGCGGGCGATTTTCGGACAGTCTCTACCAGCAGGTCACGAGTCATCGACGCCCCCAGATACGCGGGTCCCTCGGCGCAGACGGCAGGAGTCTCGAAAGGCCGCGCGGACGCGGCTATGACGGCCCCAACCCCATACTCTCTCCCAACCCCAGATTGAGGCCAAATCGTGCCGGCGCCAAGCCCCACCCTAGAGACAGAACGCCTCATCCTGCGTGTGCCCGAGCCGCAGGATTTCGACCCCTGGGCGGCCTTCGCGGCGGACCCCGACGTGCAGGAATTCATCGGCGGCGTGCTGGAGCGCCCGGTGGCCTGGCGGACCATCTGCGGCATGGCCGGCGCCTGGATGATCCGTGGGTTCTCGGTATTCTCGGTGATCGAGAAATCGAGCGGCCGCTGGGTGGGGCGCGTGGGCCCCTGGCAGCCCGAGGGCTGGCCCGGCACCGAGGTCGGCTGGGGCCTGGCGCGGGAGACCTGGGGCAAGGGCTACGCCACCGAGGCGGCGACCGCGGCCATCGACTGGGCGTTCGACACCCTGGGCTGGACCGAGGTGATCCACACCATCGAAGCGGCGAACGTGAACTCCGCCAAGGTGGCGCGGCGGCTGGGCTCGACGATCCTGCGCCAGACCGTGCTGCCGGCGCCGTTGAACGTGGCCGTCGACGTCTGGGGCCAGAGCCGCGAGCAGTGGCTGGCGCGCCGTAGCCGGTAGATTGGGCCGGCCGCTAGATCCAGCCCTGCTCGCGCAGCAGGCCCGCGTAGGTGCGGCTGACCGGGACCTCCGCGCCGTCCTTCAGCGTCAGGGTGGCGCGCCCGTCGCCGCGTTTCGCGTCGGTGATGGCGTCGCGGGCGACCCACCAGGAGCGGTGCACCTGCAGGCCCTCGATGCCCTGCAGCTCCGCCACCGCGTCGGCCAGGCGCAGCAGGATCAGGTCCTGGCCCTTGGAGGTGTGCAGGCGCAGGTAGTGGTCCTCGGCCTCCACCGCCCACACCTCGGCCCCGCGCAGCTTCAGCGGCAGGCGCTCCAGGAACTTCGCCGGCTGCGGCCCGGCCTCGGTGACCGCCGCGCGCTGGGCCTCGACCAGCACGTTCAGCGCCGTCATCACGACCGAGACCATGTAGACCGACAGGAACAGGCCCGGCAGGTCCGGCCACTCGAAATGGGCGCCGAAGAGCCGCGTCGAGGCATAGGCCACCACGGCCGTGTACGGCACGGCCAGCAGGAAGGCGATGATCACCGTCCGCAGCCAGGCCGACTCCGGACGCCTGACGTACGCCATGTAGGTCGAGGCGACGAACGAGCCCCAGACATACCCGCCCAGCAGCATCGCCGACCAGTAGACGAGCCGGCCCGCCAGGCTGATGGACCCGGACACGAAGGCGCCCGACACGCTCAGGAAGACCGCCGCAGCCGCCGAGATCAGCAGGCCGCGCACATACCCGCCGCGACTGATCAGGTTGCGGCCGTGCAGCCGCGGCGCCCGCGCCATCAGCGCGCCGCCCCGGGACGCCCCGGATGGGGGCGGGCGCCCGTCGTTCGCGCTGCGTGAACGGCGGACGGCGGTGGTTCGCGAAGTCCGGCCGTCACCCGACGCATCCCCGCTCGCACACCGATCTCAAGCCCGCCATGTCCCGGTCAACAGGCCGCGGCGAGCCGCCGGCCACACCTGACCGGAGATAAAGGATGTCGACCGTTTCGCAAACGCCCGCCCGCCGCCCGATGAGCTACCGCACCAGCTTTGCCCTCAGCATGCTGGTGGTGGCCGGCGTCGTCGGCGTGTCGCTGAGCGGCGCCTGGGGCCCGATCGCGCGGATGGCGCTGGCCGCCCGCCCGCACCTGCCCGACATGGCGCTGTTCGCCGCCCAGTCCCTGGCGATCAAGATCCACCTGGCGACGGCCCTGGCGGCGCTGGCCCTCGGCGGCGTGCTGATGTGGCGGCGCAAGGGCCGCACCTTCCACCGCGTGGCCGGCTGGGCCTGGGTCAGCCTGGTCTCGGTGACCGCCGGTTCGACCCTGTTCATCACCAGCCTGAACCACGGCAAGTGGTCGCTGCTGCACCTGTTCACCGGCTGGGTGCTGCTGGTGCTGCCGCTGGCGGTGATATGGGCCAAGCGGCACAACGTGGCGCGCCACCGCCGCACGATGATGGGCCTGTTCTACGGCGGCTTCGCCATCAACCTGCTCATCGCCTTCATCCCCGGCCGCCTGCTCTGGACGATGCTGCTCGGCTGATCCTGCACACCTGCGGCAGGCCGCGACGAAAACGGGTCTAGCTTCGGCCATCATCCGGGGGCATAGCGCCGCCGAACGACGTCACGCGGACGACGTCACGGGCGGGGCGCACGGACCGGGAATGGCCGACCTAATCTTCCACGATCCCAGCGGGAACCGCTCCCGCGCGGTGCGCCTGCTCTCGGGCCTCCTGATCGCGCTGGCGCTGCTGATCGGCGCCGGCTTCTTCGCGACCCTGGCCCTGGCGCCGCGCATGCCGGTGCTGACGCTGAAGGACCCCCACGTCCTGCGCGCCCTTCACGTCGAGACGGCGCACAAGCTGAAGGGCCGCCATGGCTGGACCGCCATCCCGCACCCCCACACCCGGGCCCAGGGCGGGGCGGCGCGGCCGCTGGCGGTGGGCTTCTACGTCTCGTGGGATGAAAGCTCGCGCTCGTCGCTGCGCGCCCATGTCGACCAGCTGGACGTGGTCTCACCCCAGTGGGTGGGCCTGACCGCCGACGGCAAGCTGGACGTCACCAAGGACCCCGAGGCCCGCGCGATCATCGCCGCGGCCAAGACCCCGCCGTCGCTGCTGCCCGGCGTCTACAACGCCAAGGACGGGGTCTGGAACGGCCCCGCCGCCGACCACGTGGTGACCAACCCCAAGGCGCGCGCCGCCATGATCGCCCAGCTGGTGGCGCTGGCGAAGGCGCAGGGGTTCGCGGGCTACGTCTTCGACTTCGAGAACCTGTCGTCGGCCGGCGTCGCCGCCTATCCCTCGTTCATCGCCGAGGCCCGCGCGGCGCTGAAGCCCACCGGCCGCGAGGTGTGGGTCACCGCCCCCTTCGCCGACGACTCCTGGCCGCTGAAGAAGCTGCAGGCCGCCGCCGACGCCATGGTGCTGATGGCCTACGATCAGCACTGGGGCACCGGCGACGCCGGCCCGCCGGCCGGACAGGACTGGTTCCAGACCCACCTGGCCGACCGCATGTCGTTCCTGGACCCCTCGCGCACCATCGTGGCCCTGGGCGCCTACGGCTACGACTGGACGCTGCCGGCGCCCCCAAGCAAGGGAAAGGCGGGCAAGCCCGGCAAGGCGACCGCGGTGACCTACAACGAGGCGACCCAGATCGCCCACGACTCCGACGCCCAGGCGGCGATGGACCCGTCCTCGCTCAACCCCACCTTCGCCTACCAGGACGACGAGGGCCGCCAGCACTCCGTCTGGTTCCTGGACGCGGTGACCCTGCACAACCAGCTGCGCGTGGCCGACGGCTTCCGGCCCATGGGCTACGCCCTGTGGCGCATGGGCGGCGAGGATCCGCTGAACTGGACGCTGATGCGCCACGCGTACGGGGCGTTGAAGCCGGACGGGCTCTCGGACCTGACGCCGGGCCAGGACGTGAACTTCGACGGCACGGGCGAGGTGCTGCGGGTCACCGACATCCCCCGCGCCGGCCACCGCACGCTCAGCGTCGACAAGGAAACCGGCCTGATCTCGGCCGAGACCTACGACGCCAACCCGACCTCCTATGTAATCCAGCGCTACGGCGCCCATCCGGGCCTGGTGGCGCTCACCTTCGACGACGGTCCCGACCGGCGCTGGACGCCGAAGATCCTCGACATCCTGAAGCAGAAACACGCCCCGGCGACCTTCTTCGTGATCGGCAAGAACATGTCGGAGAACCCCGACATCGTCGCGCGCGAGGTGGACGAGGGCCACGACGTGGGCAACCACACCTGGACCCACCCGAACATCGGCGAGGTGCCGGTGGCCGAGACCTCGGTGGAGCTGTCGGCGACCCAGCGCCTGTTCGAGACCATCACCGGCCGCTCCATGCGCCTGTTCCGCCCGCCCTACTTCGGCGACGCCGAGCCCTCGACGCCGCAGGAGGTGGCCCCGCTGCTGGACGGCCAGGCCCAGGGCTACATCGCCGTCGGCCTGCGCATCGACCCCGACGACTGGAAGAAGCCGGATCCCCAGCGGATCATCGACACCACGCTGCGCCGCCTCGCCGACACCGAGCGGCCGGGCCAGGTGGTGCTGCTGCACGACTCGGGCGGCGACCGCAGCCGGACCGTCGAGGCGCTGCCCGGGCTGATCGACGCCATCCGCGCCCACGGCTACCGGCTGGTCACCGTCGGCGACCTGGCCGGCCTGACGCCGCTCCAGGCCATGCCGCCGACCGAGCGCAACACGTTCGAGCTGATGCTGGACCGGATCGGCTTCGGCTTCCTGCACACCGCCGACGACGTCCTGCGCCTGCTGTTCATCACCGCCATCGCGCTGGGCGTGGGCCGCCTGGCCTTCCTGGCGGTGCTGGCCCTGACCCACAGCCTGCGCTTCAAGCCGCCGCCGGTCCCCGACGGCGAGACCGGGCCGCTGATCAGCGTGCTGATCCCCTGCTTCAACGAGGAAAAGGTGATCGAGGCCTCGGTGCGCCGCATCCTGGCCTCGGACTGGCGGAACCTCGAGGTGCTGGTGCTGGACGACGGCTCGGCCGACGCCACCTCCGCCATCGTCAACCGCGCGTTCGCCGACGAGCCGCGCGTCACGCTGATGACCTTCGAGAACGGTGGCAAGGCGCGCGCCCTCAACCGCGGCCTCGAGCGGGCGAGCGGCGACATCGTCGTGGCGCTGGACGCCGACACCCTGTTCCCGGCCGACACGCTCAGCCGGCTGGCCCGCTGGTTCGACGACCCGAAGGTGGGCGCGGTCGCCGGCAACGCCATCGTCGGCAACCGCCGCAACATCATCACCCGCTGGCAGGCGCTGGAATACGTCACCGCCCAGAACCTGGAGCGCCGGGCGCTCGCGGCGCTGGGCGCGGTGACGGTGGTGCCGGGCGCCGTGGGCGCCTGGCGGCGCTCGGCGCTGAGCGAGCTGGGCGGCTATCCGGCCGACACATTGGCGGAAGACCAGGACCTGACCCTGGCGATCCAGCGCGCCGGCTGGACCGTCCTCTTCGACCCGCAGGCCCGCGCTTACACCGAGGCGCCGGAGACGGTCGGGGGCCTGCTGAAGCAGCGGTTCCGCTGGTCGTTCGGCACGCTGCAGTGCCTGTGGAAGCACCGCGCGGGCTTGTTCAGCCTGAAGCGGCCGATCCTGGGCTTCGTCGCGCTGCCGCAGATCTGGCTGTTCCAGATCCTGCTCACCGCCGTCGCCCCGCTGGTCGACCTGGCCATCATCTGGAGCCTGATCGCCGCGATCTACGGCTTCGCCTACCACCCCCTGGAATGGTCGCCCGACGACCTGTCCCGCGGGCTGGAATACTGGGCCGCCTTCATCCTGCTGGACCTGTCGGCCGGCGCGATCGGCATGGCCCTGGAGCGTCGCGCGCCCTGGGCCGACCTGGTCTGGATGCCGGTCCAGCGCTTCGGCTACCGCCAGCTGATGTACTACGTGGTCGTGAAGTCCATCGACGCGGCCCTCCACGGCGTCCGCGTCGGCTGGGGCAAACTCGAACGCCGCGCAACCGCGGCGGTGGACGTGGCGTCATAGCTTCCTCTCCCCCGACCGCCGCAGGCGGGAAGAGAGGGAGAGTCCATCGACGCGGCCCTCCACGGCGTCCGCGTCGGCTGGGGCAAACTCGAACG
>CBHTUE010000033.1:0-28169 GCA_966096115.1 uncultured Phenylobacterium sp.
TGCAGCTGGGCGGGTCGGAGCCGGCGGACCTGGCCGCGGCCGCCCGGATCGGCGAGGCCGAGGGCTATGACGAGATCAACCTCAACGTCGGCTGTCCGTCGGACCGGGTGCAGTCGGGGCGGTTCGGGGCCTGCCTGATGCAGGAGCCGGAGCTGGTCGCCGAGTGCATGGCCGCCATGGGCGCGGCGGTGAAGGTCCCGGTGACGGTGAAGTGCCGGATCGGGGTGGACGACCAGGACCCGGAGGAGAGCCTGTTCCGGCTGTTGGAGCTATGCGCCCAGGCCGGGGTGAAGCTATTCGTGGTGCATGCCAGGAAGGCGATCCTCAAGGGCCTGTCGCCTAAGGAGAACCGCGACATTCCCCCGCTGAACTACCCGCTGGTCTGGCGGCTGAAGCGCGAGCGGCCGGACCTGACCATCGTGATCAACGGCGGCGTCGGCTCGCTGGATGAGGCGGTCGAGCACCTGGCCCATGTGGACGGCGTGATGCTGGGGCGGGCGGCCTATCACACGCCCGATATCCTGGGGCAGGCGGACGCGCGGATCTTCGGCGACGGCGGGGCGGTGAGCGCCATCCAAGCGGTCGAGGCCTATCGGGACTACATCGGCGCGGAACTGGCGCGCGGGACCCATCTGGCGGCCATGACGCGGCACATGCTGGGCCTGTTCCACGGCGTGCCGGGCGCGCGGACGTGGCGGCGGATCCTGACCGTGGAGGGGGTCAAGCCGGGCGCCGGCCTGGACGTGATAGACCAGGCGCTCGCGGCGGTGTCAGGGCTCGAAGCGCAGGGTGTTGCGCGTCGCCTCGAAGCGGGTGAGGCGGCCTAGGTAGCTCATCCCCAGCAGCGACACGTCGAGGCCGTCGTTGACCACCAGCGCCTGGACGTTCTCGACCTTGGCGCCGTTCACCGAGACCACCGCGAGGGTGACGGCGGCGGCGTGGCTCGAACCACCGGCGGTGGTGACGTTGTAGCCGTACCTGAGGTCGGAGGCCTTGAAGCCGAGGCGGGCGGCGTCCTGCGGCGTCAGCGCGACGGCCGTGGCGCCGGTGTCGACCAGGAAGTGGATCGGCTGGCCGTTCACCTGAGCGTCGGCCCAGAAGTGGCCGTCAGCGGCCTTGGCGACCGCGCCCGACCCGGGGGCCGGAGGGCCGGAGGCGAACCCCTGCGCCTCGAGCCGCGCCATCCGCAGCGGCTGGGGGGACCAGGCGGTCACGACGCCCGCGCTCGCGAGCGCCGACACGCCCGCCACGCGGGCGAGTTTGCCGAAAGAAAACACCTCACCACCTGGAATAGCGGCCGTTCTGGCCTGTCTCGTTGGCGCTAAGGTAGAGTCATCGGGGTTGGGATCAGGTGAATCAGCAGGGTTTCCAGGGGGTGAATCCCGCAGGGCCCGGCCGTCAGAACATCGCCAGCTTTTCGGGTCGGATCAGGCTGCGGCGGTCGGGCAGGGCGGCCAGGATCTCGTCGCGCTCGGCCTCGGTGAAACGCGTCCACTGCGCCACTTCGCTGAGCTTGCGATAGCAGCCCAGGCACAGGCCGCTCTCGCCGTCGACGACACAGACCTTGATGCAGGGGGTCTTGATGGCCGCGGGCGGGCCGCTGAGGGGGGCTTCACTCATCCGGGGATAGCGTAGGTGACGTTGGCCTGCGCCGCCAGCCGGTCCGGCCCCTCGGTCCAGATCCGCACGTCCATGATCGCGAGCCGCCGGCCCAGGCGCAGCATCTCCGCCTCTGCGTGGATGTCGCCCGGCTGGGCGCCGCGCAGGAAGCTCATGTTCAGCTGCGAGGTCACTGCCATCAGCTGCTCGCCGATGTGCGACAGGACCAGGGCATAGGCCGCGGCGTCCGCCAGCGACATCAGCGTGGGACCGGAGATCACGCCGCCCGGCCGCAGCAGGCCCTCGCGGTAGGGCGCCAGCATATGGAGCCGGCCGGGAGTCACTTCTGTCACAAGAGTGGTCTGGGCCTGATTGGCGCCCGGGAAGGCGCGGCGCAGGAGGGCGTTGACGCCGGCGGCGTCCAGGACGGGTTCAAACGTGGCCATATCCCAGGGTCGCCCGAGCGCCCTCATCGTTACAAGTACTTTATCTCATATGTAACAATCGCGTATCATTACTTAAGTGTAATGTTCGAATACTGATCATTGCAGCTTGTTAATTTGAGTTGATCCCCAGCGGCGTGCAGCTTTGATGCAGGTTCCTAGGGAGAAGTGCTTATGAAGTACGCCATCATCGCCATGGCCGCCGTCTTTGCGGCCGGTAGCGCGGCGGCCAGCGACAAGGTTACAGACGTCGACTTCCTGAAGGCCAACCGCTGCAAGGGCCTGGCGACCACTCTGACCGGCGTGGTGGACACCACCTCGCTGGACAGCTTCATCAAGGCCGAACGCGGCGCCCGCGCGCCCTATGTGATCGAGCGCGCCGACGACGAGTTCACCAAGGCCAAGAAGGAAGCCAAGGGCGCGGACCGCAAGGATCGGCTGACCGCCGAACTGACCGGCGCCTGCCAGGCCTACCTCGGCCCCTCGTCCAGCGTCGCGAAGCAATAGGCTCGGCCGGCGTCCCCAA
The DNA here is from genome assembly GCA_966096115.1 of uncultured Phenylobacterium sp. Lineage (GTDB taxonomy): Bacteria > Pseudomonadota > Alphaproteobacteria > Caulobacterales > Caulobacteraceae > Phenylobacterium. The sequence goes on from CBHTUE010000033.1 coordinate 2,569, forward strand.
GCCCGCCGAAAAACCCCGAGCCCAACTTTGGCTCCCAGCCAGCGCGTCAGCCCAGCTGACGCGCTTCTTTTTCTTGGGATGAGGCCGAGCCCTGCTCAGCCTCGGGCGCCAGCCCAGCTGACGCGTTTTTTTTCGTCGCCGAGAGACCGCCCCGCCGCCGCCCCGCTTTTTGTCGGCGATGTAAGCCGCACCCCCTGGAACCAAGCTGAGCCTTGAGGCTTGTTGGCTGCGCATGAGCCTGCTTATCCCCGGTCAAACCTGTTGGCGCACGGAGCGCGCGGATCGCGCCGCCGTGCTCGTCGACACCGAGGCCTATTTCGCGGCCCTGACCGCAGCCCTGCCGAAGGCGCGGCGCTCGATCCTGATCCTCGGGTGGGGGTTCGACCCCCGGGCGCGGCTGGAGCCCGACGGCACCGACGGCCCGGCCGACAAGGACGAGATCGGCCGCGTGCTGCTGCGGCTGGCTCACACGCGGCCCGATCTGGACATCCGGCTGCTGATCTGGCGCTCGGCCTTTCCCGTCGCCGCCAGCCAGGAGTTCTTCCCGCACAAGGCGCGTCACTGGTTCAAGGACTCGCCGATCCGCTTCCGCCTGGACGACCAGGTGCCGCTGGGCGCCTGCCACCACCAGAAGGCGGTGATCATCGACGATCGCCTCGCCTTCTGCGGCGGCGGCGACATCTCGGTCGACCGCTGGGACACCCCGGGCCACCTCGAGGACGACGACCGCCGCATCATGCCCGACCAGGAGTTCCACGCGCCGCGGCACGAGGTGATGGTGATGGTCGACGGCGACGCCGCCCGCGCCCTGGGCGATCATTTCCGCGAGCGCTGGCGGCTGGGCGTCGACGGCGAAGTCATGGCTCCGCCGCCGGACGCGGGGGGCGATCCCTGGCCCGAGCAGATCCCGCCGCAGTTCGTGGGCGCCGACATCTCGCTGGTGCGCACGGCTCCGGCCTGGCGCGGTCATCCCTGCATCCAGGAGCTGCGCCACCTGGCGCTGGCCTCGATCGCGGCGGCCCGCGAGAGCATCTACATGGAGAACCAGTACTTCACCTCGCCGGTCATGACCGAGGCTTTGGCGCGCCGGCTGCAGGAGCCCGACGGCCCGCAGGTCGTCGTGGTGACCACCGGCGCCTCGCCCAGCTGGTTCGACCAGATGACCATGGACCACGCCCGCGGCGCGATGATCTGGCGCCTGCGCGCCGCCGACACCTACGGCCGCTTCCGCGCCTTCTGCCCGGTGACGTGGGGAGGGTCCGACATCATCGTCCACTCCAAGACCACCCTGATCGACGACACCCTGGTGCGGGTCGGCTCGGCGAACCTCAACAACCGCTCCTTCGGCTTCGACACCGAGCTCGAGCTGGCGCTGGACTGCGACACACCCGAGGCGCGGATCCAGGCCGCCGCGCTCAAGAACCGGCTGGTCGGCCACTTCCTGGGCTACACCGGCGAGGCGGTCGCCAAGGCCCGCGCCGACCACGGCGGGCTGGTCCAGGCGATCGACCACCTGAACCGCGACGGACGGCTCAGGCAGATCGACCTGACCCGAGGCACGGCGCTGCAGGAATGGATGGCCCACTACCATATCGGCGACCCCGCCGACGTCAGCGACGCCTGGCGCATCGGCCGGCGGCGCAAGCGGCTGCTGGCCCAGACCCGGGCGATCTACGCCGACGCGGTGATCTCGAAGTCCATGACCAGCGGCAAGTGATCCGACGCGGAGCGGGTCAGCGGGTCGAACGGCGCGAAGACATCCAGCACCTCGATCCCAGGGCTGACGAACAGGTGGTCGATGCGCAGCACGGGCAGCGGCGAGGGGAAGGTCGACGAGGGGCTCTTGCGCCGCGCCAGCCGCCGGGCCGGCTGCAGCCGCGCGGTCAGGGTCCGATAGACCAGCGAACTGGCCGTGGCGTTGAAGTCGCCCAGCAGGATCGCCGGCCCGGCGCAGTCGGCATGGTCCAGCCAGGCCTTCCCCGCCAGGTGCGCCGCCTGCAGCTGCTGCTCCTTCGGCACGAGGCCCAGGTGGGTGTTGATCACCTGCAGCGGCCGCCCGGCGACCTCGACCTCGACCCATAGCGCCCCACGCGGCTCCAGCGCGCGGATCGGGTCGTAGCCGGGCAAGGGGCCGGCCTTGACCAGCCGCTCTGGCAGGGTGGTCAGGATGGCGTCGCCGTAGCGTTCCTCCTCCACCTGCAAGGCGGCGTGGAAATGGTGGGTCATCTCCAGGCGCTGGGCGATCTGGTGGGCCTGGTCGACGTGGCCGGTGCGGCGGCGGCCCACGTCCAGTTCCTGCAGCGCCACGATGTCGGGGTTGAGCTGCGCCAACGCCGCGGCGACCCGGCCCACGTCCAGCCGGCGATCCGTACCCACGCAGCGGTGGACGTTGTAGGTGACGATGCGCGGCATGGGCCTCGGGACAATTGGCGGGCAAGGCCAGTAATGGCAAGCTTGCCAACGGCGCGTGGGCCCGATCGGTTTCACTGAGGTCTGCCGCCGCGACGGGGGAGACGTCATGAGCGCCGCACTTGCAGCGATACTGCTTCTTCAGGCGACCGCACCGGCGCGGCCGCCTGCGACCACGACGGACCTGCCGGCCTGGAAGAAGGGCCCGACGCCGGCCGAGATGAACGCGGTCTATCCGCCCGACGCCCTCAAGGCGAACCTCGCCGGCTCGGCGACCGTGGAATGCACGGTGGACGCCACAGGCCTGCTGGCCGACTGCGCGGTGGTCGGCGAGTCCCCGACGGGATCAGGCTTCGGGGCCGCGGCGCTGGCGCTGTCGCCCAAGTTCGAGATGCCGCTCAAGAGCCCCTCGGGCGCCGCGATGGCGGGCCGGACCGTGCGGTTCCCCATCCGCTGGCTGCACTCGGCCAAGACCCAGCTGCCGCCGGTCATCGTCAACGGCGACACCCCACAGTCGGGCAGCGTGGTGTTCGACTGCCGGGTCAAGGACGACCGCAGCCTGGACAACTGCGTGGTGGTCGACGCCCGCCCGCCCGGCGGCAGCCTGTTCGCCCCGGCCGGCGAGGCCGTGATGCGCCAGAAAGCGCCGGCGAGCATGGCCCCGGGCTCGCGGCTGATGGTCGTGATCCAGATGAAGGGCAATTGAGCCGACAATCGGGGGTAGCTTACCGCTACGATCCAACCGTAAGCTTTGGAGGAGTGGGGGGACGCGATGCTGGCGATGCCTATGGCTTTGCTGATGCAGCAGGCAGCGGTCCCGGTGCAGATCACTGTGCCGACATGGCTCAGACGCCCCAGCGGACGGGACATCGCGCGTGTCTTCCCGATGGCTGCGCAAAAGGAGGACTTGGACGGCCGGGCGACTGCGGAGTGCAAGATTGACCCAGCGGGCCAGCTCGTTGAATGCGTGGCGAAGAGCGAGGACCCTGTTGACCAGGGGTTCGCCGCGGCCGCGCTTCAGCTGATGCCGTTGTTCAAAATGAAGGCCGTTGATGGGACAGGGCGGCCGACCGCCGGCGGAACCGTTCGTATTCCGGTCTTCTTCCGGCTCCCTGTCGCGGCCACCTCCGACCCTATCCGAGCGCTTGCGCCCGCATTTGCCGGGGCCAAGGTGAGTGTCGACTGCCGCTTCGCCGGAACCCGGGTAGACAATTGCTTCGTGCTTAGCCGCGAGCCCAGGGACACCAAGGCAGGTGACCTGGCGCTGGAGCTTGTCACGAGGATCAACCCGCCCCGCATGCCATGGCCGACGGCCCGCGCGGTCGTTCCGTTTATCTTCGTTGCAGAGACGACCGTCGCGAAGTGACAAGCTTACGTTGACGCAAGCGTCATCTTTTCACTCCTTAGCCTCCCGCGTATAGGTCGCCGCGAGGGGCGCGGCTGGCTGCGCCCGTGCAGGAGACCGGCCATGAACCTCGACTTCACGCCTGAGGAAAACGCCTTCCGCGAGGAAGTCCGGGCCTTCATCAAGGACAACTATCCGGCGGAGCTGCGCGCGGCGCAGGACGCGGGCGAGGGGCTGACCAAGGAACAGTACCTGATGTGGCACAAGGTGCTGGCCAAGAAGGGCTGGCTGGCGCCGTCCTGGCCCGTCGAGCACGGCGGCACCGGCTGGACGCCCACCCAGAAGTACATCTGGTCCGAGGAGACCGCGCGCGCCGACTGCCTGCCGGTGCTGCCGTTCGGCGTGAACATGCTGGCGCCGGTGATCTACACCTTCGGCACCGAGGAGCAGAAGAAGCAGTTCCTGCCCGACATCTACAACGGCAAGGTCTGGTGGTGTCAGGGCTACTCCGAGCCGGGCGCCGGCTCCGACCTGGCCAGCCTGAAGTGCAAGGCCGAGCGGATCACCGCCGACGACGGCAAGGAGTACTACATCGTCAACGGCCAGAAGACGTGGACGACGCTGGGCCAGTACGCCGACTGGGGCTTCTTCCTGGTCCGCACCGACCCCGACGCCAAGCCGCAGGCGGGCATCTCCTTCCTGCTGATCGACATGAAGACCCCGGGCATCGAGGTCCGGCCGATCATCACGCTGGAGGGCGGGCACGAGGTGAACGACGTCTTCCTCGACAACGTGAAGGTGCCGGTGGAGAACCGCATCTTCCATGAGAACCAGGGCTGGACCTGCGCCAAGGCGCTGCTGGCGCACGAACGCTCGGGCATCGCCGGCGTGGCGCGCTCGAAGCGGAACCTGGAGAAGCTGCGCTCGATCTCCGCCACCGAGCGGAGCGACACCGGCTCGTCCCTGCTGACCGACGCCTTCTTCCGCCGCAAGGTGGCGGAGCTCGAGATCGACCTGACGGCGCTGGAATTCACCGAACTGCGCACCCTGGCCGGCGAAAGCAGCGGCAAGGGCCCGGGCCCGGAAAGCTCGATCCTCAAGATCAAGGGCACCGAGATCCAGCAGCGGCTTCAGGAACTGGCCCTGGAGGCCGTGGGCCACTACGGCGCGCCGTTCCTGCGCGACCTGAAGGGCAACGCCGGGGTCGGGCCGGACTACGCCGACGGGCTGGCCGGCGAGATGTTCAACGGCCGCAAGACCTCGATCTATGGCGGCTCCAACGAGATCCAGCGCAACATCATCGCCAAGGCCGTGCTGGGGCTCTAAGGCTCAATCAAACAACCAACAAAGACCCTCAACGGAAGAGACGCACCGTGGATTTCAGCTTCACCGAAGAACAGTCGATGCTGCGCGACACGGTCGCCGCGTACCTGGCCGACCACTACGATTTCGACAAGCGCCGCGCGGCGGTGGGCAAGGAGCCGGGCTGGCGGCCTGACGTCTGGAAGGCGTTCGCCGAGGAACTCGGCATCCTGGGCGCGCCGTTCTCGGAAGAGTTGGGCGGCCTGGGCGGCGGTCCGATCGACAACATGGTGGTGATGGAGGAGTTCGGGAAGGCGCTGGTCGTCGAGCCCTACCTCGGCACCGTGGTGATCGGCGGCGGCTTCCTGAAGCACTCCGGCCACGCCGGCGCGGCCGACCTGATCGGCGGCATCATCGAGGGCAAGAACATCTTCGCCTTCGCCCAGGCCGAGCCGCAGGGCCGCTACAACCTGGCCTCGGTGACCACGACGGCGAAGAAGGACGGCGCGGGCTGGGTCCTGAACGGCCACAAGGCGGTGGTGATCGGCGCGCCGTTCGCCACCCATCTGATCGTGACGGCCCGCACCGGCGGCGGCGAACGCGACGCCCAGGGGATCTCGGTGTTCCTGGTCGAGAAGGGCGCCAAGGGTGTCACCACCCGCGACTACCCCACCGTCGACGGTAACCGCGCCTCGGAGGTCTACTTCGAGAACGTGTCGGTGGGCGCCGACGCCCTGATCGGTCCGGCCGACCACGGCCTGCCGCTGGTCGAGAAGGTGGTGGACGAGGCGATCGCCGCCACCTGCGCCGAAGCCTGCGGCGTGCTGCGCAAGCTGCACGAGGGCACGCTGGAATACACCAAGCAGCGCAAGCAGTTCGGCGTGCCGATCAGCTCGTTCCAGGTGCTGCAGCACCGCATGGTCGACATGTTCATCAACGTCGAGCAGGCGGTGTCGATGACCTACATGGCCAACATCAAGGTCGGCGACGATGCCGAACGCGCCAAGGCCGCCAGCGCCGCCAAGGTGCAGATCGGCAAGGCCTGCCGCTTCGTCGGCCAGAACGCTATCCAGCTCCACGGCGGCATGGGCATGACCGACGAGATGGCCATCGGCCACTACTTCAAGCGCGCCACGATGATCGAAAGCGCCTTCGGCTCGGTCGATCACCACCTGGCCCGCTACGAGTTCCTGAGCCTGGGCGCGGCGGCCTAACCGGCCAACGCGTATCGGCGGCGGCGCAGCGCGCCGCCCGCCAGCCCGAAGCCTGCGATCAGCATCGCCCAGGTGGCCGGCTCCGGCACGCCCGGCGTCCCGGTCGGCGGCGTCGCGAGCGACGTCCCCTGCACCGCGTCGAGCAGGAAGAATGGCGCGCGCCCGAATCCCGAGCCGCCGCGCGAGAAGGCGAACGACAGCTCGTGCGACCCGGCGGCCAGCATCAGCGAGCCGGCGTAGTGGCTCAGCAGCCCCGTGCCCACCGGCGCGCCGCCGCCCGACGGGTCGAAGGCGGGCAGGGCGTCGGCGATCAGGACGCCGTCGATCCGCGCCGCGAAGGTGAGGGGGATGTCCTGGCAGCTGCAGAACTGCTCCGCCCGCCCGGCGTCGAAGGCGTACTGGAACAGGCCGGCGCCGGCGGTGGTGAAAGTCTGCGAGATCGCGCCGCTGGCGTCGCCGAAGACCGTGTTGAAGCCGATCAGGCCGACCCGCCCCCCGTCGGTGGCCTTGCCGCTGCCCAGGGCCGAGAGGCCGATCCCGCCCGTCGCGACCCAGGGGTCGGTCAGGCCGGATTCGAAGCCGCCGTTGACGATGGCGCCGGCCTGGGCCGAGGCGGCGCTCAGGACGAGCGCCAGGGCGGCGCCGAGCGCCGAGCCAAGTTTCAGGGTGTGCATCGCAGGGTCTCCTTCATGCGGAGCAGCCTGCGGCGGGACGCGCGATCGCGCATCGGCCGGACGGGCTAGCCAGTTGGGCTAGCAAGACAACCGTGCGGGTTGTCCGAAACGTCGTCGCGCGGCACACCTTGGCCATGGGCAAGGACGCACAGGTGCGCGCGCGGTTCGCCGACGGGCCGGACGAGGGCCGGCTGCAATACGAGGCGCCGAAGCTGCTGTTCCGCGGCCGCGAGCGGCGCGTGTTCCAGGGCGACGCGCTGAACGGCGTGCGGGCCGAGGGCGCCGACCTGGTGCTGGCGGACGGCTCGCGCTTTACGCTCGGCGAGAAGCAGTCGGCCGCCTGGGCCGCGGCGATCAACAACCCCAAGGGCCGGCTGGACAAGATCGGCGTGAAGCCGGGCATGCGCACGGCGATCCTGGGCGTGGCGGACGCCGAGCTGGCCGGCGAGCTGGCCGGCCACGACGCCGCGCAGGTGAGCGACCTGCGCGACCTGGACCTGCTGTTCTACGCCGCCGACAGCGCCGCCGAGTTGGCGAAAGTCGGCGATCTCGTCCCCGCCCTGGCCGAGAAGGGCGCGCTCTGGATCGTCTCGCGCAAGGGCAAGGCCGCGACCGTGAAGGACATCGAGGTCATGGCCGCGGCCAAGGCCGCGGGGCTGGTGGACAACAAGGTGGTTGGGTTCTCCGACACGCTCACGGCGCTGCGGTTCGTCCGGCGGAAGCGCTGACCTCATTACCTGCCGCGTAATCGACCGGCGTCATGCGGCGCGGTTTCCTGGGCTCAGCACAGGAGGCCACCATGAACCGCCGCGACATCCTCACCTCCGCCCTCGCCGCCGGGACCATTGCGACCATCGCCGGCGCCCGACCCGCCGCCGCGGCAACCGCGCCGCGCAATCCGACGATCCGCGCCAAAGACGGCACGCTGCTGTTCCACCGCGACTGGGGCGAAGGCCTGCCCGTCGTGTTCGTGTCGAGCTGGGCGCTGACCGGCGAGATGTGGGCCTACCAGGTGGCCCAGCTGTCGGACGCCGGCTACCGCTGCATCTCCTACGATCGTCGGGGCCACGGGCGCTCCGATCCGGCCGCCGCCGGCTTCGATATGGATACGCTCAGCGATGACCTGGCCGCCGTGATCGACGGCCTGGGGCTGAGGGACGTGACGCTGGTCGGCCATTCCATGGGCTGCGCCGAGATCATCCGCTACCTTGCCCGCCACGGGACCGGGAAGGTGCGCAACGTCGTCATGCTGGCGCCCGCGACGCCCTACCTGGTGAAAACCGACGACAATCCGTACGGCGCGCCGATGGCCAACTACGATCAGTTGGTCGCCAACTGGCGGACCGGCTTCCACAAGTGGATGCGCGACAACCAGGCGCCGTTCTTCACCCCGCAGACGCCGATGTCGGTGCAGGACTGGCTGACCGCCCAGATGATGTCGACGCCCGTGCCGGTGGCCATCGCCACCTTCCGCGCGAACCTGGGCGACCGGCGGCCGGACCTGGCGAAGATCGACCGGCCGGTGCTGATCCTGCACGGCGACAAGGACGCCTCGGCCTTCCTCGACTTCACCGGACGGCGCGTGGCGGCGGGGATCCGGGGCGCGGAGCTGAAGGTCTATCCGGGGGCGCCGCACGGGCTGTTCGTCACGCACATGGAGCAGGTGAACCGCGACCTGGAGGCTTTCCTGAAGGCCTGACGGTTGTCGCCGGGGGCGGCGTAGCCTAGCTGGGGGCCATGTCCCCCCGCGACTTCGCCCTGCTGATGGCCATGTGCGCGGTGTGGGCCGTCAACAACATCGTCTCCAAGTATGTCGTGAGCGGGCTCGATGTGCCGCCGCTGTTCTATGCGGCGGCGCGCTTCGCGATCGTGGCCGTCTGCCTGGTCCCGTTCCTCAAGCCCGCGCCGCGGCCGATCTGGCGGCTGGTGCTGACCGCGTTCCTGATGGGCGGCGGCAACTTCGGCCTGATGTTCGTGGGGCTGAAGTACTCCACGCCGTCGACCGCGGCGGTGGTGTTGCAGTTGGGCATGCCGGCGACGCTGATCCTGTCGATGATCTTCCTGGGCGAGCGGGTCCGCTGGCGGCGCGGCGTCGGCATCGCGCTCACCTTCGCCGGCGTGGTGACCGTGATGTGGAACCCGCACGGGCTGGCCGTCTCCACCGGCCTGATGCTGGTGGCCGGCGCGACGCTGATGTCGGCGGTCGGCGTCATCCTGACCAAGCAGATCGAGGGCCTGCGCCCGATCACCTTCCAGGCGTGGGTGGGGGCGGTGTCCGTGCTGCCGATGGCGCTGCTGTCGGCGATCTTCGAACCCGGTCAGGTGCAGATCGCCTGGGCCGCCGGCTGGCCGTTCCTGGCGGCGGTGGTGTTCTCCGCCGTGGTCGTCTCGCTGGGGGCGCACACGCTCTATGTGACCATGCTGCAGAAGTACGAGGCCAACCTGATCTCGGCGTTGATCCAGGTGACGCCGCTGGCCACTATCGGCCTCGGCGTGGCGATCCTGCACGATCCGTTCGGCCCGCGCCTGCTGATCGGCGGCGCGCTGACGGTGGTGGGCGTGCTGATCATCGCTCTGCGGAGCAACCAGGTGATGTCGATGCTGATGGCGATGCGGAACCGGTCCTGATGGAGGTCATTGGCGCGCCCTCGCCGAACTTCGACGCCCGCACGGCGCCGCCCAGCGTCCTGGTGCTGCACTACACCGGCATGAAGACCGGCGAGGAGGCCCTGGCGCGCCTGCGCGACCCGGAGGCCAAGGTCTCGTCGCACTACATGGTCGAGGAGGACGGCCGCATCTTCAGCCTTGTCGCCGAGGAGCGGCGCGCCTGGCACGCCGGGGTCTCGTTCTGGCGCGGACGGCGCAACCTCAACGGCGACTCCATCGGCATCGAGATCGTCAATCCCGGCCACGAGTTCGGCTACCGCCCGTTCCCGGCCGCCCAGATCGCCGCGGTCACCGCCCTGGTCGGCGAGATCCGCACCCGCTGGAGCATCGAGGACCGGGACATCGTCGGCCACTCCGACGTGGCCCCGGCGCGGAAGGACGATCCGGGCGAACTGTTCCCCTGGAAGGCCCTGGCCGAGGCCGGCCACGGCCTGTGGGCCGAGGCGACGGCCGCGCCGGGCCATCCGATCGGAGAGGGCGAGGAGGGCGCCGCCGTCTTCGCCCTGCAGGCCGGCTTCACCCGCCTGGGCTACGACCTGCCGCCCTCGGCCCAGTTCGACGTCGCCACCACCGCCGTCGTCCGCGCCTTCCAGCGGCACTGGCGGCCGGAGCGGGTGGACGGCCTGGCAGACGGCGAGACCCGCGCGCGGCTGATCGCCCTGCTGCGGCTGGCGACCTGATGGGGGAGGTCGTGCTCCGGCGCTCCACGGCCGCCGATGCCGGAGCTCTGTTCGACCTCTACCTCGCCACCGCCGCAGGCCGGAGCGGTCTGGCGCGGGAGGCCGATGAGATAGATTTGGCCTACGTGGAGGGTTTCCTGGCGAAATCGGAGATCGCGATCTCGGCGTGGGACGGCGCCCGGGCCGTTGGTGACATCCACGCTGGCCGGCTGGGTCCGCGCCAGTTCGCCCACGACCTCCTGGACCTCACCGTCGCCGTTCGCCCCGACGCTCAGGGGCAGGGCCTTGGGCGTCGCCTGTTCGAGGCGCTGTTCGACGCAGCGGCCACGCTGACGCCGAAGATCGAGCGCGTCGAACTGTTCGTCCGCGCGGGTCACGTCGACGCCCGGCGGCTCTATGAGCGGCTCGGATTCGAGGTCGAGGCCCGGTTCAAGAACCGCGTGCGGCTGATGGACGGCACGGTCGAGGACGACCTCGCCATGGTGAAGTGGTTGACCTGACTGCCCTTCGCGACCAGTTTCCGCGCGGATCAGACGGCCGGGCGGTCGCGGCGTCTTCGGGCGTCGAGGAAAGTCCGGGCTCCACGACGACATGGCGGTGGGTAACGCCCACCGGGGGTGACCCCAGGGATAGCGCCACAGAGAGCAGACCGCCTTCGCTTCGGGGAAGGTAAGGGTGAAAGGGTGGGGTAAGAGCCCACCGGGCCGCTGGTGACAGGGGCCGCATGGCAAGCCCCGCCAGGAGCAAGACCGAATAGGGATCCCGCGTCGGAGCAATCCGGCAGGGCCGTCGCCGGCCCAGGGGTCCGGGTAGGTCGCGAGAACCGGTCGGCAACGGCCGGTCCAGAGGAATGACCGTCACGCCCGCTCTCCGCGAGGGGAGGGGGCGGACAGAACCCGGCTTACAGGCCGTCTGATCTTCACCTTCGCCTTCTGGGGAGGGACCTCGCGAAGCGCGCAGCGCGCAGCGCGCAGGGCGGGGTGGTCCCGGGCGCCGCGCTTTGGGATGCGCTGCCACCAAGCAAATCACCCTACGCTTAGACTGGTCCTGACTGCCCCACCCTGGTCGCTTTGCGGCCTGCCCATACCCAGAAGGAGAGGGCGAACCTTCGCTGTTAACCATGTGTACTGCGTATGTTCTGGGGATAACTGCTTTCGGCGCCGCTGCGGCGTTCCGACACCTTCGAAAGGGCTGAAAAAGGCATTCAGTGTCATTGAAACCCACTGGGTCCCATGTTACCCCAATAAATGAATTGCTAACCATGGCGGCGGGTCGGGGCGCGCGCTGAGGCGGTTGGCAATCGTAGGGGGCCGCCGAGAGTATGTTCCTCTCGACCTTTGAGAAGCAGCTGGACGCGAAGCGGCGCATCGTTGTGCCGCAGGACTACCGCGCCGCGCTCTCGGGTCCGCAGGACGGCCTCTTCATCTTCCCCTCGATCCGTTCCAACTGCATCGAAGGCGGCGGCCAGCCCCTGTTCGACCGCTACGCCAAGATGGCCGACGACCTGGAGTTCGGCGACGAACTGCGCGATTCCATCGAGCGCAACGTCTTCGGCGAGATGCAGCGGCTGTCGTTCGACCCTGCCGGCCGCATCACCCTGCCGGAGAGCTTCTGCGAGCAGTACGGCATGAGCGACTGGATCACGGTGGTCGGCCTGCGCGACCGCTTCGAGATCTGGGAGCGTGAGACCTACAAGGCCCAGCGCGCCGCGGACCGCGAGTTCGCCAAGGCGGGCCTGGCCGACATGCGCGTGAAGCAGCGCGCCGCTCGGCTTGGGGGCGCCGCATGAGCGCTTCCCCCCACACTTCCGTCCTCCTCGACGAGGTGATCGAGAACCTGGCCGTCGGGCCGGGCGACACCGTGGTGGACGGCACCTTCGGCGCGGGTGGGTATTCCCGCGCCCTTCTGGCGACAGGCGCGAAGGTCGTGGCGTTTGACCGCGACCCTACGGTCCGTCGCTTTGCCGCGGGACTTCCGGAAGACCGCTTCAGACTGGTGGAAGCGCGATTCTCGGAAATGGACGCGGTGCTGGGCGAGGGTCACGCTGACGGCGTGGCCCTCGACCTCGGCGTTTCCTCCATGCAGATCGACGAGGCCCAACGCGGCTTCTCGTTCATGCAGGATGGGCCGCTCGATATGCGGATGGGCAGTGACGGCCCGACCGCCGCGGACCTGGTCAACACCGCCGAACAGGCGGAGCTGGCCCGGATTATCTTCGTCTATGGCGAAGAACGGGAGAGCCGCCGCATCGCCCGCGCCATCGTGCGCCGGCGCGAAGCGCAGCCGTTCACCCGGACGCTGGAGCTGGCCGAATTCGTGGAAAAGGCGCTGGGCGGACGCCGCGGCGCGAAGATCCACCCCGCGACGCGGACCTTCCAGGGCCTGCGCATCGCGGTGAACGAGGAGCTGAGCGAGCTGGAGGCCGGCCTGGAAGCCGCCGAGCGCGTGCTGAAGGTGGGCGGGCGGCTGTGCGTCGTCACCTTCCACTCGCTGGAGGACCGCATCGTGAAGGCGTTCTTCGCCCTCCGCAGCGGCCGCACGCCCGGCGGCTCGCGCCACGCGCCGCCGGTCGAGCAGACCCAGGCTCCCAGCTTCCGGATGCTGTTCAACAACGCCCAGGCGCCGTCCGAAGCCGAGATCAAGGCCAACCCCCGCGCCCGCTCCGCCAAGCTGCGCGCGGCGGTGCGGACCGACGCGCCCGTGTGGAGGGCGGCGGCATGATCCTGCTTCGCCAAGGCTTCGCAGGACTGGCCCTGCCTGGCGGAGGATCGATCCTTCGTAGCTCCGAAGGAGCGAAGTAGGATGAACCCGTTTACCCGCCGCGTCCGGGGCTTCAAGCTGATCGACCTGATCGGCGTCGCCCTGCTGGTGAGCGTGATCGTCGGCGTCTACCTGGCCAAGACCATCGCCGGGCGCGAACGCTCCGACCTCGCCCGCATCGAGCGCCAGATCGACGGCGAGCAGGCGCGCATCCGACTGCTGCAGGCCGAGGTGGCGCACCTGGAGCAGCCAGGCCGGATCGAACGCCTCTCGACCTCATACCTGGGCCTGAAGCCGGTCTCGGCCAAGAATGAAGCCACCCTGGACCAGCTGGCGGCGCTGGCCCGCGGCGGCCCGCCGCAGGCCGCCAAGGCGCCGTCGGCCGTCGCCGCCCTGATCAATGGCGCCGGCTCGGTCGCCGGCGTGCCGCCGCCCCCGCCGTCCGACGCCCAGCCGGTGCAACTCGCCCAGGTGACGAAGCCATGAGCCTGGCCCAGCAACCCCTCGGTGGTTTTCGCTTCGGCCTGCCGCGCTGGCTGCTGGAGCGCGTCTGGGGCCTGGAGCACGCCTTCGAGCGCGCCCGCGCCTCCGGCCGGGTGGAGGACGACACCCGCCTGCGCATCTTCTTCGTCCTGATGCTGTTCTCGATCGGCTTCGTGGTGCTGGCGGTGGGCGCGACGCGCGCGGCCCTGTTCTCCGACGCCACGCGCATCGAGGGCGGGCCGCCGGTGCTGGGCGCCGCGCGCGCCGACCTGGTGGACCGCAACGGCCAGCTGCTGGCCGCCGACCTGCTGCACTACGGCCTCTACATCGATCCCCGCGAGATCTGGGACCAGGCGGAGACCCGCCGCACCCTGATGGCCGCGATGCCGGACCTGGATCCGCAGCGACTGGAACGCGCGCTGCGCGGCAACCGCCGGGTGTTCGTGATCGGGGCCCTGACGCCCGAGGAGCGCACCAAGGTCAACGACCTGGGCCTGCCCGGCGTGACCTTCGAGCCGGAACAGCACCGGGTCTATCCGCTGGGCCCGACGGCCGCGCACATCATCGGCTTCTCGGATTCCGGCGGCGAGGGCCTGTCGGGCGCCGAGGCCGCGTTCAACGACGACATCCGCACCGCGGCCAAGGGCGGCAAGCCGATGCCGATCTCCATCGACCTGCGCGTGCAGGGCGCCCTGGAGGACGAACTGTGGAAGGCCGTCGCCGAGTTCCAGCCCAAGGGCGCCGTCGGCATCGTCACCAACGTGCAGACGGGCGAGGTGCTGGGTCTGGCCAGCTGGCCGGTGTTCGACCCCAACCGCCCGGGCAAGTCCAGCATCAGCGCCCAGACCAACCGCGCGGCCAACTCGATCTACGAGATGGGCTCGACCTTCAAGGCCTTCACTGTGGCGATCGGCCTGGATACCGGCGTAGCAACGCCCGAGACCCGGTTCGACGCGACCCACCCGTTCCAGATCGGCTACCGCACCATCAAGGACTACCACGCCACCCATGCGGTGCTGTCGCTGGTGGAGGTGTTCCAGCACTCGTCCAACATCGGCACCGCGCGCCTGGCCGAGGGCGTCGGTCCGGCGCGGATGGAGAAGTACTACAAGGCCCTCGGCCTCACGACGCCGGCCAAGGTGGAGCTGATCGAGAGCGCGCGGCCGCTGACGCCCAAGGTGTGGGACGAGGACGCCATCGCCTCGACCTCGTTCGGGTTCGGAATGAACGTCAGCCCGCTGGCGCTGGTGCGGGCATATGAGCCGCTGGTGAACGGCGGCAGACTGGTGCCGCTGACGATCCGCAAGCTGGAACCCGGCGCCAGGGTCGATGGTCCCCGAGTCATGTCGGAGAAGACCTCGCTGCAGATGCTGTCGATCATGCGCGCCAACGTCACCGGCGGCAGCGGCAAGTCGGCGAACGTCGAAGGCCTGTTCGTCGGCGGCAAGACCGGCACCGGCAACAAGTGGGACCCGGCGGCGCGCCGCTACTCCAACACCAAGCAAGTCTCGTCCTTCGCCGCGACCTTCCCGACGACCGGCGGCGTGCACGACCCGCGCTACTTCGTCCTGATCCTGATGGACGAGCCGGGCCGCGGCCACCTGGGCGTCGACCCGACGGGCGGCATCGCGGCGGCCCCGGCGGTCGGACGGGTGATCGAGCGCATCGCGCCGTTCGTGGGCGTGAAGCGGCAGCCGCCGACCACGCCTCAGCGGATCCCGGTGGAGCAGCCGCCGGAAGACCCCAACGCGGCCGCCGAGCGATGAGCCCGCGCCTCACCCAGCTCGTCAAACGCCACACGGGCGCCGACCCCGAGATCACGGGCGTCACCGCCGACAGCCGCAAGGTGAAACCCGGGTTCCTGTTCGCCGCCCTGCCGGGGGCCAAGGCCGACGGCGCAGCGTTCGCGCAGAAGGCGGTCGAGGCCGGCGCCGCCGCGGTGATCGCGCATGAGGACCTGAACCTCGCCGTCCCCACGATCATCTGCCGCGATCCGCGCCGCGGCTATGCGCTGGCCGCCGCCAACTTCTGGGGCCGCCAGCCGCAGACCTGCGTCGCGATCACCGGCACCAACGGCAAGACCTCGGTCGCCAACTTCTGCCGCCAGATGTTCGCCGCCGCCGGCCACGTCTCGGCCAGCATGGGCACCCTGGGCGTCACGGTTTCGCGGCCGGACGGGTCGATGGACCAGCTGACCCCGCCCGGCCTGACGACGCCGGACGCCGGCGACGTGGCTGAGTTGCTGGCGCGCATGGCGCAGCTGGGCGTCACCCACTTCGCCATGGAAGCCTCGTCGCACGGCATCGACCAGCGCCGGCTGGACGGCGTGCGACTGGCGGCGGCCGGGTTCCTGAACCTGACCCAGGACCACCTCGACTACCACCTGACCATGGACAACTACCTGAAGGCCAAGCTGCGGCTGTTCGAACAGCTGATGCCGCGCGGCGCGACGGCGGTGCTGAATGCGGACTCCGAGGCCTTCCCGTTCTTCGCCGCCGCCTCGGTCGTGTCGGGCCAGCGCGTGATGAGCGTCGGCGAGACGGGCCAGGCGCTGAAGCTGCTGGACCGCGCCCTGCTGCCGGAAGGCCAGCGTCTGTCGATCCGCGCCGAGGGCCGGGTCTACGACGTACGCCTGCCGCTGGCCGGCGGCTTCCAGGCCTCCAACGCCCTGGTCGCGGCGGGCCTCTGCCGCGCCGCCGGGATGAGCTGGGACCAGACCTTCGCGGGCCTGGAGAAGCTGACCGGCGCGCCCGGGCGTCTGCAGCGCGTCGGCGCCGGCCCGCGCGGCGGCGAGGCCTATGTCGACTACGCCCACACGCCGGATGGCCTGGCGACGGTGCTGGAGGCCCTGCGCCCCCACGCCCGCGGCCGCGTCATCGTGGTGTTCGGCGCCGGCGGCGACCGCGACAAGGGCAAGCGCCCGCAGATGGGCCAGATCGCCTCGGCCCTGGCCGACGTCGCCATCGTCACCGACGACAACCCCCGCTCGGAAGTCCCCGCCGCGATCCGCGCCGACGTGCTGGCCGGCGCCAAGGGGGCGAAGGAGATTGGGGACCGGCGCGAGGCGATCCGCGCGGCCGTGGCGATGCTGAGGGACGGCGACATCCTGGTGGTTGCCGGCAAGGGCCACGAGCAGGGCCAGATCGTCGGCGACGTGGTCCACCCCTTCGACGACGTGGAGGAGACCGCCAAGGCGCTGGAGCTGGTTCATGGCTGACCCGCTCTGGACGGCTGAGGAGATTGCAGCAGCGACGGGCGGGGCGGTGAAGGGCGGGTTCTCGGCGACCGGAGTCTCCATCGACACCCGCACGATCGAGCCCGGCGACCTGTTCGTGGCCCTGGCCGGCGTGCGCGACGGCCACGAGTTCGTCGAGATGGCGATGGGCAAGGGCGCGGCAGGCGCGCTGGTCTCGCAGGCCGTCGCCGGACCGGCGGTGCAGGTCGCCGACACCTTCGCGGCTCTGGAGAAGCTGGGTGTGGCGGCGCGCGAGCGGGCGACCGGGGCCAGGCGCGGCGCGGTGACCGGCTCGGTCGGCAAGACCAGCGTCACCCAGGCGATCATGGCCGGCCTGCAGTTGGCGGGTCGGGCCCACTCGTCGGTGAAGTCCTACAACAACCACATCGGCGTGCCGCTGACCCTGGCGCGGATGCCGCGCGACACCGAGCGCGCGGTCTTCGAGATCGGCATGAACCACGCCGACGAGATCCGGCCGCTGACCAAGATGGTCCGGCCGCACGCTGCGGTCGTGACCACCGTGGGTCCCGTGCACACCGAGGGCTTCGCCGACGGCGAGACCGGCGTGGCCCGCGCCAAGGCGGAGATCTTCGAGGGCCTGGAGCCCGGCGGCATCGCGGTGCTCAACGCCGACAACGCCTGGTTCGACCTCCTGAAGGCCGAGGCGCTGAAGGCCGGCGCGACCATCCGCACCTTCGGCCGCGCCGCGGGCTGCGACGCCCGCCTGATCGACTTCCAGGCTGCCCAAGACAGAACGGGCGGCGACCATGCGGTGGTGCAGGCCCGCCTGAACGGCAGCGCCCTGGACTTCCCGATCCTGCAGACCGGCCTTCACTGGGGCCCCAACAGCATGGCCGTGCTGCTGATGCTGGAGGCGCTCGACGTCGACCTGGGCGACAGCCTGGCGGCGTTGGGCTCGTTCGAGCCGCTGGCCGGCCGCGGCGCGGAAGCGGTCATCCCGGTGAAGGGCGGCCATTTCACGCTCATCGACGAGAGCTACAACGCCAACCCGATCTCCATGGCCTCGGCGATCGCCACCCTGGGCGCCCGCGCCGGGGCGACGCGGCGGATCGTGGCGCTGACCGACATGCTGGAGCTGGGCCCTGACGAAGGCCGCTTCCATGCGCAGCTGGCGGCCCCGATCGAGGCTGCGGCGATTGACCTCGTCTTCTGCGCTGGTCCTTTGATGAAATCCCTCTGGGACGCCCTTCCTGCGACTCGGCGCGGCGGCTACGCCGAAACGGCTGACGCGCTCGCGCCTCGGCTCGCACAGGCCGTAGAGGCCGGCGACGTGGTGATGGTGAAGGGGTCCAACGGATCGAAGGCCGGGCGCATCGCGCAGGCCCTCTCGGCCATGGCTCCCCGGGAGGCCGGCTGATGTTCTATTGGCTCTATCTGCAGTACTCGCACTACCTGCAGAGCGTGGACCCGGCGCACGCCGGCTACGTGCCGATCCTGAACCTGCTCAAGTACCAGACCTTCCGCACGGGCCTGGCGATCTTCACCTCGCAGCTGGTCGTCGTGGCCATGGGTTCGCGGTTCATCCGCTGGATGAAGGCGCGCCAGGGCAAGGGCCAGCCGATCCGCGCCGAGGGCATCGAGCGCCACGTGCTGGAGAAATCCGGCACGCCCACCATGGGCGGGGTGATGATCCTGGCCGGGCTGTTCTCCGGCACCCTGCTGTGGGCCGACCTGACCAACGTCTACGTCTGGGCCGTGCTGATCGTGACCGGCGGCTACGGCCTGCTGGGCTTCCTCGACGACTATTCCAAGGTCACCAAGCAGACCACCGCCGGCATCTCGGGCCGCACGCGCCTGCTGCTGGAAGCCCTGATCGCCATGGCCGCCGTGGCGCTGATCATCCAGTTCGCCGCCAAGCCGCCGGAGAGCCCGGGGCTGCTGACCGCGGTGACGTTCCCGGTGTTCAAGCAGTGGCTGATCAACCTCCACTGGTTCTACCTGGGCTTCGGGGCCTTCATCATCGTAGGCGCGGCGAACGCGGTGAACTTCACCGACGGGCTGGACGGGCTGGCCACGGTGCCGGTGATGATTGCCTCGGCGGCCTACGGCCTGATCGCCTACCTGGTCGGCAACTTCGTCTTCGCAAACTACCTGCAACTCCACTTCGTGCCGGGCGTGGGCGAGCTGGCGGTGTTCTGCGGGGCGCTGATCGGCTCGGGACTGGGCTTCCTCTGGTACAACGCCCCGCCGGCCAAGATCTTCATGGGCGACACCGGCTCGCTGGCCCTGGGCGGCGCGGTCGGCACCATCGCCGTCGCCACCCGCCACGAGATCGTGCTGGGCATCATCGGCGGCCTGTTCGTGGGCGAGCTGCTGAGCGTCGTGATCCAGGTGGCCTGGTTCAAGCGCACCGGCCGGCGGATCTTTCTGATGGCCCCGATCCACCACCACTTCGAGAAGCTGGGCTGGTCGGAATCGACCGTGGTGATCCGCTTCTGGATCGTCTCGATCATGCTGGCCCTGGTCGGCCTCGCCACCCTCAAGCTGCGATAGGGGAGGGCCGCCCCGCGTCATGATTCCGGTCCGTGGATTCGAGGGGAAGACCGTCGCCGTGTTCGGCCTGGCCCGAACGGGCCTGGCGGCCGCGCGCGCCCTCGTCGCCGGCGAGGCCAAGGTGGCGCTGTGGGACGACAACCCCAAGACCCGTGACGCCGCCGCCGCGGAAGGCTTCCAGCTCACCGACCTGACCACGGCCGACTGGTCGGGCTTCGCCGCCCTGATGCTGTCGCCGGGCGTGCCCCTGACCCATCCCAAGCCGCACTGGACGGTGGAGAAGGCCAGGGCAGAAGGCGTCGAGATCGTCGGCGACATCGAGCTCTTCGCCCGCACCGTCAACGCCGCGCCGGAACACAAGCGGCCGAAGATCGTCGCCATCACCGGCACCAACGGCAAGTCGACCACCACCGCCCTGATCGGCCACATCTGCGCCGAGGCGGGCCGCGACGTGCGCATCGGCGGCAACATCGGCACGGGCGTGCTCAGCCTGGACGACATGCACGGCGGCTCGGTCTACGTGCTGGAGCTGTCGTCCTACCAGCTGGACCTGACCTCGAGCCTGAAGGCCGACGTCACGGTGATCCTCAACATCTCGCCCGACCACCTGGAGCGGCACGGCGACATGGAGGGCTACGTCGGCGCCAAACGCCGGATCCTGCTGAACCAGGGCAAGGGCGACACCGCCGTCATCGGCATCGACGACGACTACGGCGCGCGGATCTGCACCGAGATCACTGCCGCCAACCGCCGCACCATCGTGCCGATCTCGGCGCACAAGGCGATCGGTCGGGGCGTCTACGCCCTTGACGGCCTGCTGTACGATGCGACCGGCGAACGCACGACGCAGGTGGCCGACCTGAAGCGCGCCCGCTCGCTGCCCGGCCGGCACAACTGGCAGAACGCGGCGGCCGCCTATGCCGCGGCGCGCGGGCTGGGCATCTCGACGGACCAGGCGTCCAAGGCGCTGCTGACGTTCCCGGGCCTGGCGCACCGGATGGAGACCGTGGCCATCGTCGGCAAGGTCCGCTTCGTCAACGACAGCAAGGCCACCAACGCCGACGCCGCGCGACAGGCGCTGTCGAGCTATCCGAAGAGCTACTGGATCGTCGGCGGCCAGCCGAAGACCGGCGGCATCGACGACCTGGCCGACCTGTTCCCGCGCGTGGTGAAGGCCTACCTGGTCGGCGAGGCGTCGGACGCGTTCGCCCGGACGTTGAAGGGCAAGGCCCCGGCCGTCGCCTGTGGCACGATCGAGGCGGCCGCCGAGACGGCGTTCGCCGACGCCGCGGCCAGCGGCAAGGACGCCGTCGTCCTGCTGTCGCCGGCCTGCGCGTCCTTCGACCAGTTCCCGGATTTCGAGGCGCGCGGGGAAGCTTTCCGCGCCGCCGTCATGGGCCTCGTGGCCGGCCGCACCAGCACGAAGGGGGCCGCATGACGACCGCCAACGAAATCAGCCGGGCCAGCAACGCCCACGCCTTCCCGCGCTCCGACCGCTCCTCGATCGGGGTGTGGTGGTGGACCGTGGACCGCTGGATGCTGGGCATGGTGGCCCTGCTCATCGCCATCGGCGTGGTAATCTCATTCGCCGCCAGCCCGGCGGCGGCCCTGCGAATGAACATCGGCGACCCGTTCCACTTCGCGGTGCGCCAGTGCGTGTTTGCGGCCGGAGCGGCGGTGATCCTGATCAGCGTCTCGATGATGGACGTGAAGACCGTGCGGCGTGCGGCGTTCTTCATCTGGCTCGCGGCCATCGCGGTGATGATCGCCCTGCCGTTCATCGGCCACACGGCCAAGGGGGCCAACCGCTGGATCGAGTTCGGCGGGTTCACCTTCCAGCCGTCGGAATACATGAAGCCGGCGCTGGTCATCCTGGTCGCCTGGATGTTCGCCGAGGGGCAGAAGGGGCAGGGCGTGCCCGGCGTCTCCATCGCCTTCGGCCTCTATGCGCTGTCGATCGGCCTGTTGCTGATCCAGCCGGACGTGGGCCAGACGGTGCTGATCACCGTGGCCTTCGGGGCGGCGTTCTGGATGGCGGGGGTGCCGATCTCGTGGGTCATGGGCCTGGGGGCGGCGGCCGTCGCCGGCTTGAGTTCGACCTACTTCCTGTTCCCGCACGTGCAGAGCCGGGTGGACCGGTTCTTCTCGCCGGACAAGGCCGACACCCACCAGGTCGACGCCGCGGCCGTGGCCCAGGCCGCCGGCGGCCTGTTCGGCCGCGGGCCGGGCGAGGGCGTGATGAAGCGCCACGTGCCCGACCTGCACACCGACTTCGCCGCCAGCGTGGGGGCCGAGGAGTTCGGACTGGTCTTCCTGCTGCTGGTGATCTCGCTGTTTGCCTTCGTGGTGATCCGCGGCCTGCAAAGGGCCATGAAGCTGAACGATCCCTTCGAGCAGGTGGCCGCCGCCGCGCTGTTCGTGCTGGTGGGCCAACAGGCGATCATCAACCTGGCGGTTAATCTGAACATGATACCGACCAAGGGCATGACGCTTCCCTTCATCAGCTACGGCGGCTCCTCGATGCTGGCCATGGGCCTGACCCTGGGCCTGGCGCTGGCGCTTACCCGCCGCCGCCCGGGCGCCTATACGCACACCGGAGGCCTGGCCAAGGCCGGCGAGTTCTCATGATGCGCCCCTCCCATGCGTAAGATCGCCGTCGTCGCCGCCGGCGGGACGGGCGGACACCTGTTCCCCGCCCAGGCGCTGGCCGAGGCGCTGATCGCCCGCGGCTGGGGCATCGTGCTGGCGTCGGACGAGCGCGTGGCGGGCCTGGCGCAGGACTTCCCGGCGGAACGCCGCATCGGGCTGTCGGCCGCCACGTTCAAGCCGGGCGATCCCATCGGCATGATGCGCGCCGGCTTCGCGGTGATGCGCGGCGCCCTGCAGGCCCGCGCCCTCTACCGCGAGATCGGGCCGCAGGTGGTGGTGGGCTTTGGCGGCTATCCCTCGGCGCCTGCCCTGGTGGCCGCGGTGATGGACAAGCGGCCGACCGTGATCCACGAGCAGAACGCGGTGATGGGCCGGGCCAACCGCATGCTGGCCCCGCACGTGAAGACCGTGGCCTGCGCCTTTCCGACACTCAAGAAAGCTCCCGCCAACGTGGCCGAACGGGCCAACGTGGTCGGCAACCCCGTGCGTCCGCCCATCCGCGCCCTGGCCGATATCCCCTCCGTTCCGCCGGAACCCAACGGGCCGGTGCGCCTGCTGATCACCGGCGGCAGCCAGGGCGCGCGCCTGCTGTCCGAACTGGTGCCCGAGGCGGTGAAGGCCCTGCCGGAGGACCTGCGCAAGCGCCTGGTCGTCCAGCAGCAGACCCGCGCGGAGTCCATGAACACCGCCCGCCGCGCCTACCGCGACGCGCTGGTCGACGCCGAGATCGCGCCGTTCTTCCGCGACATCGCCAGCCGCCTGCGCGACGCCCACCTGGTGATCGGGCGCTCGGGCGCGGGCACGGTCTGCGAGTTCGCCGTCGCCGGGAAGCCGGCCATCCTGGTGCCGCTGGCCATCGCCATCGACGACGACCAGGGCCAAAACGCCCTGCTGCTGGCCGACGCCGGCGGCGCCGAGATCGCCCGCGAAAGCGCGCTGACGGTCGAGTCGCTGGCCACCGCGCTGACCACCCTGCTGAACAACCCGGCCCGCCTGGCCCGCATGGCCGCCGCCTCCCGCTCGGTGGCGATCCCCGACGCCGCGGAGCGCCTGGCCGACGTGGTGGAGCGAACGGCGGCCGCCGGCTAGGCGCGCCAGCGCTCGTCAAATTCCACCACGAAGGACACGAAGACCACGAAGAGGCCCTGCGTCGCTCGCGGTCACGTTGAACTCCGCCCCTTCGTGGTCTTCGTGTCCTTCGTGGTTCCAATCTATGGCGCCTCCGGCGCGCCGGATGCCGAAGACGCTTTTGCGAGCACGGCTTTCCGCATATTCGAAACCCATGACGCGACGCCCCGTGCCCTTCGAAATCGGCCCCGTGCACTTCATCGGCATCGGTGGCATCGGCATGAGCGGCATCGCCGAGATCATGATGCGCACCGGCTATTCGGTGCAGGGCTCCGACGCCAAGGCCAGCGCCAACACCGAGCGGCTGCAGAAGCTGGGCGCGAAGGTGTTCATCGGCCACGAGGCGGCCCACGTGGAGGGCGCCTACGCCGTCGTCTATTCCACCGCCGTGAAGCCGGACAATCCGGAGATGGTCGCGGCCCGTGAGCGGCGCCTACCACTGGTGCGCCGCGCCGAGATGCTGGCCGAGCTGATGCGACTCCAATTCTCGGTGGCCGTGGGCGGCACGCATGGCAAGACCACCACCACCTCGATGATCGCCTCGCTGCTGGACGCCGGCGGCCTGGACCCGACGGTGGTGAACGGCGGGATCATCAACGCCTACGGCACCAACGCCAAGGTCGGCACGGGCGACTGGATAGTAGTGGAGGCCGACGAGAGCGACGGCACGTTCCTGAAGCTGAAGTCGACCTGCGCGGTGGTCACCAACATCGACCCCGAGCACCTGGACCACTACGGCGACTTCGGCGCGGTAAAGCAGGCGTTCCGCGATTTCGTCGAAAACATCCCGTTCTACGGCTTCGCCGCCATCTGCACCGACCACGCCGAGGTGCAGGCCATGGCCGCGCGGGTGGAGAACCGCCGGCTGGTCACCTACGGCGTCAATCCGCAGGCCGAGGTGCGCGCCGAGAATATCGTCATGGGCGCCGACGGCGCACACTTCGACGTGGTGCTGGCGCCGCGGGAAGGTGAGTCCCTCCGCTTCACCGACCTGCACATGCCGATGCCGGGGCACCACAACGTGCTGAACGCCCTGGCGGCGGTCGCCGTGGCGCGCGAGCTGGGCCTGGATGAGGCGGCGATCCGCAAGGGCCTGGCCGAGTTCGGCGGCGTGCGGCGGCGGTTCACCACGACCGGCGTCTCGGGCGGCGTCCGCGTCGTCGACGACTACGGCCACCACCCGGTGGAGATCGCCGCGGTGCTGAAGGCCGCCCGCGCCGTGACCGCCGGCAAGGTGATCGCGGTGGTGCAGCCGCACCGCTACACCCGCCTGCGCGACCTGTTCGACGACTTCTGCCACGGGTTCAACGACGCCGACGCGGTGATCGTGGCCGACGTCTATGCCGCCGGCGAACAGCCGATCGAGGGCGCCAGCCGCGACAGCCTGATCGAGGGCCTGCGCCGCTACGGCCACCGGCGCGTGCTGGCGCTGGACACGCCAGGCGAGCTGGCCCGCCTGGTCAAGGCCGAGGCCGAGCCGGGGGACCTGGTGGTCCTGCTGGGCGCCGGCGACATCACCAGCTGGTCCTACGCCCTGCCGGGCGAGCTGGACGCCCTGGCCGCGGCCGCCGAATGAGCTGGCGGCAGGCCCTGCCGGCGGTGCGCGGCAAGCTGCTGCCGGATGAGCCGCTGGGGCCGTTCACCTGGTTCCGGGTGGGCGGGGCGGCCGACGTGCTGTTCCTGCCGGCCGACCACGAGGATCTGGCCCAGTTCCTGGCCGGCCTGCCGACCGAGGTCCCTGTGACCGTCCTGGGCGTCGGCTCCAACGTGATCATCCGCGACGGCGGGGTTTCCGGCGTGGTCGTGCGCCTGGCCGGGCGGGCGTTCGCGGGGATCACCACGGAAGGCTCCCGCGTCACGGCCGGCTCGGCGGCGCTGGACTCCTCCGTCGCCCGCGCCGCGGCCAAGGCGGGGATCGGCGGGCTGGAATTCTACGCCGGCATCCCGGGGACCATCGGCGGGGCGCTGACCATGAACGCCGGCTGCTACGGTGCGGAAACCCGCGACGTCCTGGTCTCGGCCTGGGGCTACGACCGGACCGGCGCGCGGCGCGAGCTGCAGAAGGCGGACTTCGGCTACACCTACCGCCACTCGGAGGCGCCGGCCGACATCATCTGGGTGGAAGCCACCTACCAGGGCCGCCCCGACGACCCCGCCGCGGTGCAGGCGCGCATCGACGAAATCACCGCCCGGCGCGAGACGACACAACCGATTCGCGAGAAGACCGGGGGCTCCACCTTCAAGAATCCGCCCGGCCATTCGTCGTGGAAGCTCGTCGATGAGGCGGGATGGCGCGGAAAGCTGTACGGTGGGGCCATGTTCTCGCCGCTGCACGCGAACTTCATGATCAACACCGGGGAGGCGACCGCCGCCGACCTGGAGGGTCTGGGCGAGGCCGTCCGCGCCGACGTGCTGGCCAAGGCCGGCATCGATTTGCAGTGGGAAATCAAGCGTATCGGGGTCCCCGCATGAGTAAGCCGGCGCTCATCCTGGTCCGCCACGGCCGCCCGCTGATCGACCCGGACAAGCCGCCGACCACCT
>CBHTUE010000034.1:0-27756 GCA_966096115.1 uncultured Phenylobacterium sp.
CGGGCATGTACATCGGCGGCACCGACGAGCGGGCCCTGCACCACCTGTTCGCCGAGGTGCTGGACAACGCCATGGACGAGGCCGTCGCCGGCCACGCCAAGGTCATCACCGTCGTCCTCGACGCCGAGGGCATGCTCACCGTCACCGACGACGGCCGCGGCATCCCCGTCGACCCGCACCCCAAGCATCCGGGCAAGTCGGCGCTCGAAGTGATCATGACCGTGCTGCACTCGGGCGGGAAATTCTCCGGCAAGGCCTACGAGACCTCCGGCGGCCTGCACGGCGTGGGCGTCTCGGTGGTCAATGCGCTGTCGGAACGCGTCGAGGTCACGGTTTGGAAAGACGGCTTCGAGTGGCGCCAGGCGTTCACCCGCGGCAAGCCGATCGGTTCGATCGAGAAGCTGGGCCCGACGCGCAAGAAGGGCACCCAGATCGCCTTCGTGCCCGACCCGGTGATCTTCGGCGAGGGCGCCACCTTCCGCCCGGCCCGGCTCTACCGGATGGCGCGGTCCAAGGCCTACCTGTTCGGCGGCGTCGAGATCCGCTGGAAATGCGATCCCAGCCGCATCCACGACCAGACCCCGCCCGAGGCGACGTTCCGCTTCCCCAACGGGCTGGCCGACTTCCTGTCGGAACGGATCAAGGGCCTGGAAACGGTGACGCCGGAACCGTTCGCCGGCCGCTGGGAGCGTCCTGGCGAGACCGGCAAGGTCGAGTGGGCTGTCGCCTGGACCCCGGCCGGCTTCGGCGAGGCCGACAGCTTCATGCAGTCCTACTGCAACACCGTGCCCACCCCGGAGGGCGGCACCCATGAGGCGGGCTTCCGCGCGGTGCTGACCCGCGGCCTGAAGCAGTACGCCGAGCTCACGGGCGAGAAGCGCGGCACGATCATCACGGCCGACGACGTGGTGTCGCAGGCCGGCGCCCTGGTCAGCGTCTTCGTCGCCAACCCGGAGTTCCAGGGCCAGACCAAGGAACGCCTGTCCTCCAGCGACGCCCAGCGGCTGGTGGAAAAGGCCTTGGCCGACCCCTTCGACCATTGGCTGACCGCCCAGCCCAAGGCCGCCAGCGCCCTGCTGGAATTCGTCGTCGAGCGCGCTGAGGAGCGCCTGAAGCGCCGGAAGGACAAGGAAGTCGCCCGCGCCTCCGCCACCCGCAAGCTGCGGCTGCCCGGCAAGCTGGCCGACTGCGCCGGCGGCGCGCTGGACGGCACCGAGCTGTTCCTGGTCGAGGGCGACTCGGCCGGCGGCTCGGCCAAGCAGGCCCGCGACCGCAAGACCCAGGCGATCCTGCCCCTGCGCGGCAAGATCCTGAACGTCGCCTCGGCCTCGACCGACAAGTTCGGCGGCAACAAGGAACTGAGCGACCTGCTGCTGGCGCTCGGCGCCCAGGTCGGGTCGAAATACCGCGACGAAGACCTGCGCTACGACCGCATCATCATCATGACGGACGCCGACGTCGACGGCGCTCACATCGCGAGCCTGCTGATCACCTTCTTCTATCGGACCATGCCGGAGATGATCCGGGGCGGGCGCCTGTTCCTGGCCCTGCCGCCGCTCTACCGGCTTAGCCACGGCGGCAAGTCGGCCTACGCCCGCGACGACGTCCACCGCGACGAACTGCTGGCCACCGACTTCAAGGGCAAGAAGCCGGAGATCAGCCGCTTCAAGGGCCTGGGCGAGATGATGCCCGCGCAACTGAAGGAAACAACCATGGATCCGAAGACCCGGACCCTGGCCAAGGTGGTCCTGCCGCGCGCCGAGGAGCCGGTCGAGGACTTGGTGGAAGCCCTGATGGGCCGCAAGCCCGAGCTGCGCTTCCGTTTCATCCAGGAAAACGCCGAGTTCGCGGCGGCCGACCTGGATATCTGAGACCGTCCCCCGCAAGCCCAGCGCGGCCGCGCCCCGGAAACGTTGTCACGCCGCTTAACGGTCTTCTTTCAGCCCTCTTTGACCCCAACGCTTGAAAGGTCGGTGGGAGGCGCTTGAGGGAGAGGACGATATGTTCACCGACACTGCGACCGGCCCGATGGGCGGCAGCCCGCCCGACGACGAGGGCGAAGACAGCCAGACCCACATCGAGGGCACATCCGGTGACGACACCTTGGCGGGTGACGATGTCGGCGACGTCGTCCACGGCCAGTCAGGCGACGACTCGCTCATCGGAGGCGCCGGGCACGACGCGCTCAACGGCATGGCCGGGAACGACACCGTGGACGGCGGCGACCGCGACGACTGGGTGCTGGGCGGCAAGGACCAGGACGTCCTGTTCGGCGGCTCTGGCAACGACCTGGTGAACGGCAACATCGGCAACGACACCGCCGCCGGCGGCAGCGGCGACGACATGGTCTACGGCGGCCAGGGCGATGACAGCCTTTCGGGCGGCGCGGGGAACGACTGGGTCTCCGGCGACAAGGGCGACGACACGATGGCCGGCGGCAGCGGCGCCGACACGTTCAATGTCTTCGCCGGCGGCGGCAACGACCTGGTGCTCGACTTCGACGCCACCGAGGGCGATAAGGTCCACATCCAGGGCAACGTTCCCTACTCGGTCGCCCAGGTCGGCGAGGACGTGGTGATCACCTTGGTGGGCCATGAGACGCTCACCCTCCACGGCGTGGAACTCGCCACCCTTCCGGAGGGCTGGATCACCCACTGACGACGGCGGCGACACGGCCCGGCGCAAAAGCGGCGCCGGGCCCACCGCCGGCGC
This sequence comes from uncultured Phenylobacterium sp., assembly GCA_966096115.1. Lineage (GTDB taxonomy): Bacteria > Pseudomonadota > Alphaproteobacteria > Caulobacterales > Caulobacteraceae > Phenylobacterium. Next base: position 2,713 of record CBHTUE010000034.1, read on the forward strand.
TGCTGTCGGCGCCCGACACATGCGAGCAATGTTCGCGCGCGAGGCTTCCCCGATTCAACGGCTCGCCCCGTACCCCGCCTTCGAACCTGTCGGCGGTGCGTGCGGCGTCCAGAGTGCCGAAAACGACGCCAAAACGGTTGGGGGAAACATGAGCTTCAGGTCCTGGATCGCCGGCGCGGCGTTCGCCGTCGTCGCGCTCATCGCCGGCGTGGCGTCCGCGCAGCAGAGCGGCGAGCAGGTCTTCAACGCCCGCTGCAAGATGTGCCACGAGCCGCCGGTCGGCCAGGCGCCTTCGCGCCAGACCCTGTCGGCGATGCCGACCGCCCAGGTCGTCCAGGCGCTGACCAGCGGGGTCATGGTCCCGATGGCCAGCGGCCTCAGCGACGCCGACAAGCAGGCCGTCGCCGGCTACCTCACCGGCGCGGCGCCCGGGCCGCAGGCCCAGGCCGCGCCGGCCGGCGGCGCGAACCGTCAGAGCGCCTTCGACGCCGCGCCCAAGGGCGTCGACAAGATGTGCGAGACCCATCCGGCCATCGCCGCCACCGGCAAGGACTGGACCAGCGTCGGCATGGGCGACCGCTCGCTGCGCTACCAGGCCAACGCGGGCCTGACAGCCGCCGACGTGCCGAAGCTGAAGGTCAAGTGGTCGTATGCGATGGCCGGCGGCGGCATGCCCACGGTGGTCGGCGACTGGCTGTTCATCTCCAACCGCAGCGGCAAGACCTATGCGCTGGACGCCAGGACCGGCTGCGTCCACTGGGCGTCGGACCTGGCCGCACGCACCACGCCCATGGTCATCAAGAGCGCGATCTCGCCGTCCGGCTGGGTCACCTTCGTCGGCGAGCGTAACCGCGTGGTCCATGCGCTGGACGCCCAGACCGGCCAGGAGATCTGGAAGACCGAGCCGCTGGAGAAGCACCCGGTCGCCGGCATCACCGGCACGCCGATCATCCACGGCGACATGATGTTCGTGCCGATCACCTCCGGCGAGGAAGGCGCGGCGCGCCAGGCGACCTATGCCTGCTGCAGCTTCCGCGGCTCCCTGGTCGCCGTCGACCTGAAGACCGGCAAGAAGCTCTGGCAGACCTACATGATCCGCGAGCCGCTGCGGCCGACCAAGCCCAACTCGGCCGGCGTGATGATGCAGGGCCCGGCCGGCGCGGCGATCTGGTCCGCCCCCACCGTCGACGCCGCGCGCGGCCAGGTGCTGGTCACCACCGGCGACAGCTACACCGTCGTCGACACCAAGGGCGCCGACGCCATCGTGGCCATGGATATGAAGTCCGGCGCCATCCGCTGGTCCACCCAGGTCACCGAGAAGGACAACTTCATCGTGGGTTGCCCGGTGACCGGGACGCGGGCGGCCAACTGCCCGGACCCGCTGGGGCCGGACCACGACTTCGGCGCCTCGCCCATCCTGTTCAAGTTGCAGGGCGGCAAGGATGTCGTGCTGGCCGGCCAGAAGTCCGGGGCGGTCTGGGGCCTGGACGCGGCCACGGGCAAGGTCCTCTGGGAACGCCGCGTCGGCGCCGGCTCCACCCTGGGCGGCATCGAGTGGGGCATGGCGGCCGACGGCCAGCGGCTCTACGTCACCGTGTCCGATATCGGCGCCATCATGGACGAGTTGCGCGCGAAACAGGGCCTGCCGCTCTCCAGGACCGGCATCACCGGCCCCGGCAAGCCCGGCCTCTACGCGATCGACCCGGCGACGGGAAAAGTGGTCTGGAGCGCGCCGGCCCCCGAAGCACCCTGCACCTATGCCGGCGATCGCAGCCGCGACCGCGCGCCCGGCGCCTGCATGCGGGCCCAGTCGGCCGCGCCGTCGGTCATGCCCGGCGTCGTCTTCTCGGGCACGATGGACGGCTGGTTCCGCGCCTATGACGCGGCCACCGGCAAGATCATCTGGGCCGACAGCACCACCTCTCGCACCTACGACACCGTCAACGGCGTCAAGGGCCAGCCGGGCGGCAGCCTGGACGGCATGGGGCCGGCGATCGCCAACGGCATGGTCTTCACCATGTCCGGCTTCAACGGCGCGGCGAACACCGGCGGCAACGGCGTGAACGTGCTCCTGGCCTATTCGGTGGACGGCAAATAGCCGCCGCCGTGTGCGGCCTATGAACCGACGAGGCGTGCGTGCGTTGACTTGGCGCGGGTTGACCGTATGTTCCGCCGCGCGTGGCGATCTCCGTCCGCGCCGCTAGCGTCGCGCCAGCCTCAGCCATGAGTGGGCGCCGCACACCCGGATACTGATGACCGAATTTTCCGACCTAGGCCTGTCGCAGCCGACCCTCAACGCCGTCGTCGGCGCAGGCTATACCACCGCCACGCCGATCCAGGCCGAGGCGATCCCCTACGCCCTCGCCGGCCAGGACGTGCTGGGCATCGCCCAGACCGGCACCGGCAAGACCGCCGCCTTCACCCTGCCGATGATCGACCGGCTCGCCGCCGGCCGCTCCAAGGCCCGCATGCCGCGCGCCCTGGTGATCGCGCCCACCCGCGAACTGGCCGACCAGGTCGCCGCCTCGTTCGAGAAGTACGCCAAGGGCCAGAAGCTCTCGTGGGCGCTGCTGATCGGCGGCGTGTCGTTCAAGGACCAGGAACTGAAGCTGGACCGCGGCGTCGACGTGCTGATCGCCACCCCCGGCCGCCTGCTGGACCACTTCGAGCGCGGCAAGCTGCTGATGACCGGCGTCCAGATCATGGTCGTCGACGAAGCCGACCGCATGCTCGACATGGGCTTCATCCCGGACCTCGAGCGCATCTTCAAGCTGACGCCGCCCAAGAAGCAGACCCTGTTCTTCTCGGCGACCATGCCGCCGGAGATCACCCGGCTCACCAAGCAGTTCCTGAACGACCCGATCCGCATCGAGGCGTCCCGGCCGGCGACCACCGCCGAAACCATCACCCAGACTCTGGTGCGCATCCCCACCGCCGATCCCAAGGCCAAGCGCACCGCGCTTCGCGCCCTGATCGACCGGGACGACGTGAAGAACGGCATCGTCTTCTGCAACCGCAAGTCCGAAGTGGACGTGGTCGCCAAGTCGCTGAAGAAGCACGGCCTGGACGCGGCCCCGATCCATGGCGACCTGGACCAGCAGACCCGCATGCGCACGCTGGAGAGCTTCCGCAACGGCTCGCTGCGCCTGCTCTGCGCCTCCGACGTCGCCGCCCGGGGCCTGGACATCCCGGACGTGAGCCACGTCTTCAACTACGACGTGCCGCACCACGCCGACGACTATGTCCACCGGATCGGCCGCACGGGCCGCGCCGGCAAGACCGGTCAGACCTTCATGATCGTCACCCCCGCCGACAGCCGCAACCTGGACAAGGTGCTGAAGCTGATCGGCAAGGCGCCGGAAGAGCTGACGCTCGAGGGCATCGATTGGGGCAGCATCAAGGACGAGCCCCGCTCGCCCCGGGGCGGCGGGCGTGAACGCGGCGGCCGCGACCGGGACCGCACCCGCGACCGAAAGCCGCCTGTGGACCATCGCCCCGCGTCGCTCAAGGGCGAGGCGCCGGAAGCCGAGGCCGAGGCCCCTGCCCGTCCGCCCCGCGAACCCAGGGCGCCGCGCGAAGATCGGGCGCCGCGCGAAGACCGCGCGCCCCGTGAGGCCCGCGCGCCGCGCGAGGATCGGGCCCCGCGCGAGGACCGTGCGCCTCGCGGAGATCGAGCGCCCCGCGCCGAACGCCCTGCGCGTGAGGAAAGTCCCCAGCGCGCCGAGCGCGCCCCGGAACGCAGCCGCGACCGCGGCGGCCGTGGCGAGCGCGAGGATCGTGGGCGTGGGCGAGATGGCGGCGACCGCGACAACGACCGCGTCGTCGGCTTCGGCTCGGACACGCCGGCCTTCCTGATGCGCGCGCCCCCGCCGCGCGCCGACGACGAATAGTTAGTCATCGGCTTTAACGCGTCGTTTGCGGTCGGTCCGTAGGGTGCAGACCCATGTCGACGGACATCGATTCCATTCTGCGCAGCCCCAAGGCCTATCAATGGGCCCGGAAGGCTATCGAGGCCATGGAGACCCACAAGGTCTGGCCGACCGCGCTCAACTTCGAGCTGTGGCTGCATTACGTGGCCGCCAAGGACAGCGAAGTCGCCGCGGAGATCACCACGCGGCTGAGCGCCGGTGAGCATTTCACCGACGAGGTCGCCGACGAGATCGCTGCGCACCACCTGCCCGCCGCCAAGCTGAGCGGCGAGATCCTCAACGCCGGCAAGCGGATGTCCAAGGAACTGGACAGCGTCACCCGCGCCATCGAGACCGCCCGCGAAACCAGCGAGATCTACGGCCAGCAACTGGCCACCGCCACCCAGTCGCTCGGCGACAAGGCCGACGAGACCGTCCGCCAGATGGTCGCGAACCTGTCCAGCGCCACCCAGAAGGTACGCGAGGAAAACCAGGTCCTGGAAAGCCAGCTGGCCGACACCAACGACGAGCTGGGCCGCCTGCGCGAACACCTGGAACAGGTGCGCCGCGACGCGATGACCGACGCGCTGACCATGCTGGCCAACCGCAAGGCCTTCGACGAGACGCTCGAGCGCGCCTGCGCCACCGCCGCCGCGACCGACCAGACGCTCACCCTGGCGGTCGTCGACATCGACCACTTCAAGATGTTCAACGACACCTGGGGCCACCAGACCGGCGACCAGGTGATCCGCTATGTCGCCAGCGTCATCGGCCGCGTCGGCGGCGAAGGCGTCCGCTTCGCCGCCCGCTACGGCGGCGAGGAGTTCGCGGTGATCTTCCCGGGCGAGAAGAGCGACGTGGCCCTGGCCGCGCTGGAGCAGGCCCGCGAGGAGATTTCCTCCCGGACCCTCAAGCGGCGGTCGACCAACGAGGACCTGGGCGCGATCACCATCTCGACCGGCATCGCCGAGCACCGCCCCGGCGATCCGCCCGTGGCGCTGCTGGAGGCCGCCGACGGCGCCCTCTACGCGTCCAAGCGCGCCGGCCGCAACCGCACCTCCCTGGCCGACCTGGGCTCGGAAACCCGCGCCGCCTGACACCCTGACGTTTGTCCTTGGCTGACGCCGGGATACGTGGCCTTGAATTCGCGCCAACGAATTCAAGGGAGATCCTGCCATGGACGGCGCGCAAGCCCCCGCCAAGGTGAAGACCGCCGTCGAGAACGGCATCAGCATCATCACGCTCTTCGACCCCGGCACGCTCAACGCGGCCGGGCTGGAGCTGATGAACGACCTGCGCAAGGCGGTCGACGGCGCCATCGCCGACCCGGCAGTGCGCGCCATCGTCATCACCGGCGAAGGCCGCGGCTTCTGCTCCGGCGCCAACCTCTCCGGCCGCGGTGACGGCGGCGGCGACGCGGTGGCTTCCAACGACGGGCCCAACCAGGCGCTGCTGCGCACCTACAATCCGTTCGTCAGCTCGATCCGCAAGTCGCCGAAGCCGCTGGTGGCGGCGGTGAACGGCGTGGCCGCCGGCGTCGGCGTCTCGCTGGCGCTGGCCTGCGACCTCGTGGTGGCGGCCGAGAGCAGCTACTTCCTGCTGGCCTTCCGCCGCATCGGCCTGGTGCCGGACGGCGGGGCGACCTGGCTGATCCCACGGCTGGTCGGCAAGGCGCGGGCCATGGAACTGATGCTGCTGGGCGAGAAGCTGCCCGCGGCGACCGCCCAGGAATGGGGCCTGATCAACCGCTGCGTCCCCGACGCCGAGCTGATGCCCAAGGCGCTGGAACTGGCGACCGCGCTGGCCAACGGCCCGAAGTCGCTGGGCCTGACGCGCAACCTGATCTGGGAATCGCTCGACGCCGCCTGGCACGACCAGGTGGAGGCCGAGGCCTATGCCCAGGGCGAAGCCGGCCGCACCGAGGACGCCCGCGAAGGCATCATGGCCTTCGTCCAGAAGCGCCCGGCGCAGTTCAAGGGGAAGTAGGGCTCACTCCCCTCCGAAACGTCATGGCCGGGCTTGTCCCGGCCACCCAGAAACACCGAGACTCACGAAGGCTCCCGGCGGCGACGCTGCGGGCCTTCTTTGTGCGTCAGCGTATCTGGGTGGCCGGGACAAGCCCGGCCATGACGATTTCAGGATGGACAGCGCCGTCTTACGACAGCCGCGATTTCCGCAGCTTCTCGAGCTCTTCCTGGATCATGCGGTCCCGGAGGCCTTCGCCGTCCATGTAGACGGTGACGCCGTGGGCGGCGAGGCCGATGCCCCAGCCGATCATCGGCCAGATGGGCCAGAAGTAGTGACCGAACGAGGTCAGGACCCAGATCGCCACCAGCCCGGCGTTGACGATCGCGTAGGCGGTCAGGTGGCTGCGGAAGGCCAGCCGCATGTCGGCGCGGCGGATCGCCAGGCGATGGATCTCGTCCTCGTCGTCGGTCATGCGGTTCCCCCCGTTACCTTGGGTGGACGATACCCTCGCGCGTCGGGCCGGGCTAGCCATCCGGGTCAGTCCAGCTTCGCGGGTTCGATGGTGACGCTCTCGCCGCAGCCGCAGGCGTCCGTCTCGTTCGGGTTGCGGAACACGAACTTGGCCGACAGGCTGGTGACCTCGTAGTCGATCTCGGTGCCCAGCAGGAACAGGACCGCCTTGGGCTCGACCAGGATGGTCACGCCCTTGTCCTCGACCACCTCGTCCAGCGGACCGGCCTCGGCGGCGTATTCCAGGACGTACTCCTGCCCGGCGCAGCCGCCGTTCTTCACGCCGACGCGCAGGCCGGCGTAGGGCTTCTCGGCCCGGGCCATGATGTCCTTCACGCGCGCGGCCGCCGCGTCGGACAGGGTGACCACCTTCGGGCGGGGGCGACGCGGCCGCGGGGCCGGCGGGGTGAGGTCCAGATGGGTCATCAGAACATGTTCAATTGCAGCTTGGCCTCGTCGCTCATGCGCGAGGGGTCCCACGGCGGGTCGAAGACCAGGTCCACCTTCACCGAGCGGATTTCGGGGATCTCGCCGATCGCGTCCTCCACCCAGCCCGGCATCTCGCCGGCCACCGGGCAGCCCGGCGCAGTGAGCGTCATGTCGATCGCCACGTCCCTGTCGTCCGAGACGTCGACTTTGTAGATCAGCCCCAGCTCGTAGATGTCGACCGGGATCTCCGGGTCGTAGACCGTCTTCAGCTTCTCAATCAGCTGATCGGTCAGCGCATCCAGCTCCGCCTGCGACAGCGGCGGGGTGGAGGTCGGCTCGATGGCGGTCGCATCATCCATTGGGGTCACAGTCTACGCAAAGAAGGCCTGAGTCTTGGTTAGCGCGTCGACGAAGGCGTCGGCCTCCTCGACGGTGTTATATAGGGCGAAGGACGCCCGCGCGCTCGACGTCACGCCGAAGCGCCGCATCAGCGGCTCCGCGCAGTGGGTCCCCGCCCGGACCGCCACGCCGTAGCGATCCAGGATCTGGGCCACGTCGTGCGCGTGCGCGCCCTCGACCGTGAACGACAGGATCGCGCCCTTGCCCGGCGCCTCGCCGATCACCTTCAGCCAGTTGGCGCCGTTCAGCCGCTCGCGCACCCGCGTGTAGAGCGCGTGCTCGTGCTCAGCGATGGCCGCGCGGTCCTGGCCGGAGATCCAGTCGATGGCCGCGCCCAGGCCGATCGCCTCGAGAATCGGCGGCGTGCCGGCCTCAAAGCGGTGCGGCGGGTCGGCGTAGGTGATCTGGTCCTGGCTCACGATCCCGATCATTTCCCCACCCCCTTGATACGGCGGCAGGTCGGCCAGGGCTTCGGCCTTGCCGTACAGGATGCCGATGCCGGTGGGCCCATACAGCTTGTGGCCGGAGAAGACATAGAAGTCGCAGTCCAGGTCCTTCACGTCGACGGGCTTGTGGACGATGGCCTGGCAGCCGTCGAACAGCACCAGGGCGCCGGCCTCATGCGCCATGCGCGCGAGGGACTTGGCGTCGTTGATCGTACCCAGGACGTTGGACATGTGGCTGAGCGCCACCATCCGCGTCCGCGGCCCGAGCAGAGCCTGGAACGCCTCCAGGTCCAGCGCGCCGTCGTCGGTCACCGGGACCCACTTCAGCACCACGCCCAGGCGCTCGCGCAGGAAGTGCCACGGCACGATGTTGGCGTGGTGCTCCATCTGCGAGACGATGATCTCGTCGCCGGCCTGCAGCCGCGCGCCCAGGCCCGCCGCCACCAGGTTCACAGCTTCGGTGCCGCCCTTGGTGAAGACGATCTCGTTCACGTCCGCGTTGATGAACGCCGCCGCCTTCTGGCGCGCCGCCTCGTAGGCGTCGGTGGTCTCGTTGGCCAGCGTGTGCAGGCCGCGATGGACGTTGGCGTAGGAGTGCTCCATCGCATGCGTCATCGCGTCGATCACCGCCCGCGGCTTCTGCGCCGAGGCGGCGGAGTCCAGATAGACCAGTGGCTTGCCGTGCACCTGGCGGCTCAGGATCGGGAACTCGGCGCGCACCGCCTCGACGTCAAAGGCCATGGTTGAGCCTTTCCGCGGCCCAGGCGCGCGCCGCGTCGCGGGCCGCCTCATGCTCGATCCGGTCGATGACCTCGCCGACGAAGGCCTCGGTCAGCATGGCGCGGGCCACGTCTTCCGGCATGCCGCGCTGTTCGGCGTAGAACATGGCGTCCTCGTCCAGCGCGCCCACCGTGTTGCCGTGCGCGCAGGCCACGTCGTCGGCGTAGATCTCCAGCTCCGGCTTGGCGTCCACCTCGGCGCGGTCCGACAGGATCAGCGCATGGTGGCCCATCCGCGCGTCGGTCTGGTCCGCGCCCTCGGCGACGATGATCTTGCCCTGGAACACGGCGCGGGCCTGGTCGCGCACCACGCCCTTGGTGAGTTGCGCGGTGACGCCATCGACGCCGGCGTGGGTGACCACAGTCGTGAGGTCCGCGTGGCGCTTTTCGGCCAGCAGGTAGACGCCATCCAGGCGCAGCTCCGCGTGCCTGCCGGGGTGGCGCACCGTGGTCTGCAGGCGCTGGCGCCGCGCGCCGGCGGTGAGGGTGGTCTGCGCCATCACCGCGTTGGCGGCGAGGTCGATCTCAGCCTGGCTGACCGTGACGCCGTCGGCGCTGTCGTCGGCCAGGACGATCCGCTCCAAGGTGGCGCCGCCGCCCAGGCTGATCATCAGGCCGGTCTGGCTCAGATAGGCGCCCTGCCCTTCATAGCTTTCCAGCAGGGTCAGGCTGGCGCCGGCCTCGACGCTGATCGACACGCGGGCCGCGTGGACCCCGTCGCCGCGCGACAGGATCCGCAGCGCCACCGTCCGCGCGCTGCCCGGCAGCACGTCGATGTGCGCGGCGCCGCGGCCGTTGGCGATGACGATCACCTCGTCGGCCAGGGCGTCGAACGGTCCGGCGGTCGGCTCGCCCTCGACCTTCGCCGACGGCTCCGGCACGGCGCGGATCAGGCCGCGCAGGTCGGTCCAGCGCCAGTCCTCGTCCCGCTTGCCGGGAAGCTGGGCGGCGTCCCGCGCGCGGATGGCGGCGGCGACGCTAGCGGAAAGCCCCATTAGGCGGCCCTCGCGTACTTGTCGTAGCCGTCGCGCTCCAGTTCCAGCGCCAGTTCCGGGCCGCCCGAGGCGACGATGCGGCCGCCCGAGAGCACGTGCACACGGTCGGGTTTGATATAGTCCAGGAGGCGCTGGTAGTGGGTGATCACCAGCATGGCCCGCTCGGGCGAGCGGAGCGCATTCACGCCGTCGGCGACGATCCGCAGGGCGTCGATGTCGAGGCCCGAGTCCGTCTCGTCCAGGATCAGGAAGCGGGGCGACAGCATCGCCATCTGGAAGATCTCCATCCGCTTCTTCTCGCCGCCCGAGAAGCCGACGTTCAGCGCCCGCTTCAGCATCTCGAAGTCGATCTTCAGGTCGCCGGCGGTCTTGCGCGCCAGCTTCAGGAACTCCGGCGCGGTGATCTCCGGCTCGCCACGCGCCTTGCGCTGGGCGTTCAGCGCCGTGCGGATGAAGGTCAGGGCCGGAACGCCGGGGATTTCCAGCGGGTACTGGAACGACAGGAACACGCCCCTCGCCGCCCGCTCGTTGGGCGCCAGCGCCAGCAGGTCCTCGCCGTCCAGGGTGGCCCCGCCCGCGGTGACCTCATAGCCCTGGCGGCCGGTCAGCACGTACGACAGCGTCGACTTGCCCGCCCCGTTCGGCCCCATGATCGCGTGCACCTCGCCGGCGGGCACGTCCAGCGACAGGCCTTTCAGGATTTCGGTTTCGCCGACCGTGGCGTGCAGGTTGGAAACAGACAGCATTCTAACGGGTCTCGTCGGCGAGGAACTGGGCCATGACCTTCAGAGCGTCCTCGACGGTCTCCGCGGTCTCGCGCTTGCGCAGCGCCGTCGAACCGGGGTTCGCGGTGCGCTTATCGGCGGTGGTGACATTGGCCTTTCCGGCCTCGAAATAGGCGGCGATCCGGTAGTCGGCGTGGTCCAGGGTCACCGTGTAGCGGCGGATGTCGACGCTCAGGCCGTGCTTGGCCAGGAAATCCCCGTCGGCGGTCAGCGCCGCGTGCAGGGCCACGGCGCTCGCCAGGTCGCCCTCCTGCTGCTTGCGCTCGGCTTCCTCGCGAGCGCGGCGTTCCATCTCGCGGCGCGCGAACTCGGTTTCGAAGGCGTCCTTCAGGGTGAGCGCGGCGGGCTTCTTCGTCTTCGCCGTCATCCGACGCTCCCTTCCAGGGAGATCGCCACCAGCTTCTGGGCCTCGACGGCGAACTCCATCGGGAGCTCCTGCAGGACCTCCTTCACGAAGCCGTTCACCAGCAGCTGCACCGCCTCCTCCTGGGTCAGGCCGCGCTGCATGGCGTAGAACAGCTGGTCCTCGGAGAGCCGCGTGGTCGTAGCCTCGTGCTCGAACTTCGCCTGGCCGTTGCGGGCCTCGATGTAGGGCACGGTGTGGGCGGCGCAGTGCTTGCCGATCAACAAGGAGTCGCACTGGGTGAAGTTGCGCGCGCCCTTGGCCTTCGGGTGGGCCGAGACCAGGCCACGGTAGGTGTTGCTGCTGCGCCCGGCGCTGATCCCCTTGGAGATGATCCGCGAGCGGGTGTTGGCGCCCAGGTGGATCATCTTGGTGCCGGTGTCGGCCTGCTGGCGGCCGTTGGTGATGGCGATCGAATAGAACTCGCCCGAGCTCTCGTTGCCGCGCAGCACGCAGGACGGATACTTCCAGGTGATCGACGAGCCGGTCTCCACCTGGGTCCAGCTCACCTTCGAGCGGTCGCCGCGGCAGTCGGCGCGCTTGGTGACGAAGTTGTAGATGCCGCCCTTCCCGGTCTCCGGATCGCCCGGGTACCAGTTCTGGACCGTGGAATATTTGATCTCGGCGTCGTCCAGCGTCACCAGCTCGACCACCGCGGCGTGCAGCTGGTTCTCGTCGCGCATCGGGGCCGTGCAGCCTTCCAGGTACGAGACGTAGGCGCCCTTGTCGGCGATGATCAGGGTGCGTTCGAACTGGCCGGAATTCTCGGCGTTGATCCGGAAATAGGTGGAGAGCTCCATCGGGCAGCGAACGCCCGGCGGCACATAGACGAAGCTGCCGTCCGAGAAGACCGCCGCGTTCAGGCAGGCGAAGTAGTTGTCGCTGACCGGCACCACAGTGCCCAGGTACTGCTTGACCAGCTCCGGGTGCTCGCGGATCGCCTCGCTCATCGAGCAGAAGATCACCCCGACCTGGGCCAGTTCCTTCTTGAAGGTGGTGACCACGCTGACGCTGTCGAAGACGGCGTCCACGGCGTACTTCGGGCTGCCGACCACGCCGGCCAAAACCTCCTGCTCGCGCAGCGGGATGCCCAGCTTCTTGTAGGTCTCCAGCAAGTCCGGATCGACCTCGTCGAGGCTCTTCGGCCCCTCCTTCGTCTTGGGCGCGGCGTAGTAGTAGCTGTCCTGGTAGTCGATCCGCGGGAACGACACCTTGGCCCAGTCCGGCTCGTCCATGGCCAGCCAGCGCTCGAAGGCGTCGAGGCGCCAGTCCAGCATCCACTGCGGCTCGTTCTTCTTGGCCGAGATGAAGCGGACGATGTCGGCGTTCAGACCCTTGGGCGCGAAGTCCTGCTCGATGTCCGTGACGAAGCCGTGCTTGTATTTCTCAAGCGAAGCAACGTGCTGCACGGTTTCCTTGACGGCGGCCATCAGGCGACTTCCTTCCGGCGCGCCACGTGGCGGGCATGGGCTTCGAGCCAGGCGTCGGCGAAGCGGTTCCAGTCGTCCTGCGTGGTGTCCCAGCCGCCGCTGACGCGGATGGCGCAGGAGGCCAGGTCTCCCTGCCCCATGGCCTCCAGCACCGGCGAGGCCTTCACCTTGCCCGAGGAGCACGCCGACCCGGCGCTGATCATCACCCCGGCCAGGTCCAGCCCCATCACCTGCAGGTCCGAGGTGAAGCCGGGGGCGGCGATGCACAGGGTGTTGGGCAGGCGCGGGGCGGCTTCGCCCATCACAACGCTGCCGGTCGCCTTCAGCCGCTCCGCGACCGTGTCGCGATAGGCGGCCTGCCCGGCCAGCCCGGCCACGGCGACCTTAGCCGCCGCGCCGAAACCACTGATCCCGGGCAGGTTTTCCGTCCCACCGCGCCGGCCGCGCTCCTGTCCGCCGCCGTGCTGGCGACGGCTGAGCGTGGCGCGCGGTCCGAAGGTCAGGGCGCCCACGCCCTGCGGCCCGCCGATCTTGTGCGCCGAGACGCTGAGGGTGTCGGCGCCCAGCGCGCGGCTGTCGACGGGGATCTTGCCGGCCGCCTGGATGGCGTCGACGTGCAGCCAGCCGTCGGCGGCGCGCACGATCTCGGCGGCCTCAGCCACCGGCTGGATCACCCCAGTCTCGTTGTTGGCCAGCATCAGCGCCACGAACGGCTTGCCGTCGGCGGCGTCCCAGCGGCCCAGCCGCTCGGCCAGCCAGCTCAGGTCGGCCTGGCCGTTCGCGTCCACCGGCAGCACCTCGACCTCCACGCCCAGCACGCGGGCGGTCTCCTGGATGCTGTCGTGCTCGATCGCCGAGACGATCAGGCGCTTCGTCCCCGCCGCCACGGCGCTCTCCAGCGCCAGCGCATTGGCCTCGGTCCCGCCGCTGGTGAAGATCACCGTCGAGGCCGGCGCCGCGATCAGGCGGCCCACGTCCTCCCGCGCCTGTTCCATCACCGCGCGCGCCGCGCGCCCGGCAGCGTGGATCGACGACGGATTGCCCACGTGCTCCAGCACATGGGTGATGGCGGCGATCGCCTCGGGCCGCACCTTGGCGGTGGCGTTGTGGTCCAGATAGACGCTCATGCGGCCTTCCGGAGGCGGCCGCCGATCACGTCGGCCAGGCTCACCGAGGCCAGATAGTCCTCGATCCGGTCGCCCAGGTCGGCCCAAAGGTCATGGGTCAGGCAGCGTTCGCCCTTGATCATGCAGCCCGCGCCGGTGCGGCAGCGGGTGGCGCGCAGCGGCTCGTCCACCGCATGCACGATCTCGGCGATGCTGGTGGCGTCGGCCGTCCGCGCCAGCCGGTAGCCGCCGCCGGGCCCGCGGGCGCTCTTCACCAGCCCCTTGCGCCGCAGCCGCGCGAACAGCTGCTCCAGGTAGGAGAGCGAGATCTCCTGCCGTGCGGCGATGTCGGCCAGGGCCACGGCGCGCGCGGCGTCGCCCTCCCGGCGGGCCAGGTCTGCCATCGCCATCACGGCATAGCGGCCTTTGGTGGAGAGACGCATGCGTTGAAGTCCCTGGGGCAATCCAGTCTAGTTTTCTCGCGTTTCGCGGCGACCCTATGTTACAAGCCGCCGCCTTGCGCGGGACCGGTCCGACCGGCTGGTTGCGACTTAGGAAGACCCAGCGCAGCAGTCAAGTATTCCGGACCCTTCACGACGGGCCGAATTGAGAGGATTTCGATGCCAGAAGTGGTGCTGACCGGTGCGGCCGGGCGTATCGAGGGGCGCTACTCCGCGGGCAAGAGCGAGACGGCGCCCGTTGCGCTGATCCTGCACCCCCACCCCAAGGCCGGCGGCCAGATGAACAATCCGGTGGCGGTGCAGCTGTTTCACCTGTTCATGAAGCGCGGCTTCTCGGTGCTGCGGTTCAATTTCCGCGGCGTGGGGCGCAGCCAGGGCGAGTTCGACGGTGGCATCGGCGAGTTGGCCGACGCGGCCACGGCGCTGGACTGGCTGCAGTCCACCAACCCGGCGGCGTCGCAGTGCTGGGTGGCGGGCTATTCCTTCGGCGCGTGGGTGGGTATGCAGCTGCTGATGCGGCGGCCCGAGACCGACGGCTTCATCTCCGTCAGCCCGCCGACCAACGCCTACGACTTTTCGTTCCTGGCCCCCTGCCCGGCCTCGGGCCTGATCCTGCACGGCCAGAACGACACCGTGGTGCCGCCGATCGACGTGGAGCGCGTCGTCTCCAAGCTGCGCACCCAGAAGGGCATCGTCATCGACTACGACGTGGTCGAGGGCGCCAGCCACTTCTGGATGGAAAACCTGCCGGACGTGGAGAAGCGGGTCGGCGACTACCTGGACAAGCGCCTGGAAGCCCGCCCGGCCCTGCCTGCGTCCTAGGGCGATGACCGCGCCGGACGACGCCGTCCGCGCGCGGCGCAAGCTGACCAACAAGCTGATCGCGGCCCACGAGGCCGCGCGGCTGCGGCCGTTCTTCAGTCCCGACGTGAAGCTGATCGTCGGCGACGGGGCCTTGATCCTGGGCGTCGACGATGTGATCGCCGCCTTCGCGGCCCAGTTCGCCGAGCCAGACTTCGTCACCTACGTCCGGGAGACCGAAAGCGTCGAGCTGGACGCCGAGGCCGCCCGGGCGGCCGAACGGGGCCGTTGGACCGGCCGCTGGACGGATCGCGAGATGGGCGGGACCTACCTCGCCGTCTGGCGCAAGGTGACCGGCCAGTGGGTGATCGAAAGCGAGCTCTACGTGACGCTCGCCTAGAACCGCCGCTGCGCCACCCGCCCCAGCGCACTCACCACGAACGCCGCAAACGCCGCCGACCGCTGGGCGGCGCTACGGTCCGCCGCGAGGCCCCCGACGCTGCGGCCATCCTGGGTGATCAGCCGCCAGGACCAGGCGTCGCCGGCGGCTTCGAGCGACAGGCGGCAGCCGCCGGGGATGGTCGAGAGGTCGTCCATGCTCGGACGATGGCGGCGCGGTGTGCAGGGTCGGCGGCGCCTCGCGTGGAGATTGGGTGCAGGCGTCCCGCTAAGCCTCTGCGACGGGCAGCGTCACGCGGAACGCGGCGCCCGTCGGGGCGTCGACCAGGTCGATCCCGGCGTTGCTGGCCGCCAGCAGGGAGCGGGCGATCGGCAGGCCGAGGCCCGTGCCGCCCTGGGCGCGGCGACTGGTGAAGAAGGGCTCGAACAGACGCTCGCGGTCGGCCGCGGCGATCCCCGGGCCGTCGTCGTTCAGGGTGAGGACCACCTGGTCGCCGTCCTGCGCGGCGCGGATGGTGGCGTGCCCGGCGCCGGCCTGACGGCTGTTCTGCAAGAGAATTGTCAGCACCGCCTCGATCGTCGCCGAGGGCGCGGCCACCGGCGGAATGGCGCGGTCCACCGCGACGTCCACGATGAGCCCGCAGGCGTCGACGGCTCGCCGCACCGGCTCCTCCAGGGTCGTGGCGACCCCCGCTTCGGGCGTGGCCATGTCGGCCCGCGCCAGGTCCAGGAGACGCGTCACCAGCTGCGACAGCCGCCCGGAGTCGGCGGCGATGTTGCCCAGGAACCGCCGCCGCTCGGCCGGCGACATGGTCTCGAAGTGGTCCTGCAGCAGCTCCACCGCCCCGGTGATCCCGGCGAGCGGCGTCTTGAACTCATGGCTGACCGCGGCGGCGAAGTCGCGCAGGTAGCCGCTGCGCCGCTCGATCTGCTCGGCCATGGCGCGGAAGTCCTCGTAGAGGGCGCGGATCTCGATCGCCGCGGTGCGCGGGGTCGGCGGGATGTCGCCGCCGCCGGCCGCCACCTCGCGCGAGGCGGCGCTGAGTTTCTCGATCGGCAGGGTCACGCCGCGCGCCACCAGCCCGGACAGCACCACCAGGATCCCGAAGATCCCCGCGGCGCCCAGGATGATCTTGCCCCGGTCCTCGTAGAGCCCGCGGAACAGCGCCCGCGGCGAGCGTGACAGCAGCAGCACGCCCTCGACCTTGCCGCCCACCACGATGGGTCGCGCGTGATGCAGCCGGATGCCGGAGGCCTTGCTCAGCGACTCGAACGGAGACTGCCGCTGCAGGTCGCCGTTGACCCGCATCACCGTGTAGGGCCGCCCCGCCAACGCCCAGCGCACCTCCGGTAGGCCCGAATAGTCGCGCTGGTAGCCCTGCCCGCTCACGCCGATCCCGTGCCGGTCCAGCACATAGACCGAGGCCAGCGTCGTCTGCAGGGTGCGTTCGATCACCGGATTGATCCGTGCCGCCACGATGACGGCGTCCCGATCGACGGGCCGGCGCGTCTTCTTCGCCCAGGGCCGCTCCGGCAGCACCTCGCCGAGGGTGAGGTCGATGGTGGTGAATTCGGGCCGGTAATAGCCCTCCGGCGGCTTGGCGGGCCGTGGGCGGGGCGCGGGCGCTCCGGGCCACTCGACCGCCGCCACGGCCGCCAGCGCCGCGCCCTGGGCCACCAGCTCGGCCTCGGTCTGCCGCACCAGGGTGTTCTCATAGACCCGCAGGTAGAGCGCCGCGAACCCGGGCATGGCGGCGGCGAACAGCAGCACGCCGAACAGGATCCAGCGCAGCCGCAGCCGGGGCCACCACGACCCCACCCAGTCCTTGAAGCGCTCCAGCACCTACGCCGGGCCGGTCAAGCCGGAGCGGGGCCGACGCACGGCCCCAGCCGGTAGCCGACCCCGGCGCGGGTCTCGACCACGTCGTGGCCGCCCAGGGCCGCGAATTTGCCGCGCAGGTTGCGCACATGGCTGTCGATCGTGCGGTCGGTGATGGCGAAGCCCGGGCCATGGAGGCGGTCGATGATCTGGTCGCGGCTGAACACCCGGCTGGGGCCGCCCAGCAGGATCTTAAGGATGCCGAACTCGGTGACCGTCAGCGCCACCTCGGTGTCGCCCCAGCGCGCCACCCAGCTCTCGGGATCCACTGTCAGGCGGCCATGGCTCATCAGCCCCTCAGGGGGCGCCGCCGGCGCGGCGGGCTTGCGGGCGCGCCGCAGGATGGCCTGCACCCGGGCCGTCACCTCCCGGGGGCTGAAGGGCTTCGTCACGTAGTCGTCGCCGCCCAGCTCGATCCCCAGCACCCGGTCAATCTCGTCGTCGCGGGAGGACAGGAACAGGATCGGCAGGTCGCCCATGGCCCTGAGGCGACGGCACACCTCCAGCCCGTCCAGCTTGGGCATGTTGATGTCCAGCACCACCAGGTCGGGCGCGCTGACGCTGACCGCGGCCAGGGCGGCCTCGCCGTCCT
The DNA here is from genome assembly GCA_966096115.1 of uncultured Phenylobacterium sp. Taxonomy (GTDB): domain Bacteria; phylum Pseudomonadota; class Alphaproteobacteria; order Caulobacterales; family Caulobacteraceae; genus Phenylobacterium. The sequence continues at coordinate 20,003 of CBHTUE010000034.1, forward strand.
CGGCCTCGCGGGCGCTGAGGCCCGCCTTTTCCAGGGCGAAGACCAGCAGCTGGCGGATGTGCGGATCGTCGTCGACGACGAGGACGGAGGGCATGAAGGTCATGTTCTCGGGTTCTCAGCTGGGGTCAATGGAGGGGTTTGCGGCGGAGGCTTCGGCGGCGGGACCGGCGAGCCGTCGCAGCGGTAGCGGCCTGCGGTGTAGCGATCCGGATCGCCGGTCTCGTATCCGACGCGGCTCGGCGGGAAGCCCAGGGTCGCCAGGCGATCGAGGCGGCGCGCATCGCGGTAGCGCCAGCCGCGCCAGGTGGTCTGCTTGCGCAGCATCTCGTCGACCAGTTCACCGCGGACCACGGCGGCGCGGTTGCGCAGGTCGTCGCCGACCGGCCGGCGCTCCAGCTCCGCCAGGGACACCACCGCCGCGCCGTGCAGCTTGCGCATGTAGCAGAGGTCCAGCCCCACGCCCTCGCCGCCCGCCTCGCGGGCATGGCGGACGTTCCAGGCGGCGCTGAGCGCGCCCAGGTCGACCACGCTGCACAGGATCAGGACGACGCTCGCCGCGACGAGGTTGGCGTTGATCAGCCAGCCGGAACTCTTCGTCCACAGCACCCGCCACAGGATCAGCACCAGGCCGGTCGCCACCAGCGCCATCCACAGCAGAGCCGCGATGCGCATCCGGGTCAGCGAATAGGCGTCGATGTAGTCGAGCGTCCGCAGCGCCGTCGACGCCACCAGGAAGACGTTCTGCGCCACCCAGGCGACCACCAGGGCGCGCACCAGCGGCCGCGCCGCCGTCGCCGAGCCCGGCCGCAGGAACACCAGCACGAACAGGCCGGCCAGCAGTGCGGTGGCGATCAGCGGATAGGCCGCCCCGTGAGCGTAGTCGGCGAACGTCACGCCCTTGGGCAGGCCGGCCCCGCTCCACAGGTAGGCGATGTCGAGCCCGTTCTGCAGCGCGAACACAAGGTTGAACACCGCCAGCGAGACGGTGATCGAGGCCTCCGTCACGCCCGGCAGGTTCAGGTCGCCCTCGAGGCCGAGGGTCCTGAACGTGCGCGGCAGGCCGCGGGGCCGCAGCACCGCCCAGACCGGCAGGCCGAGCATCAGCCAGAAGATGGGCCGCGCCGGCTCAAGCTTCGGCAGGCTCAGGTGGGCCAGCGCCTGGGAGATCACCGGGTTGGCGGCCGCGAACAGCTCCAGGAAGACCACCCCGCCGACCACCGGCAGGATCGCGGCCAGCAGCACCGCCGTCAGCTTCAGCGGCCGCGAACGGGCCCGCACCTTCAGGGCGTCGCGCAGGTCGATCGCCGGACCCACCAGCGCCTTCAGCCCAGCGACCACCAGCCGCTGCAGCCACCGCCAGCCGTCGTCGCCCCGCGGCGCGCGCGGCGCCAGGGCGGCCACGGCGATGGCCAGGCTCCACAGACCGCAGGCGACGAAGCTGGGCCGCTCGAACTGCAAGCCCGCGAACAGCGCGGCCGCGACGAGGGCCAGCAGCGCGAGGCGGTGGCGCCAGACCGCGCGGTTGGCGATGGCCAGGGCCAACGTCGCGCTGAGCAGCAGCAGGCCGAGGTTCAGGCCCAGTTGGCCGGCGTCGAACAGGAGGAAGTCCGCGGCGGCCACCACGGCGACAGCCAGCACCAGCTTGAGCCAGAACGTCGGCAGGCGGGTCGGCATGGGCAGGTCCCCCAGGATCTGGGGACGAGTCCTAGGCCGGAGCCGTCGCGCCCTGCCGGAGCCGCCGTGGCAAGGCGGCCCGGTTCATGTGCAGACTCCGTGCAGGCCCTACTGCTTCAGCTCCAGCCCCGCGAAGTCGCCCGCCGCGCGCCAGTCCTCCAGCACCTTCACGAACGCCACGGGCCCGGCGCCGTAGCTGCCGTTCTGCTTGGCGATGCGCTCCGGCGCGCCCTCGTTGTTGTAGTAGCCGGGGGTGCACTCGCGCAGGAACGCCTCGCGCATCAGGCTGAGGTCGATGATCGTCTGCACCCAGGCGGCTTCGGCCTCGGCGGTGGGCTCAAGGGTCCGCACCTGGGTGTCCAGCGCGTGCTTCAGCACGTGGGCGATGTGCTTCGACTGCTCGTTGATCATGTGCGGGAAGTTGGCCGTGAACCCCGACTGGCTGTTCGAGACGATGAAGCAGTTGGGGAAGCCGCGGCTGAACAGGCCGTGCAGCGTCGAGACGCCGTTGGCCCACTTCTGGGTCAGCGTCTGGCCGCCCTTGCCGTAGAGGTCGTAGCCCGAGCGCCGGGTGAAGTCGGTGCCGACCTCGAAGCCCGTCGCATAGATCAGGCAGTCGACTTCGTACTCCTGGCCGTTCGCCCAGATGCTGTGCTCGGTGATCCGCTCGACGCCTTTGCCCTTGGTGTCGATCAGGTGGACATTCGGCCGGTTGAAGGTGGCCAGGTACTCGTCGTGGAAGCACGGCCGCTTGCAGAACTGGTTGTACCAGGGCTTCAGCGCCTCAGCCTTCGCCGGGTCCTGCACGACGCTGTCCACCCGGGCGCGGACCTGCTCCATCTTCTTGAAGTCGGCCAGCTGCATCAGGGCGGCCGGGTTATCGACCGTTTCGCCCGCTTCCATCTTCTTGCGGGCAAGCAGCAGGATGTTGCCGATGATGTCGGTCCAGCCGTCGTTGACCAGGTCCTTGTCGGCGAAGCCGCCGGAGACCAGGACGTTGAAGTTGTCCATCCGCTCCTGCTGCCAGCCCGGCTGCAGGCTTTCGGCCCACTTCGGATCGGTCGGGTGGTTGTTGCGCACGTCGATCGACGAAGGCGTGCGCTGGAAGACGAACAGCTCCTTGGCCCACTCGCCCAGGTGCGGCACGCACTGCACGGCCGTGGCGCCGGTGCCGATGATGGCGACGCGCTTGTCCTTCAGCTTGGTCAAGCCGCCGTTGGAGTCGCCGCCGGTGTAGTCGTAGTCCCAGCGGCTGGTGTGGAAGCTGTGGCCCTTGAAGCTTTCGACGCCGGGAATGCCGGGCAGCTTCGGCCGATGCAGAGGCCCGTTGGCCATGACCACGAAGCGGGCCTTCAGCGAGTCGCCGCGGTTGGTCTCGACCGTCCAGCGCGAGGTCTCCTCGTTCCACCGCATGGCGGTGACCTCGGTCTGGAACAGCGCGCCCTCATAGAGGCCGAACTTCTCGCCGATCGCGCGGCTGTGGCGCAGGATTTCGGGGGCGCGGCTGTACTTCTCGACCGGCAGGTAGCCGACCTCTTCCAGCAGCGGCAGGTAGATGTAGCTCTCGATGTCGCAGGCCGCGCCGGGATAGCGGTTCCAGTACCAGGTGCCGCCGAAGTCGCCGCCCTTCTCGATGATGCGGACGTCGTCGATGCCGGCTTCCTTCAGCCGCGCCGCCGCCAGCTGGCCGCCGAAGCCGCCGCCGACCACCACGACCTCGACCTCGTCGCTGATCGGCTCGCGCTCTTTGCGCTCGATGTAGGGGTCGTCCAGGTAGTGGGCGAACTTGCTGATATCGATGTACTGCTCGTTGCCGTCGGCGCGCACGCGCTTGTCCCGCTCGGCCCGGTACTTGTCGCGCAGGACGTTGGGATCGAACCCCAGGTCGTCCCCGCCTGAGATCTCCGGCTTGTCGTCGGCCATGGTCGCATCCCCGCATGACGTGTTTGCCGAAGCGTGCCGAACGCCCGTTTGAATGGCAAGGGTGACCGCGCGTCACACCCCCGCGCTTCCCTGCCCATTAAGGGGGAAGGTTACGGTCGAACGATCGTCCCGCCCGCCAAGGGCCGCGGAACGCCCGTCGTCCCCGGGAACGAGATCGGCAGCCCGCGGAACGTCCGCGCCGCCAGGTAGGCTATGGCCTCGGCCTCAATGCTGTCGCCGCGCCAGCCGCAGTCCTCCGCGGTCTTCACCGGCACGGGCAGGCGCTGGGTCAGCGCCTTCATGATCTCCGGATTATGCCGCCCGCCCCCGGTGACGATCACCTCGGTGGGGGCCTGGCCCACGGTGTCGAACGCCAGCCGCACGCCCTCGGCCATGAACGCCACCAGGGTCGCGGCGGCGTCCTCCAGCTGCAGCTTGTCCAGCGGCTCCAGCGAGAAGTCGTAGCGGTCCAGCGACTTGGGCGGCGGGCCCTGGAAATAGTCGTGCGCCAGATAGGCCCGCACGATCGCCTCGTCGGCCCGCCCGACGCTGGCGTACTTGCCTCCGGCGTCGTAGCGCCCGGCGCCGCGCGCCTGCACCAACAGATCGATCATCCCGTTGCCCGGCCCGGTGTCGAAGGCGGTGAGGTCTTCGCCGCCCGACCAGAAGGTGATGTTGGCCACGCCACCCACGTTCAGCACCGCCAGCGGCGCCGTGAGCTTCGCGGCCTTGGCGCGGGCCAGATGGTAGATGGGCGCCAGCGGCGCGCCCTCCCCGCCCGCGGCCATGTCGGCGCTGCGGAAGTCGAACGCCACCGGCCGGCCGGTCAGCCGCGCCAGCATCGCCCCGTCGCCCAGTTGCACGGACCGTCCGGGCCGGCCGTCCTTCGGCCGCTCGTGCAGCACCGTCTGGCCGTGCATGCCGATCAGGTCGATGTCGGGCCAGCTCAGGTCGTGTTCGGCCAGGAAGCTCTCGGCGGCGGTGTAGTGTTCCTCGGCCACCATCTCGGCGGCATGCGCGAAGATCGGCGGCTCGGGTTCGCCGCGCGGCCAGGCCAGGGCCTGCTTCGTCGCCTCCAGCACCACGTTGCGCAGGGCGTCGCTGAGCTTGCGCTCGCCGGCCGGACCGAAGCGGTCGATCGTCTGGCCATCGGTCTCCAGCACGGCCATGTCGACCGCGTCGAGCGAGGTCCCGGTCATGAATCCCAGCACGAGCATACGGATTGACTGCCACGACCCGCGCCGGGTAGCTAGCCCGTCATGATCGCCAGCCGCCCGCTCTTCGGCCGCTATTACCGCCTGCCCTAGCCGCAGGCCGATCCGTCGCGCCTGCCCTTCCCGGCCGGCGCCCACTCCCTCCCGATCATCGCCGGCTCTCTTCTCAGGAGCCCCTCATGTCCCTCGAACTTCCCGCATCGGCCGTGCTAGAGGCCGCGGCACCCGACGCAGAGATTCCCGTCCCGATGTCCCAGCCCGCGTTCAAGTCGACCTTCCTGCAGACCATGCAGGCGCGCGGCTACATCCATCAGATCACGCACCCGGCCGAGCTGGACGCCGCGGCGGCCAGCGGGATCGTTACCGCCTACATCGGCTTCGACGCCACCGCCTCGTCGCTGCACGTAGGCCACCTGATCCAGATCATGATGCTGCGCCGGCTCCAGCAGTCGGGCCACAAGCCGATCGTGCTGATGGGCGGCGGCACCACCAAGGTGGGCGACCCGACCGACAAGGAAGGCCAGCGGCCGCTGCTCACCCACGAGCAGATCCAGGGCAACATCGCCACCATCAAGGACACCTTCGCCAAGTTCCTGACCTTCGGCGACGGCCCGACCGACGCGGTGATGGTCGACAACGACGAATGGCTGTCGAAGTTCGGCTACGTCCAGTTCCTGCGGGACTTCGGCGTCCACTTCACGATCAACCGCATGCTGGCGTTCGACAGCGTCAAGGCCCGGCTGGACCGCGAACAGCCGATGACCTTCCTCGAGTTCAACTACATGCTGATGCAGTCGGTGGACTTCCTGGAGCTGGAGCGCACGCACGGCTGCGTCCTGCAGATGGGCGGCTCGGACCAGTGGGGCAACATCGTCAACGGTGTGGAGCTGATCCGCCGAGTCGACGGCAAGCCCGCCTTCGGCCTGACCACGCCGCTGCTGTCGACCGCCTCCGGCCAGAAGATGGGCAAGACCGTGGGCGGGGCGGTGTGGCTGAACGCCGACATGCGCAGCCCCTACGACTACTGGCAGTTCTGGCGGAACACCGAGGACGCCGACGTCGGCCGCTTCATGCGCCTGTTCACCGACCTGCCGGCCGATGAAATCGCCGCCGCCGAGGCGCTGACCGGGGCCGAGATCAACCAGGCGAAGATCCGGCTGGCCAACGAAGCCACCCGCATGCTGCACGGCGCCGAGGAAGCCGCGAAGGCCGAAGCCGCCGCGCGCACGGCCTTCGAACAGGGCGGCGTCTCGGCCGACATGCCGACGCACGAGGTGGCCAAGGCCGATCTGGACGCTGGCATCATGCTGGCCGACCTCGCGGTCGGGGCGGGTCTGGCGAGCTCCAAGGGCGAGGCGCGCCGCCTGGCCCAGGGCGGCGGCCTGCGCGTCAACGACAAGTCGGAACCGGACGCCAACCGCACCGTCACCGCCGCCGACCTGGCCGACGGGGTGGTGAAGCTGGCGGCGGGCAAGAAGAAGATCGTGCTGGTGAAACCTGTCTAACCCCACGCCGTCATGGTCGGGCTTGTCCCGGCCACCCAGAAACGCCGGCCTCGGGGATTTGCCTGGACCGTCGGCGCTTCTGGATCTCCGGCACAAGGCCGGGGATGACGATCTAGACTTTGGAGCTGTGTGATGACCGACTTAACCGAAGGCGCCGACGCGCCGGACTTCATCCTCGAGACGCCGGACGGCCCGGTGAAACTCGCCGACTTCCCGAAGCTGGTGCTATACTTCTATCCGAAGGACGACACCGGAGGCTGCACCAAGGAGGCGCAGGGCTTCACCGACCTCGGCCCCGAGTTCGCCAGGGCCGGGGTCGCGGTGCTGGGGGTCTCCAAGGACTCCGTCGCCAGCCACAAGAAGTTCGCCGCCAAGTACGACCTGGGGGTGAAGCTGGGCTCGGACCCGCAGGGCGAGACCATCGCCCGCTACGGCTCGTGGGTTGAGAAGAGCCTCTACGGCCGCAAGTACATGGGCATCGACCGCTCCACCTTCCTGATCAAGGACGGCAAGGTCGCCAAGGTCTGGCGCAAGGTCCGGGTGCCCGGCCACGCCGAGGCCGTGCTCGAGGCCGCCAAGGGCCTATAGTTAAGGCCGCCGTTCCCGTCGAACGATGATCACCCAGCGGCCCGCCCTGCGGCCGCTGGTCGCTTGGCTGCAGGCGATGCCCTGATCGGGGTTGCCTGACGGAAAAAAGTCATCGCATATCGCGCAGTTCCGAAGGTTCGGGGGGCTTCCGGCGCACGAATGCAACGTATCCGGCGTCTTCTTCACTCCCTCGTGGAGCTTTTCCCGGAGCGGCACCTCTACGTGCGCTCCGGCGGGGCCATGAAGGCCTTCGTCCTCACCACCAGGAAGCAACTGGTCCTCGCCGGCGGTGTCGCCGTGGCCGCCCTGTGGATGGGCGTCTGCACCGCCGCCATGCTGGTCAACCTGTTGTCGGCTTCCGGCTCCGACCGCGAGATCGCCCGGCTGAAGGCCCAGTCCGAGCGCTACGTCGCCGACCGCCAGGCCCGGCTGGACAGCGCCATGGCCCGCCTGAACTCGGCGTCCGGCGCCAACGCCGACGTCGCCCAGGCGATGGAGAAGCGCCACGCGGCGCTCGCCATGCTGCTGACCGACATGAAGGGCCAGCCCGGCGCCGCCGAGGCCTTGGCCCCGGCGATCAACCGCGCGCTCGCCGCCAACAGCAGCGCCAGCCCCGTGCGCCGCATCGAGATGGTCCGCGTCGGCCAGGAGCAGCTGCTCGATGCCGCCGACACCTACGCCAAGAGCCGCGCCGACCGGGTGCGGCTGGCCTTCCGGATGGCCGGCCTGACCCCCTCGGCCTTCGTCGACCGCGGCGGCGCGCTGGGCGGGCCGCTGATCGAGTCCAAGGACCCGCGCGCGCTGGCCGCGGTGCTGGACGTGGACGACAACTTCGCCGAACGCATCCAGC
>CBHTUE010000035.1:0-27288 GCA_966096115.1 uncultured Phenylobacterium sp.
CGTCGTGGCTGAGGTAGTTCAGCGTGGTGACGATCGACCAGCGGTCCATCTGGCCCTGATTGATCTGCTGGGTGCCGTGATAGAGCCCGGTGGTGTCGCCCAGGCCGATGGTGTTGGTGGTGGAGAACAGCCGGAACCACTTGTTCGGCTGGATCACGCGGTTCTGGTCCAGGAGCGTCAGCTTGCCCTGCGCCTCAAGCACGCGCTGGATCACGAACATCACGTCCGGCCGGCCGGCGTCGTATTCGTCGAAGACGAGCGCGATCGGCCGCTGGATCGCCCAGGGCAGCATGCCTTCGCGGAATTCGGTGACCTGCTTGCCGTCCTTCAGGACGATGGCGTCCTTGCCGACCAGGTCGATCCGGCTGACGTGGCTGTCCAGGTTCACCCGGATCAGCGGCCAGTTCAGGTGGGCGGCCACCTGCTCGATGTGGGTCGACTTGCCGGTGCCGTGATAGCCCTGGATCATCACCCGGCGGTCGTAGGCGAAGCCGGCGAGGATCGCCCGGGTGGTCTCCGGATCGAACTTGTAGGCCGGATCGATCTCCGGCACGTGGCTATCACGCTGGCTGAAGGCGGGGGCCTTGAAGTCGAAATCCACGCCGAATTCGGCGCGGGCGTCGACCTCCCGGTCCGGCGTGAGCGAGATCAGCTTGTCTTCGGTGGGGTCAAACGCGGCCATGGCCGGGTTCGATTACAGGCTTGCCGTTGCGGACGCAAACAGGTGTTTCATCGAATTCGACGTCCGGTGCGGCCATGCCGACAACGCCGGCGACCGTGGGGAGGGAGGGCGACTTGGACGCAAATGAACGGGTGATCCGCGACTTCATCGCGGCGTGGTCGCGGCTGGACGCAGCCGAACTGGCCGGCTTCTTCGCCGAGGACGGCGTCTATCACAACATGCCCGCCCGCCCGGTGGCCGGCCGCGAAACGGTGAAGGGCTTCATCACCGGCTTCATCAAGGACTGGTCGGCGACGACCTGGGAGATCGTCAACGTCGTCGCTCACGGCGAACTTGTGATCGCCGAGCGCGTCGACCGCACCCGGGTCGGCGACAAGCGGATCGATCTGCCGTGCTGCGGCGTGTTCGAGATGGCCGGCGGCAAGATCAAGGTCTGGCGCGACTATTTCGACCTGGCGACCTATCGTAGCGGCCTCGGCGGCTGAACAGGCGAGGGAGAGGCCCATGTCGGTAGACGAAACCAGCTACGCCACCATCGCCGTGCGGCCGCGGGCCCATGGCTTCGGCGCCGAGGTGACCGGTGTCGACCTGTCGAAGCCCCTGGACGCCGACGTGCTGGCCGAGGTGAAGGCCGCCTGGGCGGCCCACGCGGTGCTGGCGTTTCCCGACCAGCCGCTCAGCCTGGACGAACTGGAAGCCTTCACGCTGCAGATCGGCCCCTTCGGCGACGACCCCTACGTGGCGCCGATGCCCGGCCACCCGAACGTGCTGGAGGTGCGCCGCGAACCCGACGAGAAGCTGACGCCGTTCGGCGGCAACTGGCACTCGGACTGGAGCTTCCAGGCGACGCCGCCGGCCGCCACGATCCTGCGCTCCGAGGTGATCCCGCCGGTGGGCGGCGACACGCTCTACTGTGACGCTGCGGCCGCCTACGACGCCCTGGACGAGGCCACCAAGGCGAAACTGGCCCCCGTGCGCGCCGTGCATTCGGCGACGCGGGCTTATGGCCCCAAGAGCCAGTACAGCCGCGAACTGGACCAGCGCTCGATGCCGATCATCGTCAGCCCGGAGGCGGACAAGACCTATGCCCACCCGCTGGTGCGCACCCACCCGGTGACGGGCCGCAAGGCGCTCTACATCTCGCCGGTCTACACCATCGGCATCGAGGGCTGGACGCCGGCCGAGGCCGACCCGTTCCTGGGCGCGCTGTACAAGCACCTGCTGCAGGACCGCTTCATCTACCGACACAAGTGGAAGGCCGGGATGGTGGTGATGTGGGACAACCGCTGCACCATGCACAACGCCGAGGGCGGCTACGACGGCCATCTGCGCGTGATGCACCGCACCACCGTCGCCGGCGAGGCGCCGGTTTGAACCACCGACAATCCGACCGACGAAGCGGGGAGGGGACGATGAAGACCTTTGCGATGGCCGCCGCGGCGGCGCTGATGGCGCTGCCCGCGATGGCCGCCCCGCCGGCCAACCTGGCGCCGAAGACGGTCTCCGGTTGGGGCTGGAACGTCATGGACCTGGAGGCCCAGAAGGCCTGGTACGAGGCCAAGCTCGGCATGAAGGTGGCCCGCACCTACAACCGCGACGGCAAGGTCTATGAGTACATCATGGGCTTCGAGGGCTCGCCGGACGGCGCGGCCATCCTCGCGCTGCTGGCCTCGCCCCAGCGCAAGCCCGGCCCGAGCGCCGCCGGCCGCCTGATCCTCCGCGTCCCGGACTCGAAGGGCCTCGCCGACTGGCTCGCCACCCAGGGCGTGACATCCCGCATGGTCGCCCCCGGCGCCTATTTCATCGCCGATCCCGAAGGCAACCCGATCGAGCTCTACACCCCGCCTCCGCCTCCCAAATGAACCCGCTCATCCCGGCGAATGCCGGGACACAGATGGGATGGCGGAGCGGTGGGCTCGAAGCGCGCTGAGATCATCCAGCCCACATCGGCGCTTGGCGATCTGGGTCCCGGCATTCGCCGGGATGAGCGGGACTATTCGGCGTATCGCGCCTTCACGGTCAGCAGGCCGATCAGGCTCAGCACCGCGGCGCCGGCCAGGTACAGCCCCACCGGCGTGACGCCGCCCTTCTCGGCCAGCAGCTGGGCCACGAAGGGCGCCAGGCCGCCGCCCAGGATGCCGCCGACGTTGAAGGCGATGGAGACGCCGGTGTAGCGCACTCGCGGCGGGAACAGGCTGGGCAGGAACGAGCCCAGTGGCCCGTAGACGAAGCCCATCATCAGGAGCGCCGCCGCCATCCATGCCCAGACCAGGGTCAGGTTGCCGGCGACGACCATCGCGCCCATCGCCAGCCCCACCACGATCGTGCCGGCGCAGCCGGCGATCAGCACCGTGCGGGAACTCGTCGCGTCCGACAGCCGCCCCGCGGCCAGGATGCCCATCGCCATGAACAGCATCGCCAGCAGTTGCGCGCCCAGGAAGACCTCGCGGTCGTATTTCAGCGTCCCCACGCCCCAGCCCAGCGCGAACGCGGTGGAGAGGTAGAAGATGGCGAAGCAGCAGATCACCGCCAGCGTCGCGCCCAGCAGCGGCAGCGGGTGGCGCTTGAACACCTCCAGTGTCGGCACGTGGCTGGGCTCGGCCTCGGCGATGGCCTTCTGGAACGCCGGGGTCTCGCCGATCCGCAGGCGGATCCACAGGCCCACGCCCACCAGCACCACGCTGGCCAGGAACGGCAGCCGCCAGCCCCAGGCCTTGAACTCCTCCGGCGACAGGAACAGACCCAGGATCAGGAACAGCCCGTTGGCCAGCAGGAACCCGGTCGGCGCGCCCAGCAGCGGGATGCAGCCGAACAAGCCGCGGCGCCCCGGCGGGGCGTTCTCCACGGCCAGCAACACCGCGCCGCCCCACTCGCCGCCCAGCCCGAAGCCCTGACCGAACCGCAGGAGGCACAACAGCGCCGGCGCCACCCAGCCCAAGGTCCCGTATCCCGGCAGGAAGGCGATCAGCACCGTGGACAGGCCCATCAGCAGCAGTGACGCCACCAGCGTCGACTTGCGCCCGATCCGGTCGCCGAAGTGGCCGAAGAACGCCCCGCCCAGCGGCCGGGCGATGAACGCCACCGCGAACGTCGCATAGGCGGAGAGCAGTTGCGCCGACGGCGAGGCGGCTGGGAAGAACAGCGGCCCGAACACCAGCGAGGCGGCGGTGCCGTAGATGTAGAAGTCGTAGGTCTCGACCGCCGTGCCGATCCAGCTCGCGGACAGGATGCGGCGGATCGAGGCGCTGCCCCCTTTGGCGGCGATCACGCCGGTGTCTGTCGAAGCCACGGTGTTGTTTCCCCTCGTCGCATCCGACTTCGCGTTGGTCGCGCCGCCGGTCAAGAGCGGGCCACCGCGGCCGGTCTGGCGTGGACATCGCCGCCCATCCATGTATCCCGGCGTCATGACGGCGAAGATCGACCCCTTCCATGCCATCTCGATCAGCGGCCTGGCGCACCGGCTGAAGGCCGAGGGGCGCGAGATCCTGCACATGGAGTTCGGCCAGCCCTCGACCGGCGCGCCGAAGGCGGCGATCGCCGCGGCGCATGCGGTGCTGGACACCGACGGCATGGGCTACTGGGAGAGTGGACCCCTGAAGGCCCGCCTGTGCCGCCACTACGCCGAGACCTACGGGGTCGAGGTGGCGCCCAGTCAGATCACGCTCACCTGCGGCGCCTCGCCGGCGTTGGTGCTGGCGCTGTCGGCCACCTTCCAGCCGGGGGACGTGATCGCCATGGCCCGGCCCGGCTACGTGGCTTACCGCAACACCGCCAAGGCGCTGAACCTGGTCCCGCTGGAGATCGCCTGCGGTCCGAAGACGCGATTCCAGCTCACCGCCGCGACGCTCGCCGCCCTCGACCCGGCGCCAGCCGGCGTCATCCTGGCCAGCCCCGCCAACCCGACCGGCACCATCATCCCAGCGGCGGAACTGAAGGCGATCGCCGAGGTCTGCCGGGCGCGGAACATCCGCATCGTCTCCGACGAGATCTACCATGGCCTGACCTACGGAGAGCCGACGCGCTCGATGCTGGAGTTCTCGCCCGACGCCATCGTCGTGAGCAGCTTCTCCAAGTACTTCTCGATGGCCGGCTGGCGGCTGGGCTGGCTGATCGTGCCGAAGGCCGAGGCGTCGCGCGCCGTGGCCTACATGGGCGCCCTGTTCCTGACCGCACCGTCGCTGGCGCAGCACGCCGCCCTGGTCGCCATGGACTGCAAGGACGAGCTGGAGGGCCACCTCGCCACCTACCGCCGGAACCGCGAACTGGTGCTGGCGGCCTTGCCGCGGATGGGCCTGGAGACCATCGCCCCGCCCGACGGCGCGTTCTACGTCTACGCCGACGTCGGCCGACTGACCGACGACAGCCTGGCCTTCTGCAAGCAGCTGCTGACCGACACCGGCGTCGCCACGGCGCCCGGCATCGACTTCGACCCGGTCGACGGGCGCCGCTTCATCCGCATCAGCTTCGCGGTCTCGACCCCGCAGGTGGAGGAGGCGATCCGGCGCCTGGTCCCGTGGTTCGAGGCGGCCTGGGCGAAGGCGGCGTAGCGCGCCCCTACCTCGCAGGTAATTGTTCCGCCGCGGCCGGGCGGCCTAACAAGCGCGCTGACCGTTTTCGGGGAAGGCTCATGTCGCGCGCGCTCCACAAGCGTTGGATCAAGATCACCGCGGTGGTCGTGGGCTCCTTCGGCCCGGTGTTCTTCCTGGGCGCGATGGTCCCCACGCTGGAGCCCGCGCGGCTGACCCTCGACCTGCTGAGCTGGCCGGTCGACGGGGCTACGACCTGGGCCTCGCCCGATACGCGGTTCCTGTCGGCGCTGACGGGCGGCTTCCTGACAGGCTGGGGCGTGACGCTGTGGTGTCTTTCGGGCGCCGTCTACGACGCTGCGCCGGAGGCTGTGCGCCGCGCGGTGCTGGCCGGGGTGCTGGCCTGGTTCTGCCTGGACAGCGCCGGGTCATTCGCCTCGGGCAACGCCTCGAACGTGGCGTTCAACGTGGCCGTCCTGATGCTGGCGGTTGGCCCTCTGTGGCGGCCGGCGCGGGTCTAGGGCCCCAGGTAGATCACCCCGTCCTTCATCACGAACCGCACCGCCTTCAGCGCGGTGATGTCCCTGGTGGGATCACCCCCCACCGCCGCCAGGTCGGCCAGGGCGCCCGGGGCGATGCGACCCAGCTTGCCCTCCTGGCCGAGCAGCCGCGCGTTGGTGGCGGTCGCCGCCGTCAGCGCCTCGGTCGGGGTCATGCCGTCGCGCACCATCCAGTCCAGTTCGCGCCAGCTTTCGCCGTGCGCGAACACCCCGACGTCGCTGCCCGCGCCGATGGTGACGCCGAGCTTCAGCGCCAGCCGGAACGTCTCGGCCGCCTGCGCCATCCCCGGCGCCAGCGGGCCGCCCGGCGTGTAGCGCTTGCCGTACTCGCTGGTCGCCGCCACCGCCTCCAACGTCGGGATCAGCGCCGCGCCCTTGGCCTTCATCAGCTTCAGCGTCGCCTCCGACGCCTCGTAGCCGTGCTCGATGGTGTCGACGCCGGCCGCCACCGCGCGGCGGATGCCCTCGTCGCCGGCGGCATGCGCGGCGACCGGCCGGCCCAGGTCGTGGGCGGTGGCGACCAGGACCTCCAGCTCGTGCTGGGTGAAGGCTGGCCGCGTCGAGCCGTCCGGCCCGATCCGGTAGTCGGCGTAGACCTTGATCCAGTCGGCGCCCATCGCTGCCTGCTCGCGCACGGCCGCCACGATCTCGGCGTCGCCGGAGACCTCCTGCGCGCCCTGCGGCAGGTCGACGTCGGAGCGGAAGCCCTTGCGCGGCCCGTAGGCGCCCTTGGCCACGATCGCGCGCGTCGAGACGAACAGGCGCGGCCCCGCAATCACCCCGTCGGCGATGGCCTTCTTCAGCGACACGTCGGCGTCGCTGGCGCCCTCGGTGCCCAGGTCGCGCTCGGTGGTGAAGCCGCTCATCAGCGTGCGGCCGGCGTCCCGTCCCGCCCGCAGGGTCCGGTAGAACGGCGCCTCCTTCAGCACCTGATCGTCCCAGAGCGTCTCGTTGTAGGGGTGCAGCAGCAGGTGCGAGTGCAGCTCGATCAGGCCCGGGATCAGCGTGGCGCGGGGCAAGGCCACCACCTTCGCGCCGGTCGCGGAGACCTGCGCCTTGGGGCCGACCGCGACGATCTTCTGGCCGTCCACCAGCACCACCCAGCCCGGGTGAAGCGGCTCGCCCGCCGACCAGACCGCGTCGGGCAGCAGCAGGTAGCGCTCGGCGGCTGCGGGCGCGGCGGCCAGACAGAGCAGCGCAGAAACGACGAAGCGGAGCATCAGGGCCTCGGACGAAAGATGAGGATGGCCGCGTCGCGGCTGCCGAGGCCCGCCCGGGCCGCTACGAACAGTCGATCGAGACCTGGAACGAACAGCCCAGTCCGCGCGCCGCGACGGCTGTCGACGTGGGCGAGCCGGGCATAGCCGGCCGTCCCCGCCTGGAAGACATCCACCCCGCCGGCGCCGCAGATCACGTAGAGACGCCGCCGCGGCGGGTCGAAGAAGACGTCGTCGGTGTCGCCGCAGGTGTCGAGCACCTGTTTCCGGACGCCGGACGCGGCGTTATAGATCGCCAGCCTCGCCGGCGCCCGGAAGCCGACAGCGACGATCCCGGCGCCCGGGTCGGAGGCCAGCGGATAGTTGAACGCAAGGCCGGTGTTGCGCCACGCGGCGATCTCGCGACCCGTCGTGGTGTCCATCACGGCGATGCGGCCGGCGTCCGGCACGTTCACGTAGGCGCGCTCACCGTCCACCTGGAAGCCTTCGGGATGGGCGGGCAGGGGGATCCGCGCGACCACCGCGTGGGTTGCCGGGTCGATCTGCGCGAGCGCACCGGCCCCGTAGCCTGCGAGCAGCCTCCCGTTCCGTGGATCCACCCGCAGGTTGTCGGCGTCGCCGCCGAGGTTCACTGAGCCCGCCTCGCCCAGGCCCGCCCCACGGTAGAACCGGACGATCCCGTCACCGCCGCCGGCGACGGCCAGTTCGTCCCGATCGGGCAGGAACGCCAGGCCCTGCGGCTCATGCAGGCCGGTGATCCGCACGGTGACCTTGCCGCCGTCGAGGTCGACAGCATCGACGGTTCCGTTCCCCAGTTCCGCCACGAACAGTCGCCGCCGCGCCGGATCGAATGCCAGGTGGTCGATGCGTCCGGCGACGTCCTTGAGGACGATTGTTCGCTCGAGTTCCAGGGGTGCTGTCTGGCTCCGCGCCGCCGGTGCGGCGCACCCGCTCAGGCCGGCCATGACCGCCACGGCCAGCAGCAGGCGGTGTCGCCCGCGGGACCTGAGCGCCCCGGCCGTCATCGGCGCGGCGCGCAGGGGCGAGCCTGCCGCTCGCGAAGTTCGCCGACGAGGTCTTCGGTGCGGACGGCCAGCGCGGCCTTGGCGCCCGCATAGTCGCTGTTCCAGGAGGGGATATCCCACACCCGCGCGGCCTTCAGGACCGGCGCCTGAGCCGCTTCGTCGAAGGCCACGACGATGTCGGCGCCCGCGACGTCGGCGTCCCGGAGTGCAAGGGCCGGCTCGGCGGCCGGGTCGAGGCCGTCGGCGCGGAGATTGGCGGCCAGCGCCGGCGAGACGTGATCTTCGGGATGGACGCCGCGTGAGACGACACGGACCTGCACGCCGGCTGCGGCCGCCCGGCGCTTCAGTGTTTCTCTTGCGATGGCGCTCTTCACCGTGCCCGCAGGACAGACGAACAGCACGGTGGGTGGCGCACAGGGCGCCGGCTGGGCCCGAAGTGCGCCTGGCGCGGCCAGGGCCGCCAGGACGACGGCGCGGCGGGATAGTCTGGTGGGCGGGATCATGGGGGCCTCGGCGTAAGGACCGAGCCTGACCGGGAGGCCGGCGCGATGCAATGGCCGCGCCCCGCCGGCGTGATAGGAGGTTGCATGCGCCTCTATCTCGCCTCGCACCGGCTGGACGACGGGCTCGCCGAACTCCTCCGGATGGCGGGTCCCGGCGCGCGGACGGCAGTGGTCTACAACGCCGTCGACTTCATCCCGGCCGCCGAGCGCGAGGCGTACCGCCGCAACGTGCACGACCCGGTCGCCGAGTTCCGCGCGCACGGCCTGGACGCTTTCAACCTGGACCTGCGCAGCTATTTCCGCCGGCCCGAGGTGCTGCTGGCGGAGCTGGAGCAGACGCGGCTGGTGTGGGCGACCGGCGGCAACGCCTTCCTGCTGCGGCGCGCGATGCGGCAGAGCGGCTTCGACGCGTTGGCGCCCGGCCTGGTCTGGGCCGAGCGGCTGATCTACGGCGGCTGGAGCGCCGGCGCGTGCGTGGCGGCGCCCAGCCTGCGCGGCCTGGACCTGATGGACGATCCGCAGGTCCTGGCCGACGGCTACGATCCGGCAGTGGTCTGGGAGGGGCTGGGCCTGATCGACGCCGCCATCGTGCCGCACTACCGCTCCGGCCATGCCGAATCCGACGCGGCCGACGCCTGCGCCGCCTGGATGCAGGCCAACAAGATCCCGCATCGCACCCTGCGCGACGGCGACGCCCTGATCCAGAACGGCGGCGACCTGGAGCTGCGCACGCCGCGGCCCGATCTAGCGGCCCGGACCTGACGTCCCGGACTTGACGGCCCCGGGGGCGGCGCCGTCTTTCGCAACCCGCAGCCTCAGGAGTATCTCATGCAGACGCGCCGCCTCGGTCCGTTCGACGTCTCGGCCATCGGCCTGGGGTGCATGAGCCTGAGCCACGCCTACGGCAGCCCGCCGCCGCGCGAGCGGGCCGAGCAGGTGCTGCTGGGCGCGCTGGACGCCGGCTACACCTTCTTCGATACCGCCGCGGTCTACGGCCTGGGCCACAACGAGACCCTGGTGGGCGAGGTGCTGAGCCCGCACCGCAGCAAGTTCACGCTGGCGTCCAAGTGCGGCATCACCGACGCGACCGGCACGCAGCGCGGCATCGACGGGCGGCCGGAGACGATCAAGGCGCTGTGCGACGTCAGCCTGCGCCGGCTCAAGACCGACGTCATCGACCTCTACTACCTGCACCGCTGGGACAAGAAGGTGCCGATCGAGGAGAGCGTCGGCGCGCTGGCCGACCTGGTGAAGGCGGGGAAGATCCGCACCATCGGCCTGTCGGAAGTCTCCGCCGACACCCTGCGCCGGGCGCACGCGACCCACCCGATCACCGCCCTGCAGACCGAATACTCGCCCTGGACCCGCAACCCCGAGATCGCGGTGCTGGACGCCTGCCGCGAGCTGGGCGTGGCGTTCGTCGCCTTCTCGCCGGTCGGCCGCGGCTTCCTGGCCGGCGAGGGGCAGGACCCGTCGAAGCTCGAAGAGAACGACTTCCGGCGCGGCATGCCGCGGTTCCAGGGCGAGGCGCTGGCGTCGAACCTGCGGCTCTACGCGGCGTTCGCGGCGATCGCCAGGGAGGCTGGCTGCACGACCGCCCAGCTCTGCCTGGCCTGGCTGCTGGCCAAGGGCGACGACATCATCCCGATCCCCGGCACCACCAACCCCGACCACATGCGCGAGGATGCGGCGGCGGCCGCCGTCAGCCTGTCGCCGGCGATCATCGCCAAGGTGGACGCCACGGTGAACGGCGACACGGTCGCGGGCTCCCGCTACGCCCCGGCGATGCAGTCGGCGGTGGACACGGAGCGGATGCCGTCGGAGGCCGAGGCGGCCTAAATCCGCCGCTCCAGCCCCGCCCAGAACGGCTCGCGGAGCTTGCGTTTGAAGATCTTGCCGGAGTCCTCGCGGGGCAGGTCGGTGGCCAGCTCCACGCGCCTGGGCACCTTGTAGCCGGCCACGGCGCCGCGCAGGAACGCCTTCACGGCCGCCTCGTCGATGGCGGCCTCCGGGGCCGGCTGGACCACCGCGCAGATTGCCTCGCCGTACTCCTCGTCGGGGATGCCGAAGACGGCGCAGTCGGCGACGCCGGGCATCTTCAGCAGCTCCGCCTCGATCTCGGCCGGATAGATGTTCACCCCGCCGGAGATGATCATGTCCTTGGCCCGGTCGCAGAGATAGAGGAACCCGTCCTTGTCGAAGTAGCCGATGTCGCCGGGCGCGATCAGGCCGGCCTTCTCCGAGTCACGGCGCTTCTGGTCGTCGCCGTGGTAGGTGAAGTCGCTGAGCGTGCGGGTGCGCGCCACCACCTCGCCGACCTCGCCGGCGGGCAGTTCGTTCCCCTCGGCGTCGATGATCTTCACGTCCGTCTCCGGCCAGGGCCTGCCGACCGTGCCGGGGTGGGCGAGCCACTCCTCGGACGTGCAGAAGGTCACCGCCGAGACCTCGGTCGAGCCGTAGTACTCGGTGATCACCGGGCCCCACCATTCGATCATCTCGCGCTTGGTTGGCGGCGGGCAGGGGGCGGCGGCGTGCACCACGAACTTCAGCGACGACAGATCGTAGCGGGCGCGCACCTCGGCCGGCAGCTTCAGCAGCCGGTGGAACATGATCGGCACCATGTGCAGGTGCGTCACCCGGTGCTTCTCGATCATGGCCAGCAGTTCTTCGGGATCGAA
This sequence comes from uncultured Phenylobacterium sp., assembly GCA_966096115.1. GTDB lineage: Bacteria > Pseudomonadota > Alphaproteobacteria > Caulobacterales > Caulobacteraceae > Phenylobacterium. The sequence continues at coordinate 11,192 of CBHTUE010000035.1, forward strand.
ACGCGGCTCCAGGATCACCGTCGCGCCGGCCCGGGCGCCGAACAGGCCGTAGGCGTTGGGGGCGGAGTGGTACATCGGGCCGGTCACGACGGTGACGATGTCGGCGGGGTCGCCATAGCCGATGAAGCCGAAGGCGCGGCCGATGATCAGGCCCGTCGCCGCCGCCTGCTCGGCGGTCGGAGGCGAGCGGCGCACGCCCTTCGGCCGCCCGGTGGTGCCGGAGGTGTAGATGATGGTGCCGGGCGCCTCGGCCCCGCTCGGCGGCAGCGGCTCGAAGCCCTCCAGCCAGCGATCCCAGACGAGGGCGCCTGGCGGCGGCGTCGCGGCCGCGGCGTCGATGCCATAGGCCTCGCGGATTTCCGGCGGCGTCTCGACGACCAGCACCGCCACGTCCTTCGGGATCGCCGAGGCGATGGCCGGGATCAGGTCGGCGTGGATGACGATGGCCTTGGCGCCGGAGTTCTCGAACAGATAGGCCGCCTCGTCGGGCGAATAGTGCCAGTTCACCGGCGTTGGATAGGCGCCCAGCAGGCCGGCCGCCGCGCTGGCTTCGAAGAACGGGAAGTCGTTGCGCAGGTAGAGCGCGATCAGGTCGCCGCGGCCGACGCCCAGGCCGGCCAGGCCCGCGGCGGCCCGCGCGGCGCGGTCCTGCATCTCGCTGAGCGCCAGGCGCCGTTTGCCGCTGATCAGTTCGCCCATGGTGTTCAGGTCCTCAGCGTAGCGGTTGGGGGAATTTCGGCAGGGCGGTGAAGTCTTCCGGGACGTGTTCTCGCACCACGCGGGCGTGGGTGTCGGCGGCCAGCGCTTCGACCGCATCCATGCTCTTGAGCGTCTGAGCGCGGTCGGTGTTGAACCGCGGCACGCGGCGCGCCGCGCGGCTCTCGGCCAGGTGCCACATGTCGCCGGTCAGCAGCACCGGACCCGCCTGCTTCAGCTTCACCAGCAAAACGGTGTGCCCCGGGGTGTGGCCGGGCGCCGGATAGATCACCGCCGTCCTATCGCCGAACACGTCGTAGGGCTTGCCGCCCTGGATCAGGATGGTCCTGGCGGTCTCCAGCGCGGCGTAACGGGGGAATTCGTCCTTGTCGGCCCGCTGTTCGGTGCGGAAGGCGTAGGCGCGCTCGTCGGCGTCGACGATCCAGGTGGAGGCCGCGAACAGCCCGCCGTTGCCGATGTGGTCGAAGTGGCTGTGCGAGACCGACATGTATTTGATGTCGCCGGGCGCGAGGTCGAGCTGTTTCAGCTGGTCGGTCAGCCGGTGCTCGACCGTGAACATGCCGAACGCCCTGTGGCCCGGCTGGTCGTAGAACGTCTGCGGCAGGCCCGTCTCCCAGAGCAGGTCGCCCTTCGGATGGCGGAGCAGGTAGCAGGGGACGATCAGGTCGCGGGCCAGGCCCTTGTAGGCGCCGTCGTCGGCGTATGCGTCGGCATCCTTCTCGTGGATCACGCCGCAGTTCATCGCATAGAGCTCGACCGTCTTCGGCGCAGGCGCGGCCGCGGTCAGCACGACGGCGGCTGCGGCAAGGGCCAGGACGCGAAGCGGCATCGGCGGACTCCTCAAGGGGTGCGGCGACTTTAGCGAAGCGCGAGGCTTACGCCACGTCGGGGCATCCCATGGGCGCGCTTCTCGGCTATCGTCCGGAAAACGATAATATGGGAGCGAAGCCATGGCGGGCGAACAGGCCTTCGACGCGGTGATCGTGGGTGCGGGGTTCTCGGGCCTCTACATGCTGCACCGGTTGCGCCAGCAGGGGCTGAACTGCCGGGTCTACGAGGCCGGGACCGGCGTCGGCGGCACCTGGTACTGGAACCGCTATCCCGGCGCGCGGGTGGATATCGAGAGCCAGGAGTATTCCTACTCGTTCTCGCCGGAGCTCGACGCCGAGTGGGTGTGGAGCGAGCGCTACGCCTCGCAGCCGGAACTGCTCAAGTACCTGAACCACGTCGCCGACCGGTTCGACCTGCGGCGCGACCTGCAGTTCGAGACGCGCGTCACGGCCGCCCGGTTCGACGAGGCGGCCAACCGCTGGACGGTCACGACCGACCGCGGCGAGACCGTCACGGCGCGCTATTGCGTCATGGCCACCGGCTGCCTGTCGGTCGCCAACGAGATCGCCTTCGAGGGCGCCGACAGCTTCAAGGGGCCGACCTACCGGACCGGCAGCTGGCCGAAGGAGGGCGTCGACTTCACCGGCAAGACCGTGGCGGTGATCGGCACCGGCTCCTCGGCCATCCAGTCGATCCCGATCATCGCCGACCAGGCGGACCACGTGACCGTCTTCCAGCGCACGCCGAACTTCAGCGTGCCCGCCCACAACGGCCCGCGCGATCCGGCGGTGGTCGCCGACTGGGCGGCCAACCGGGCGCAGTACCGGGCGGAGGCCCGCGAGGCGGGCTTCGGCATCCGCATGGTGGCGCAGGGCGAACAGCCGGCGCTGGAGGCCACGCCCGAGGAGCGCCAGGCCGAGTACGAGCGCCGCTGGCAGATCGGTGGGTTCGCGCTGCTGGGGGGCTTCAGCGACCTGATCATGGACGTCGACGCCAATGCGACGGCCGCTGAGTTCGTGCGCGAGAAGATCCGCGGCATCGTCAAGGACCCGGCCACGGCCGAGAAGCTGGCGCCGAAGAGCTTCCCGATCGGATCGAAGCGCCTGTGCGTCGACACCGGCTACTACGCCACCTTCAACCGCGACAACGTCAGCCTGGTCGACCTGCGTGAGGAGCCGATCGTGGCGATCACCCCGGCCGGCGTGAAGACCGCCGAGCGCGAGTACGCGGTGGACTCCATCGTCTACGCGATCGGCTTCGACGCGATGACGGGGGCGCTAGGCAAGATCGACATCCGCGGCCGGGGGAACCAGGCGCTGACCGAGGAGTGGGCGGCCGGCCCGAAGACCTATCTGGGCCTGATGATCGCGGGCTTCCCGAACCTGTTCATCGTGACCGGTCCAGGCAGCCCCTCGGTGCTGTGCAACATGGCGGTCGCCATCGAGCAGCACGTGGAATGGATCAGCGACTGCATCGCCTACATGGGCCAGCGGCAGCTCGGCGCCATCGAGGCGACGCCGGCGGCGCAGGAGGAGTGGGTGGCCCACGTCAACGAGGTGGCCGACACCACGGTCTATCCGCTGGCCAACTCCTGGTACCTGGGCGCCAACGTGCCGGGCAAGCCGCGCGTGTTCATGCCCTACATCGGCGGCTTCCCGGTCTATCGCGACAAATGCAACGAGGTGGCGGCGAACGGGTACGAGGGCTTCGCGCTGAGCTCCGACGCGCGGGTCTAAGACCAGTCCACATTCAGCTGCGTTGCAAAACTTGGCGTCCCTCCTCCTCGATGGAGGAGGGGAAGGGGTGGTGGTGTGGCCGCTGAGCTGACGCAGAGCCCACGGCTTGGCGCCGGCCCGCGACCTTCACCTCATCGCACTGCGTACACCACCATCCCTTCCCTTCCTCCATCGAGGAGGAAGGGGCGCGAACCCAGCGACGCCGGCTAAATGTGGATTTCCTGGGCGGCCGTCGAAATGGGCCCGGAAGCCTTGCCGGCGGCGTCCGCGCAAGGTTGGGAAATCACAATGTACGTGTAGCTTTTGTGACGTCTCTGGGAATATCCAGATATTACAAGGCCGCGAACATTCAAAAAGCGGCCTGTCGCGAAACGTTCAAATATTCGATGCATTAGTTTTACTTGTTAGATTCAGCGCGACTGGGTGTTTCGCCCCCCAATTCCGAGGGGGTTTTCCATGCGCCGATCGAACGTTTCCGCCCGCCTGCTTTGCGGCTCCGCGCTGGGTCTGGTTATCGCCACGGCGGGGCTCGCCACGGCCCAGGCCGCCGAGGTCGCCGCCGACGCCGCCGCGGCGGCCGCCGTCACGGCCGACGATGGCCGGGGTGATCCCGAGAAGGCCGACTACGGCACGCGCGTCGAGGAGCTGACGGTGGTCGGCACCGCGCCGGTCTCCGCCGCCGCGCCGGTGAAGGCCTCGCTGGAGGCGACCCAGCCGCAGGCCATCCTGACCCGCGAGGCGATCGACCAGTTCGTGCCGCAGACCGGCGACTTCACCACCATCGTGCTGCTGGCCCCCAGCGTCTCGGGCGTCGCCGGGAACGGCCCCGGCTTCTCGGAATCGAAGGCCACCCTGCGCGGCTTCAAGGACGGCGAGTATAACGTCACCTACGACGGCATCCCGTTCGGGGACACCAACGACCCGACGCACCATTCCACCTCGTTCTTCCCCGCCGCCACCATCGGCGCGGTGGTGGTGGACCGCGGGCCGGGCCAGGCGGGCCAGCTGGGCACGGCCAACTTCGGCGGCTCGATCAACCTGTTCTCGCCGGAGGTGATGGACGAGCGCGGCGGCACGCTGAGCGCCACCGCCGGGACCTGGGCCAGCTTCCAGGGCGTCGGCAAGTTCAACACCGGCGCGATCGACGCGCTGAACGGGACGAAGGCGGCGATCAACCTGTCGGCGCTGCGCACCCACGGCTACCTCACCGAGAGCGACGCCAAAGGGGCCAACGCCATGATCCGCGTCGTCGTGCCGATCGTCGACAGCTGGAACGCGACGCTCTACTCGACCTACAACTACACAACGATTTTCCAGAACGACAACTTCGGCCCGACGCTGGCGCAGATCCAGAAGTTCGGGAAGGATTTCGGGCTCAACAACGACCCGACCTCGCCGTTCTTCAAGGACTACAACACCGTCAAGAAACACACGAGCCTGAGCTACCTGCGGGTGGCCGGCGACCTGACGCCCCAGACCCACGTGGAGAACACGAGCTACACCTACTACTACTCGAACCACACGCTCTCGGCGCTGGACACCACGGGCACGGCGGCGCCGTCCAAGACGCTGCCGGCTGGCCACATCCCCGGCTACACCAAGCTCAACTACTACCATGTCTACGGCGACATCCTGCGGGTGAACCAGGACCTGCCGTTCGGGGTGGTGAGGGCCGGGGTGCTGGTCGAGACCTCGAAGACCAAGCGCAGCCGCTACGACTACGACCTGTTCAACAACGGCCCAGACCTGCGCGAGAAGTGCCCGACCCTGGCGGCCGGCGTGGTGTGCAACCGCGGCGCCGCCTCGAACGTGAATTACGTCCAGGGCTCCGACTGGGACCAGTACCAGCCGTTCGTCGACCTGGAATGGAAGGCGCTCGACAACCTGACGATCACGCCCGGCCTGAAGTACGTCCACTTCAAGCGGTCCATCGACACGCCGGTGAACCAGGGCTCGGGCACCGCCTTCAAGGGCTCGGCGACCTTCACCAAGACGCTCTATTTCCTGACCGCCAACTACAAGCCCATGGAGAACTGGTCGGTCTACGGCCAGTACGCCACCGGCTTCCTGATCCCGCCGCTCAGCACCCTGCAGCAGCAGATCCCGCGGGCCGGCGACCTGGCGCCGCAGCAGAGCAAGAACTACCAGCTGGGCACCGTCTTCCACGGCGGCCGCGTCACCCTGGACGCCGACGTCTACTACATCGACTTCAAGAACAAGCAGCAGTCGATCGCGGTCCCGGCCAGCGGCGAGACGGTGTTCTACAACCTGGGCGGTGCGGTATATAAAGGCGTCGAGGCGCAGGCCACGTTCGAGGTGACGCCGGACGTCTTCGTCTTCGCCAACGGTTCGCTGAACAGCGCCAAGGCCTCGGGCGGCACGACCTCCATCGCCGGCCAGACCGTGACCATCACCGGCGGCAAGCAGATCGCCAACGCGCCGAAGTCGACCGCCGCCCTGGGCCTGATCTGGAAGCCCGGCCAATGGTCGTTCTCGGCCACCGACAAGTACGTCGGCGAGCAATGGGGCGCGGAGGGCGAGCCGTCCAACTTCCGGGTTTCGCCCTACCACCAGGTCGACCTGACGGTGGTCTACAACCTGGAGCGCTGGCGGTTGGAGGCGGCGGTGTACAACCTCTTCGACTCCAAGCGCCTGACCAAGATCAGCCAGGGCGGCAAGGCGTTCAACACGCTGAGCGCCACCGACCAGTACTACTACCAGCCCGAACGCAGCGTGCAGGTCTCCGCGCGGGTGAACTTCTGATGGCCCGGATGATCTGGCTGGCGCTGGCCGGTGTGCTTGCGGCGACCGGCGCGCAGGCGCAGTCGCGGTTCCTGCAGCCGGCCGACCTGGACCCGGCGCTGATCCTGCCGCCGCCGCCGAAGGACGACGCGCCGGCCGCGGTCGAGGGTCGGGCCGAACTGCATCGCCTGGCCGCGGCCCGGACGCCGGAGCGCCTGGCGCAGGCCAGGCACGACGACGAGGTCGAGGACGTCACCTCGATCGCCGACGTCCTGGGGCCGGCCTTCGACCTGAAGCGGTTCCCGGCGACGGCCAAACTGTTCGCCGACCTGCGCAACGAGGACAGCGTCGCGGCCAAGCGGGCGAAGGGGCTGTTCGAACGCGAGCGGCCATTCCTGAACGACACCGCCCTCGACGTCTGCGACGACGGCCACGACCGCAAGAACAGCTATCCCTCGGGCCACGCCACCATGGGCTACGCCGCCGCCGCGGTGCTGGCCAACCTGATCCCCGGCAACGCCCAGGTGATCCTGGCGCGGGCGTCGGACTACGCCGAGAGCCGCCTCTACTGCGGCGTCCACTACCGCGCCGACGTCGACGCCGGCCAGGTGCTGGGCAATGTGCTGGTCGATCGCCTGATGACCAAGCCGGCCTTCCAGGCCGAACTGGAGGCCGCCCGCGCGGAACTGACAGCGGCGCACCTGGCGCCGTAGGCGGTCGATGACACGGTCGGCGCGGAGGCGCCGTCCTATCTAACCGCAGAGGTCGCAGAGATCGCGCAGAGGTCGCAGAGGGCACGGCGTCTCCGCGTTCTCTGCGGACTCCTCTGCGCTCTCTGCGGTTTCATTGGCTGCGCCGCCGACACAGGCGTGGCTGGACGTGAACCCGCCCTAGACCATCCCGGCCTTGCGCAGCGACTGGTACGAACGGATCACGCGCTGCAGGCGGTTCTCGCCGGAGCGGTCGCCGTTGTTGGCGTCGGGGTGCAGGCGGCGGACCAGTTCGGTGTAGCGGGCGCGGATCTTCGGCCCGTCGGCGTTCTCGTCCAGGTCCAGGTCGGCCAGCGCGTTGCGTTCGATCTTGCCCAGCTTGCGGCTGTCCGCGTGCGGCGCCTGCTGCCCGGCGCCGCCGAACATGCCGAAGGGGTCGCGGTAGCCCTGGCCCTTGCCGAACTTGTTGGCGAAGGCGGCGGCCTCGCGGCTCATGCGGCCGGCCTTCATGTCCCAGGTGGGACGGCCGCCGGTCATCAGCTCTTCGGTCTGGCGGCGGCGGACCTCGGCGTCGCTGAGGCCCGCGAAGAAGTTCCAGTTGCGATTGTACTCGGCCGCGTGCGGCTGGCAGAACCAATAGTGCTCGTGCAGCATGTCGCGCGCCTTGGGCGCGCGGGCCGTCGCGACCGACCGGCAGCCGGGATGGTCGCACGCCCGCTCGCCCGGCTTCAGGGCGTTCACGTCGTGCTCGGACTCGTCCTTCTCCGACGGCGGGCGCACGCGGATGTCGACGAATTTGGGCTTGTATTGAAACGCGCCGGGCATGGCCCAAGTATGGGGGGGAGAAACTTCCGTACAAGAATTGAAGAGCACGCCGATGGGCGCTACACTTGACGCCATTCAAGACAAACTCCAGGCGGCCTTCCAGCCCACGCGGCTCGAGATCGTCGACGACTCCGCCAGACACTCCGGCCACGCCGGCGCACGCGAGGGCGGGGAAAGCCACTTCAACGTGACCATCGAGGCCCCGGCGTTCGCGGGGACGAACAAGGTGGCCCGCCAGCGGATGGTCTACCACGCCCTGGCCGACGAGCTGGCCGGCCCGGTCCATGCGCTTTCGGTGAAGGCGCTGGCGCCCGGCGAGGGCTAGGGCGCACACTACTATCGAAGAGCCGCCAGCTGTGCGGCCGGTGTTATGGGAGGGACGGGTTGCAGGCAACCATCACCGTCAACGGCGAGGCGCGGTCGCTCGACCTCGATCCGCGCACGACGCTGCTCGACATGCTGCGCGAGACGCTGAAGCTGACCGGGGCCAAGAAGGGCTGTGACCACGGCCAGTGCGGGGCGTGCACGGTGCTGGTGAACGGCGTGCGGATCAATTCGTGCCTGAGCCTGGCGGTGATGCACGACGGCGACGAGGTCGTCTCCATCGAGGGCGTCGGCACGCCGGAGAAGCCGCACCCGGTGCAGGTGGCGTTCCTGAACCAGGACGCCTTCCAGTGCGGCTACTGCACCCCGGGCCAGATCTGCTCGACGCTGGGGATGCTGAAGGAGCTGGAGGACGGGATCCCCAGCCAGGAGACGGCGCCGGGCGCCAGGCCCGCGTTCTCCGAGGCCGAGTTCCGCGAGCGGATGAGCGGGAACATCTGCCGCTGCACGGCCTATCCGCAGATCATCGAGGCCATCAAGCAGGCGCATGAGGCGATGGCGTGAGGCCCTTTACATACGAGCGGGCGACCAGCGCCGAGGCCGCGGTGAAGACCGCAGCGCTGACGCCGGGGGCGAAGTTCATCTCCGGCGGCACCAACCTGCTGGACCTGATGAAGCTGGACATCGAGGCGCCGACGCACCTGATCGACGTCGGCCGCCTGCCGATGGCAGGTATCACGCCGACGCCGGAGGGCGGGCTGTCCATCGGCGCGGCGGCGACCAACAGCGCGGTGGCGGCCCATCCGGAGGTGCGCGCCCGCTATCCGGTGCTGTCGGAGGCGATCGTCTCGGGCGGCTCGCCGCAGCTGCGCAACAAGGCCAGCGTCGGCGGCAACCTGCTGCAACGCACCCGCTGCGCCTACTTCTACGACACCACCAAGCCCTGCAATAAGCGACGCCCCGGCGCCGGTTGCGCGGCCCTGGAGGGGCTGAACCGCAACGCGGCGATCTTCGGCGCCAGCAAGGCCTGCATCGCCACCCACCCGTCGGACATGGCCGTGGCGCTGACGGCGCTGGGCGCGCGGGTCGAGGCCCTGTCGCCCTCTGGCCAGCCGCGCGCGTTCGCCATCGGCGAGCTGCACCTGCTGCCCGGCGAGACGCCGCACCTGGAGACCGAGATGATCCCGGGCGAGCTGATCACCGCGGTGGTCCTGCCGCCGCCGCCCGTGGGCGGTCAGACCTATCGCAAGGTCCGCGACCGCGCCTCCTACGCCGGCGGCCTGGCCAGCGTGGCGGTGGCCGGCGGCCAAGTGGCGCTGGGCATGGTGGCGCATAAGCCGTGGCGCGCGGCCGCCGCAGAAGCCGCGCTCGCGTCGGGCGCCTCGCCCGCCGAGGCGATCGCCCGGGAGCTGGAGGGCGCCAGCCCGCTCGGCCGCAACGACTTCAAGGTTCCGCTGGTGGCCCGCCTGGCCGCCGCCGCCATCACCGACGCCGCCAAAGACAAGAAGGGGGGTAGGGGCCAATGACCTCCGTCCACGACTGGGCCGCGCCCAATCCCGTCACCACCAACCGCACCGGCCTCATCGGCAAGGCGGTCGACCGCTACGAGGGCCCGCTGAAGGTCACCGGCACGGCGCCCTACGCCTACGAGGTGCAGCCGCCGTCGCCGCCGGCCTACGGCGTGATGATCGGCGCCGAGATCGCCACCGGCCGCGTCACCGGGGCGGACACCGCCGCGGCCGTGGCCTCGCCCGGCGTGCTGGCCGTCTGGACCCACCTGAACGTCCCGGCCCAGCCGCCGCGGGGCACCAAGGCCCATCCGCGCAGCACCCAGGGCTCGACCCCGGTGCTGGAGAACGACCGCGTCGCCTATTTCGGCCAGCCAGTGGCCTTCGTGGTCGCCGACACGCTGGAGAACGCCGTCGCCGCCGCGAACCTGGTCACGATGTGCTATGCGGCCGAGACGCCCGACGTGGACTTCGCCGCCCGCCTCGGCGATGCGGTGCAGCCGCCCGGCGAGCAGGACGTCGAGATCGGCGACTTCGTGCGCGGCTTCGGCGACGCACCGGTGCAGGTCGACGAGACCTGGACCACGCCGATCCAGAACCACTGCCAGATGGAGCCCTGCGCGACGACCGCCTGGTGGGAAGGCGACAAGTGCATCGCCCACACCTCGATCCAGATGGTGAAGCCGGCGCAGCACGGCCTGGCCGAGACGCTGGGGATCGGCCGCGACGACGTGCACCTGCTGACCCGCTACATCGGCGGCGGTTTCGGCGGGAAGGGCAGCATCTACGACGACCTGCCGCTGGCGGCGCTGGCGGCCCGCGCGCTGGGCCGGCCGGTGAAGGTGGCCTTCACCCGCCAGCAGATGATGCACGGCACCATCCATCGGCCGGCGACCGTGCAGCGGGTCCGGCTGGGCGCGCAGAAGGACGGGACGCTCGACGCCATGTCGATGATGACCTGGACCCACTGCCACAAGGACGGGTCGTTCACCGAGCACGCCTCGAACTTCTGCCGCGCGCTCTACGCCGCGCCGAACCGCCTGACCGGCCACCGGCTGGTGCGTCTGGACCTGCCGCACGCCGGCCCCATGCGGGCGCCGGGCGAGGCTTCCGGCACGCTCAGCCTGGAATGCGCCATGGACGAGCTGGCCGAGCAGCTGGGCCTCGACCCCGTGGACCTGCGGATCCGGAACGAGCCGGCGGTGGATCCCGAGAACGGCCGCCCGTTCTCCATGCGCCAGCTGGTGCGCTGCCTGAAGGAGGGCGCGCAGCTGTTTGGCTGGGATCGTCGTCTGCCGACGCCGGGCCAGGTGCGCGACGGCCGCTGGCTGGTGGGCATGGGCATGGCCGCGGCAATCCGCGGCAACTTCCTGCTGCCGGCCAAGTGCAGCTTCACCGTCGAGCCGGACGGCACGATCGTGGTGCGCCAGGGGATGACCGACATCGGCACCGGCACCTACACGGTGCTGGCGCAGATCGCCGCCGAGACCCTGGGCGTGCCGCTGGGCCAGGTGCGGGTCGAGATCGGCGACAGCGAGCTGCCGCCGGCGCCGGGGTCGGGTGGGCAGTTCGGCGCCGCCACCGCCGGCTCGGCCGCGCTGATGGCCGGCATGAACCTGCGGAAAGCCATCGCCGAACTTGCGACGGGGGATCCCGGCTCGCCGCTGCACACCGGCGCGCCGGAAGACGTGACCTTCCAGGACGGCGTGATCGCCCTCTCCAACCGTTCGGAGACCCTGTCCGACCTGATCCGCCGCGCCGCGCCGCAGGGCCTTACGGTGGAGGGCGAGATTCGTCCGGCGCAGGACGCGCGCGAATGGAGCACCCAGACCTACGGCAGCCACTTCGTGGAGGTTGGCGTCGATCCGGTCACCGGCGAGGTGCGCGTGCGCCGCATGCTGGGCGTGTTCGCCGCCGGCCGCATCCTCAACGCCAAGACCGCGCGTAGCCAACTGACCGGCGGCATGATCTGGGGCGCGGCTTCGGCGCTGACCGAGACCAACCCGGTGGACGTCCGCTACGGCTCGCTGCTGAACCAGGACCTAGCGAGCTACCTGGTGCCGGTGCAGGCCGACATCGGCGAGGTCGAGGCGATCATGCTGGACGAGGTGGACGACAAGGCCAACCCGATGGGCATCAAGGGCGTTGGTGAGCTGGGCAACTCCGGCGCCGGGGCCGCGGTGGCCAACGCGGTCTACAACGCCTGCGGCGTGCGTATCCGCGACTACCCGATCACGCCGGACAAGCTGCTGGCCGGGCTGATGGCGAAGGGGCTCTGACGGCTCCTCCCCCTCGCGCTTCGCGTCGGGGGAGAGGCGGCTCATTCCATTTGCGCAGAACACCTATGCGCAAACGGGTCTGTTTCTGACCGAAGCTTAACACTATCTGCGAGCGTAACGCTGCTATTGGCGTTCGCGAGGAGACCGAAGCCGTGAAGATCCTGCTCTCAGTGGCAGCGTTGGTGGGTTCGCTGAGCTTGCTGTTCAGCAGCTGGGCCGGTCACGCGCTCGCCTACCTCTAGGATCTAGCCGCCGCGGGCCCGCAGCTCGCCCAGCACCCGGGCCAGGTCGCCCTCGCGGAACGGCTTCTGCAGCACGGGCGAACCCCGATCGACATCGCGCAGTCCCGCGTCGCCATAGCCGGTGGCGAAGGCGAATGGGGCGCCCTTTTCCCGGAGCAGGTCCGCCAGCGGGAAGATCGGCTGCCCGCCCAGGTTCACGTCCAGGACCGCGCAGTCCAGTTCGGCCGTGTTCGCCAGCTCGATGGCTTCGTCCAGCCGCGAGGCCGGACCGACCACCGTGCAGCCGAGGTCGGTCAGCATGTCCTCGATCAGCATGGAGACCATCATCTCGTCCTCGACGACCAGGACGCGCAGGCCTTGCAGGTTCGCAGGGGCGCTCATCGCAAGAACTCCAGCACCGGGCAGGGAAGTGTCGTTGGGCATCCGCTCATCCAGCAAGGTCTAGTTGAACATCGGCTGAATGTCGCGGAGTTCGCGCTTCGTCATCCACACCCGGCGGTCCTCCCCATCCAACCGCAACAGCAACGCTTCGAGCTTGCCGGCGGTTCCGCAATGCCTGCGCGGACGCGCCGCAGGGCTGCGACCAGGGGTCTTCGTGATTGGGAAACCAAACTACGCGACAGTGCGCGGGAGTTGAGGACTGCGTAGATGTTCGACTTCACCGTGCGTGCGAAAAGCGGCTTCTGGGTCCTGCAGGACGCGGAATGCGGCGAGCTGGGCGCCTATGAGACCCATGACGAGGCCATGGCCGCGGCGGGCGACTGGCTGCGCCTGATCGAACAACCCTGGCCGGTCCTGACCTGCGACTCCGACGGCGAGTGGCGCGAGACCCTCGTCGAACCGACGGCGCTGCACTGAGCGCGCGCCTCCCAGCTCAATCTGAAGGTCGTGGCCGGGCTGTCCCGCACCGAACGATTCCCTCCCCTCCGAGGGGAGGGACAGGCCGCGCAGCGGCCAGGGTGGGGAAGTGTGGGCCGGATCTGTGAGGTCAGGGAGGATCGTAACTTCCCCACCCGTCTCCCCCGGAACAAGTCCGGGGTCGCCCCCCTCCCCAGGGGAGGGAATTCGCGCGCATTACGCTCTGTTAAAGTATTAAGCGCCTGTAATTATCTTAAATCGGTGTCATTACTCCCTATTCACGGGAATTAATCGACGATCCGAAGTATTCGTTTCCTTGCCGGCGGACAACACCGTCGGAAGCACAACCGCTTCGAGGGCAACGAACATGACCGACTACGCTTCCAAGATTTCCGGCATCGCCTCCCTGGTGCTTGCCGCTCTCCCGATCGCCGCGCTGGCCACCGCCGCCCACGCCCAGACCGTGGTCAAGGTGTCGGACATCAACCTGCTCTCCCCCCAGGGCGTGTCCGAATTCAACCAGCGCGCCGATGCCGCCGGCCGCAAGTACTGCCTCCCCGAACGTACGGTCGCCGGCCGCGCCACCTGCCGCGTCGGCGTGAAGGCTGAGCTCAGCGAAAAGCTGTCGGTGCTCCGCACCGCCCAGCTCGAGCAAGCCAGCCAGACTTTCGCCGCCCGCTAAGCTCTCCCTTCGAAATAGCGGAACGTGCGAACGGACCCCTGGCCGCCCCAGCCAGGGGTCCAATCGCATCCGGATTCCGCGATCCCAGGACTCTTCAAGGATATGTTCGACTTCACCGTTCGCGAGACACGTGGCGCGTGGCGCCTGCAGGACGCCGACTGCGGCGACCTCGGGGCCTATGACAGCCGCGACGAGGCCCTGGCGGCCGCGGGCGAGTGGATGCGCCTGATCGAGCAGCCGTGGCCCGTGCTGGTCTGCGACGCCGACGGCGACTGGCACGAGATCATCGTGGAGCCGACCCGGATCCACTGAGCCCGACGACGGGCCGGCGCGCGCCAAGTATTAAGCGCCTGTAATCATCTTAATTCGATGTCATTACTCCCTATTCACGGGAGTGTGTCGAGGCTCTGAAGTATTCGTTCCCTCGTCGGCGGACGCCTCCCCCAAGTCCGCCGCCCAAAGGGAATGACGCCCATGACCAACTACGCCGCCAAGATCTCCGGTGTCGCCATGCTGGCGCTCGCCGCGCTTCCCATCGCCGCGCTCCCGGCCGCCGCCTTTGCCCAGACCAGCGTCCGGGTCGGCGACATCAACCTGCTGAGCCCCGAGGGCATGGCCACCTTCAAGACCCGCGCCCAGATCGCCGCCAGCCGCTACTGCGGCGACGTCTACTCGCTGAACGCCCGCGCCAAGTGCCGTGTCGCGGTCAAGGCCGAGCTGAATGACAAGGTGGCGGTGATCCGCGCGGCCCGGCTGGAACAAGCCACGCAGTCCCTCGCCGCCCGCTAGCCTCCCCAGCGGTAAGCGGATGTGCGAATGGGCCCGCGGCCGCCCCCAGCCGCGGGCCCTCTTCGTATCTGTATCTAGGCGGCGTCCACCAGGACGACTTCGGCGTCCTCCAGGGCCGTGACTCGCAGGACCTCCTCGTCGCTGACCGCCGCGCCGTCTCGGGTCGCGAGGCGGACCCCATTCACCTCCACCGCCCCCACCGCGGGCACGAGGTAAGCGTGGCGGCCCTTGCCGAGCGCGTACTCGGTGGTCTCGCCGGCCTTGAGCGTGGCGCCGGCCACCCGCGCGTCGGTGCGGATGGGCAGGGCGTCGGCGTCGCCGTCAATGCCGCTGGCCAGGGTCACGAACTTCCCGGCCCGATCGCCCTTCGGGAAGGGCCGCGCGCCCCAGCTGGGGTTGCCGCCCTTCGTGGACGGCTCGATCCAGATCTGGAACAGCGTCGTGGTCCCGGGCTCCAGGTTGTACTCCGCGTGGCGGATGCCGGACCCGGCGCTCATCACCTGCACGTCGCCGGCCTCGGTGCGGCCTTCGTTGCCCAGGCTGTCCTTATGGGTGATCGCGCCCTGCCGGACGTAGGTGACGATCTCCATGTCGGCGTGCGGATGCGGCGGGAAGCCGGAGTTGGGGGCGATCTCGTCGTCGTTCCACACCCGGATCGGACCCCAGCCCATCTTCTTCGGGTCGTAGTAGTTGGCGAACGAGAAATGGTGGCGGGCCTTCAGCCAGCCATGGTCGGCTCCACCGAGTCCGTCGAACGGTCTGCGCTCGATCATGATTGTTCTCCCACGGGCGCATTGGGCGCCGCTTTCGAGGGGGAAGATAAGCGTTCCATATCGGCGACAAAGATCACTCGTCGGACAAGATTATCTCCACGCCGGAGACAATAGGCTTCAGCCACGGTTCATCCCGCGCAAGCTTCACTGGCGGTGACTGAGGAGCAGCCCCATGACCAAGACCTTCGCCCTGACCGCACTCGCCGCCCTGGCGATCGCCGGCGCCGCTCAGGCCCAGCGCGGGCCGGGCGTGGCCACGTTGTACGAGCTGCCAAACTTCCAGGGCCGATCGGTGACGATCACCCAGTCGACGCCGGACCTGGGCCGCTGGAAGTTCAACGACCGCGCGCAGAGCGCCCGCTTCGAGGGCCGCTGGCGGGTCTGTGAGCACGACGCGTTCCGGGGCCGCTGCCAGGAGATCTCCGGCCCAGTGCCGGACCTGACGACCTACCAGCTGTTCGGCCAGATCTCGTCCCTGGAGCCGGCGTTCCGGCCGGGCGGCGGGGGCGGCTATCCCGGCCCGGGCCCAGGTCCCGGCTATCCGCCGCCCGGCCGCGACCCGCGCGGCATCGAGGGGACCCGAACGGTCTACTTCCCGCGCCCAACGATCGGTGGGGTCGACGTGGCCGCCGGCGACCGCGGCGCCGACGGCTACTGCCAGCGCCAGGGCCTGGGCCTGGGCCAGGCAGTCTGGTACGACTCCTCCGAGCGCGCCAGCCAGGCCGTGGGGCCGGAGGGCCAGTTCATCGGCCGCTCCACCGTCCTGCGCGACCTGCTCTGCCGGAAGTACTGAGGAGCCACCCCCTCCGACGTCGTGGCCGGGCTTGTCCCGGCCACCCAGAGCCACGGACCTGGCGAGGTTCGCAGCACCGCGCGCACCGGCTCCCGTGCCCCCGCCAGCGCTTCTGTGTGGCCGGGACAAGCCCGGCCATGACATCGGTTGAAAGTGGGGGAGGCAGATGCTTCGGGCCTTTGGGATTGCTGCGTCGGCGCTGGCCCTCATCGCGGCTGCACCGACTCCTCGCGACTGGCGGCCGCTCGATCCGGACAACACGCTGGTCATCGACACCTCGAAGGGCCG
>CBHTUE010000036.1:0-27252 GCA_966096115.1 uncultured Phenylobacterium sp.
GGCTGATCAGCGTGAACGACATCCTCGACGACAACGGCGTCGAGGGCGCGATCCTCAAGGTGCTGCAGACCATCGGCTTCCAGCAGACCGACTATGGCCGCTCGCTGCAGGACTTCTCGGAACAGCACCTGGACAAGCTGGACCGCCGCACCACGGTGATCTTCCTAGGCGACGGCCGCTCCAACTTCGCCGACCCGCGCCTGGACCTGATGCGCGAGATCCACGACCGCAGCCGTGCGGTGATCTGGCTGAACCCGGAGCCCGAGAGCTACTGGGCCCAGGGCGACAGCGTCATGCACCGCTACGCCCGCTTCTGCCACGTGGCCAAGCAGTGCGGCACCCTGGAGCAGCTCGAGCGCATCATCGACGACGTGCTGCGGAGCTACGTCCCGCACTAGGCGGAACGCCGTTCAGCGCGTCACCGGTCCAGCCCCAACCTCAGGACGTCATGGCCGGGCTTGTCCCGGCCACCCATAAACGCAGGCGGCCGGAGGGTGCGCCTGGCGCGCGCCGCTGCGAACCTTGAGGCGACGGCGTCTATGGGTGGCCGGGACAAGCCCGGCCATGACGATCACGAGTGGAGAGGGTGAACCTCAGGAGCTGCGTCCGGCGCTGACGTCGGCGGCGCGGCTCACCTTCAGGGCGGCGGCGATCTCCACCTGGCGGGCCCGGGTGATTCGGTAGGGCCAGAAGGCGAGCGCCGCGAGCAGGCAGACGACGGCGGGCACCAGGCCCCAGGCCACGACGAGGCTGGCCAGCACCGACTCGTCGATCACCGCATGTAGTTGGCGACCGACCTCCCGCGGAAAGTGGAGGATGTCCAGCGAGAGCCCGCCGACCAGCGCGCCCATGCCGCCCGCCGCCTTGCCGCCGAAGCCCAGACCCGAGAAGTAGAGGCCTTCGCGGCGGGCGCCGAAGAGGTGTTCGTGCTCGTCGGCGGCGTCGGCCATCATCGCGGGAATGGCGACCGCGAACATGCCGAAGCCGATGCCCACCACGAGGCTGGTGCCGATCAGCGCCGGCAGCGCATCGTTGCCGGTCGGGGCGTAGACCCCTGCCGCCCGCAGCGCCGGCAGCACCGTGAAGGCCGCCATGGTGAGCAGGAAGCCCATCGCCGCGGCCGTCTTCTTCTCGATCCAGGTCATCAGCAGCGGCGTGAGCGGCGTCGCCAGGAAGATCCCGAACAGGCCCGTGTAGCCCAGGATCTGCATCGTCTCGGGCCGCAGCTTCCAGACGAAGACGTAGATGTGGTTGTTGAGCGCCGAGTGCGCGCCGTAGGCGCTGGCGAACAGGAACAGCGAGAAGAACAGGGTCAGGAACGAGCGGTTGCGGAAGATCTCGGCCAGCTCACCGGGCAGCCGGCCGAGCACGCCCTTCGCCGGCGTCAGCGGCTGCGGCAGGGAGGCCGCGAAGCGCCCGACGCCGAGGCAGCAGAGCAGCCCGCCCACCAGCACGAGCCCGGCGATGGTCCAGCCGAAGGCGGCGTAGTTCTCCGGCCGTTGCAGGCCGCCCTCGCCGGCGAAGAAGACCGAATAGGCGAAGAAGGTGACGGTGACGCTGGTGATGATCCCGGCCAGAAGGCGGTAGGCGACGATCCGGGTCCGCTCGCCGTAGCCGGTCGCCATCTCGCCGCCCAGGGCGAAGAACGGGATGTTGTACATCGACGCGAAGGCGCGGACCGACATCTTGAGCACCGTCAGCCACGCGAACAGGCCCCAGACCGGCAGGTTCTCCGGCGGCGTGAACAGCAGTCCCATCGTCAGGAAGGTGAGCGGCGCGCCCACCAGCATGACCGGCACCCGGCGGCCGAAGCGCGAACGCACGCTGTCCGACCATGACCCGATCAGGGGGTCGAGGGCGGCGTCGATGCACATGCTGATCGCCACCGCGAGGCCGACCATGCTGCCGGAAAGGCCGAGCACGGCGGTGTAGTAGAAGAAGATGAAGGTGTTGCTGGTGAGGTAGCTGCTCTCAACCACCTGGCCGAAGCAGTAGGCCAGCTTGACCCTCAACGGCGGCCTCAGCTCGCCCGCCATCGGCGCCGGGCCGCCCGTCAGAGTCTCCGCAACCGCCACCGTCGATCCTCCCATCTGCGCCGCTGCCGCGGACTTGTTCAGGAACTGTGTCCTGCCGCCACGTCCGCGGCGCGTTTGATCTTGAGCGCGGCGGCGATCTCGTCGTGCCGCCGGCGCGTGATGCCGTAGGGCAGGAATATCAGCGCCCCGATCACGCACAGCACGGCCGGCACCGGCATCCAGGCCACGACGAGGCTGCTCAGCACATGCTCGGGCACCACCGCGCCGACCTGGCGGCCGGCCTCGCGCGGGAAATGCAGGAGGTCGAGGGTGAAGCCCCCGATCATGGTGCCGATCCCGACGGCCGCCTTGCCGGCGAAGCCCAGCCCCGCGAAATAGAGGCCCTCGCGCCGGGCCCCGAACAGCTGCTCGTGCTCGTCGGCCGCGTCGGCCATCATCGAGGGATAGGCGATCAGGACCAGGCCGCTGCCGAGGCCCATCACGAAGATCGTGCCGAGCAACGTCGGAAGCGCCGCGTCGCCGGTCGGCGCGTAGATGCCCAGCGCCCGGAGCGGCGGCATGATCAGCCAGGTCGCAATCACCGTCGTGAAGCCCAGTAGCACCACCGTCTTCTTCTCAAGCCGCTTGAGCAGCGGCGGGGTGGCCGGAATGCCCACGAGGATGCCGATCAGCAGAGCGTAGGCCAGGAACTGCATCGTCGCGGGCCGCAGCTTCCAGACGAAGACGTAGACGTGGTTGTTGAGCGCGGCGCTCACGCCGACGGCGCTGGAGAAGATCAGAATTGACGTGAACAGCGTCCGGAACGAGCGGTTGCGGAAGATCTCGACGATCTCTCCGGGCAGCCGCGCCAGCACCGGCTGCTCGGGCGTCCTCGGCTGCGGCAGCGACGCTGCGTAGCGCCAGAGACCCGCGCAGCTGAGCAGCCCGCACGCGGCCACCAGCGCCGCGATGGTCCAGCCGAACGCCGGATAGCGCTCCGGATCCTGCAACCCGCCGGGGCCGTTGAAGAACAGCGAATACGCCATTGCCGTGATCAGGATGGTGACCACGATCCCGGCGAACAGGCGGATGGCCACGATCTGGGCCCGCTCCACGTAGCCGTCCGACAGCTCGCCCCCCAGGGCGAAGTAGGGAATGTTGAACACAGAGGCGAAGAAGCGGACGCCGATCTTGGTGAGCACCAGCCAGCCGAACAGCAGGAAGGGCGACAGGCCCGACGGCGGGGCGAACAGGAGACCCATCGTCAGAAGCGTCAGGGGAGCCCCCAACAGCATGAGCGGCAGCCTGCGCCCCAAACGCGAGCGCACCCCGTCGGAGAAGGACCCGATGAAGGGATCGCCGGCGGCGTCCACGCACATGGCGACGGCCAGCGCCACGCCCACCAGGCTGCCCGAGAGGCCCAGCACGGCCGTGTAGTAGAAGAAGACATACCCGGCGATGGCGACGTAGCCGGACTCCACCGCCTGCCCCAGGCTGTAGGAGAATTTCACCGTCCCCGGCGTCTTCCGGTCGTCGGCGTTGCGGGGGGTGTCGACCACCCCCGTCAGGTTCTCGGCGACAGCCACATCATTCCTCCCGCAGGATTGGTCCGCTCCTTCAGGAGCTTCGCCCGGCGGCCACGTCGTCAGCGCGCTTGATCTTCAGCCGCGCGGCGATCTCGCTGTGGCGCTCGCGGGTCAGGTGGTAGCCCAGCATGGCGACGGCCGAGCCGATCCCGAACAGCGCCGCGAACGGCCCCCAGGCCAGGATCAGCAGCCGCAGGGTGTGTTCCGGCACCACGGCGTGCGCCGCCATGCCCGCCGCCTTCGGGAAGTGCAGCGCGTCCAGGGCGAAGCCTGCGGCCATCTGGCCCAGGCCGGCGGCGGCCTTCGACGCGAAACCCAGGCCCGCGAAATAGAGCCCCTCGCGCCGGGCGCCGAACAGCATCTCATGCTCGTCGGCGGCATCGGCCATCATCGCCGGATAGGCCACGACCAGGAACGAGATGCCGAAGCCGCTGATCGCCACGTTGACGATCAGCATCCACATGGCGGTATCGCCGGTCGGCGCGATGACGCCCAGCGCCCGCAAGCCATGGATCACGATCATGGTGGTGATCACGATCGCCAAGCCGATGATCACCGAGGTCTTCTTCTCGATGTGTCCCAGCACGAAGCGGGCGACCGGCACCCCCGCCATGATCGCGAAATAGAACGACATGGCGACGAACTGGATCTGCTGCGGCTGCAGCTTCCAGACGAAGATGTAGGCGTGGTTGTTGAGCGCGCCGTTGATGCCCGCCAGGGTCCAGAACGCCAGCGCCGAGAGGAACAGCGCCCGGAACGAGCCGTTGCGGAACACCTCGGACAGCTCGCGCAGCAGCCCGCTCAGCATCGGCGCGCGCGCCGAGGTGGGCTGCGGCAGGCGTCGCGAGTAGCGCCAGACACCGGCCATGCACAGCGCGGCGCAGGCGAACAGCAGCAAGCCCATGTCACGGCCGAACACCGGATAGCGCTCGCGGATCTGCAGCCCGCCCTGCCCCGCGAAGAACACCGAATAGGCCAGGATCACCATGATGAAGCTGATGAACACGCCGAAGAAGCCGCGGTAGGCCGCCACGCTGGCCCGCTCACCGTAGCCGCTGGCCATCTCGGCCCCCAGCGCCGCGTAGGGCAGGTTGAACACCGAGGCGACGCCGCGCAGCGACATCTTCGCCGCCACCAGCCAGACGAACAGGATCAGCGGCTGCAGGCCGAGCGGCGGCGAGAACAGCATCCAGAGCGCCAGCCCGGTCAGCGGGGCGCCCAGCAGCATCATCGGCAGCCGGCGGCCCCACCGCGAACGCACATTGTCCGAGATCGACCCGATCAGCGGGTCCATCACCGCGTCCAGGCACATGCTGAGGCCCAGCGCCACGCCGACGGCAGTGCCCGAGAGGCCGAGCACGGCGGTGTAGTAGAAGAAGACGAAGCCGGCGACGACCAGGTAGCCGGACTCGATGGCCTGGCCGAAGGCGTAGAGGATCTTCACCGGGACGCCGGGCTTGAGCTCGCCAGCGACCCCAGGCGCCGCGCCCACGAGGGGGCCCGACCCTACGACACTGTCAGCAACCGCCACATTCGTCCTCCCGATACCGTTCTTGTTTGAAGCGACGGTATCCCGACGGGTGGGCGTGGCAACGATGACCTTACGTCACAACCGCATGATCTTTAGGTAATAAAGCCGCGAACGAGGGCGTTATAGTCCGACGGCTTCTCGTCCATGGTGGCGTGGCTGCAGCCCCTCATCACGTCCAGGCGCGCGCCCTTGATCCCGTCGCGGATGGTCTCGTGGCAGTCCAGCGTGACCTCGTCGAATTCGCCGGTGGTGATCAGCGTCGGCAGGGTGATCTTCCCCAGGTCCTTGCGGCGGTCCCAGTCCCGGATCACCCCGGTGATGGTAAATTCGTTGGGTCCGTTCATCACCCGGTAGGCGATCGACTTGGCGACGATCTCGCCGCTCTCGGCGAACTTGCCCGTCGGGTCTGTGCGGCACAGGTGGGTGTCGTAGAACAGCTTGACGATCTCCTGGTACTCCGGGCTCGCCTCCTGGTGCGCGGCCTCCAGTTCGTGCAGCCGCTGGCCCTTGCCGTCCGGCAGGGCGGCGATCAGGCGCTGCATTCCGGCCGTGGCCTGCGGCACGCTGGCCAGCGCCCCGCTCAGCACCAGCTTCTCCACGCCCGCGCCACGCGCCTGGCACAGGTACTCGATGGCCAGCATCGCCCCCCAGGAGTTGCCGAACAGCACGATCTTCTCCAGGCCCAGGGCCTTGCGGACCGCGTCCACCTCGTCGACCGCCCGCTGGATCGTGTAGATCTTTTCGTCCGCCGGGCTGTCGGCCTTCCCGCAGCCCAACTGGTCGTAGAGGATCACCTGGCGCTCATCGCCCAGCGCCCCCATGGGCTCCAGGTAGTTGTGCCCTGCCCCGGGCCCGCCGTGCAGCAGCAGAAGCGGCGTCTTCGGCCCCGAGCCGATCTTCTTCCAGTAGATGCTGCCGCCGGGCGCGGCCGCCCGGCCCTCGCTGGTCGCCAGGGCCGCTGGCGCGACCTCGCGCTTCGCCGGCTCCGGCTTCGAACACCCCGCCAGGCCTGCCGCCGCGAAAGCCCCGATCGCGCCCCGCCGTGTGAAGTCCATGACCGCCCTCCCAGATCGCACCGAAGGATACTGAGCCGCGACGCGATCGGATCAAGGCCGTCCTGAAACTACCCCGGCGGCCGGTACCGCAAGGCCTCGACGAGCAGCGCGAAGGCCGGCGTCTGCTGGCGGCGGCTCGGGTAGTACAGATGATAGCCTGGGAACGGCGGGCACCAGTCGGCCAGCACGCGGACCAGACGGCCCTCGTCCAGCGCGCGGCGAACGTGGCCCTCGGTCGTGCAGATCAGGCCGAACCCCGCCTCGGCCGCCCGCACCATCAGCGGCGCGGTGTTGAACGTCAGGCGGCCCTCGACGCGGACATTCAGCTCGCGGCCGCCCTTCTCGAACTCCCAGGCGTAGAGGCCGCCCAGGGTGGGGAGGCGGAGGTTGATGCACTCGTGGGTGGTCAGGTCGTGCGGCGTCTTTGGCGGCGGATGGAGGGCGAAGTAGGCCGGCGCCCCCACGACGGCCATCCGCACGTCGGGGCCGATACGCACGGCGACCATGTCCTGCGCCACCTGTTCGCCCAGCCGGACGCCGGCGTCGTAGCGCTCGCCCACGATGTCGGTCAGGCCCTGCTCGACCATCAGGTCGACCCGGATGTCGGGATAGTCCGGCAGCAGGCGGGCCAGGGCCGGCCACAGGATCGTTTCGGCCGGGTGCTCGGCGGCGGTGATCCGGATCGTGCCGGCGGGACGATCGCGCAGCGCGCTGAGCGCGGCAAGTTCGGCGGCGATCTCGTCGAACCGCGGCCCGATCGTGGCCAGCAGGCGCTCGCCCGCCTCCGTCGGCGCCACCTTGCGGGTGGTGCGCGCCAGGAGCCGCAGGCCCAGCCGTTGCTCCAGCCCGCGCACGGTATGGCTCAGCGCCGACTGCGACACACCCAGCCGCGCCGCCGCGCGTGTGAAGCTGCGCTCCCGCGCCACGGCCACGAAGGCGATCAGGTCGTCCAGGCTCTCGCGCGCCATTTATGATCCATGCTCATGACTACATGCGCATTATAGCGACTAATCGCTGAGCCGCCCGCCGACTACATCCGCCGCATCGCAATCGAAGCGGAGAGGAGTTTCCGGATGCAGACGCGCAAATTGGGCCGCAGCGGCCTCGAGGTCTCGGCCATCGGCCTGGGCTGCATGGGGATGAGCTTCTCGTACGGGCCGCCCAAGGACACCGCCGAGATGACCGCGCTGATCCGCGGCGCCGTGGAGCGCGGCGTCACCTTCTTCGACACCGCCGAGGTCTACGGCCCCTTCACCAACGAGGAGCTGGTCGGCCAGGCCCTGGCCTCCGTGCGCGACCAGGTGGTGATCGCCACCAAGTTCGGCTTCGACATCGGCACGGACCCGCGCACGGCGCCGGGCGTGAACAGCCGTCCCGAGCACATCGCCCAGGTCGCCGACGCGTCGCTGAAGCGGCTCGGCGTCGAGGTGATCGACCTCTTCTACCAGCACCGCGTCGACCCTGACGTGCCGATCGAGGACGTGGCGGGTGCGGTGAAGGACCTGATCGCCGCCGGCAAGGTCCGCTATTTCGGCCGGTCCGAGGCCGGCGCCCGGACCATCCGCCGCGCGCACGCCGTGCAGCCGGTGAGCGCGCTGCAGAGCGAGTATTCGCTGTGGTGGCGCCGCCCCGAGGCCGAGATCATCCCGACGCTGGAGGAACTGGGCATCGGATTCGTGCCGTACAGCCCGCTAGGCAAGGGCTTCCTGACCGGCGCCATCGACGCCTCGACCAACCTGGGCAGCGACGACTTCCGCAGCCGGCTGCCGCGATTCCAGCCTGACGCCATGCGCACGAACCAGGCGCTGGTCGACCTGCTGGGCCAGATCGCCGCCCGCAAGCACGCAACGCCGGCCCAGGTCGCCCTGGCCTGGCTGCTGGCCCAGAAGCCGTGGATCGTCCCGATCCCGGGCACCACCAAGCTCTCCCGACTGGATGAGAACCTGGGCGCCGCCACGCTCGACCTCACCGCCGACGACCTCGCCGCCATCGAGGCCGCCGCGGCGAAGATCACGGTGGAAGGCGCGCGCTATCCGGCGGCGCTGGAGGCGATGACCGAGAGCTAGGCGCCACGGCGAACGCGGCTAAGGCTCTTTCACCGCGTCCAGGCCGCGCTCCCTGGCGACCCGCACGGCGGCCAGGCGGCTCGGCGCGTCCAGCGCGGCGAGGATCGCGCTCACATGGTGCTCGACGGTCTTGCCGCTCAGCCCCAGGCGGTCGGCGATATCGGCGTTGGACAGTCCGCTTCCCAGCAGGGAGAGGACCTCGTTCTGCCGTCGTGTCAGTCCGGCGGCGTCCTGGCGCCGCTCCATCCGCGGCCCGGGGGACACGGACCGCACGCCATCGGCCCGCAGGCGGCGTCGCAGGTTGCGCGCCGCGGGAACGGCGCCCAGCCGATCGAAGATCACCAGGGCCTGGCGCTGCGCCGCGTCGTCGCCGCCGGAGAGTGCGATCGCCTGCTCGTAGGGACACCCCATCGCGTCCCAGCCCGCGGCCGCGGCGCGCCAGTCGCCGTCCAGATGCGCGCGATGGGGCCTCAACAGGTGGCGCAGCGCGTCCTGTGAAAGCTCAGGTGGCCGGTTAAGGATCGCCAGCCACAGCGCCATCTCTCCGATGCGATAGAGCTGGCTCCAGGCCGCCAGGAGGTCATTCAGCACCTCGGCCAGCCGATCGGCCGCCCCCGGCCTGGAGCCGTCGAGCCAGTCGGCCTCGGCGTCGGCGATGGCGAGGGGCACGCGCCACAGGAGGTCGCGCCGCGTCGTCGGCGCCTGACGCGCCTGCTCCAGCAGTCCGCCCTCGGGCTGGCCCAGCCGCAGGCGGGCGCGGCTCAGCGCGATCATGGCCGGCAGGCTGACGACCCCTTTCGGATAGGGCCCGTACACCACGTGCTCGGCTTCGGTGACCGCGTCCTCGATCCGCCCCATGTCCAGCCAGGCCGTCGCCCGGTTGCCGCGGATCATGGCCTCCAGCGGCCGCTGATCCCGGGCGCGGCAGACCTCGACCCCCTCGTCGAACACCTGCTGCAGACCCTCGAGCCGCCGGCCTGACGCCAGGACCGAGGCGAGGTTGGAGTACAGGCGGGGCAGCGTGTCGGGCTGGTCCCGTCGCCGCGCCTCCTCGATCGTGGCGCGGATGGCCCTGGCGCCCTTGTCCAGGTCGACCGAGGCCCGCGCCGTGCTCAGGTGGGTCTGCGCCTGGATGTAGATGTCCCATCGGCCCAGCTTCTGCGCGCGGGCCAGCGCGTCCTGCGCCACGGGAACGGCCTTGGCGCTACGGTCGGCGAAGATGTCGAACTGCGACTGGCTGGCCAGGGCCAGGGCGTACTGCCAGCTGTCGGGCTCGGCGCTCAGCACCCGGACCGCCTCATAGAGATCGGCCTCGGCCCGCGCCGGATCGCCGAGGCTCCAATGCAGGTGGCCTGAAATCCGCAGGGTGTTGCCCAGGCCGGTGACGCTGCCGGATCGCCGGTGGATATCGATGGCGTCCTTCAGCGCGCGAGAAGCCTCGGCGAAGGCTCCCGAGTACTCCGCGGCGAAGGCCTTGCGTTCGAACAGCTGGGCGCGCTCGACGTCCGACAATTCGCGGGCGTGCTCGATCGCCCGGGACAGGTGGGCCGTGGTTTCGCGGTACGCGCCCAGGGCCGCCGCCTCCTCCGCGGCGCGGATCGAATAGCGGACCAGGTCCTCCTCCGCGCCGGCGTGCTCGGCGTGGTGGGCGACCTCGGCCGCCCGCTGGTCGTTGCGGCCCTTCAGCAGCGCCAGGGCCGTAGCGTGAAGCTCGCGCCGACGCAGCGGGGACATGGCCTCGTTGACCGCGCGGCGCGCCAGTTCGTGGCGGAAGGCCAGCCGGTCGCCGCGGGCGTTCAGCATGCCGCTGGCCAAACATTCCTCGACCCCGGCGTGCTCCGCGTCGCCGGTGATCAGGCGAAGCATCTCCTCGTCGATCTGGCGTGGGAAGATCGAGGCGCACTCAAGGGTGCGCCGCGCATGGCCGGAAAGTCGCGAAGCCCGGGCGACCGTGAGTTCCTGGATGCTGCGCGGCACCCCCTCACCGCCTGCGGTCAGGTACTCGGTCACGTTGAACGGGTTGCCGCCGGTCAGGTCGTAGACCTCATGCGCCGTACGGCTCCCGCGGCGCGCGAGTTGCGAGACCGACTCCATCGACAGCGGGGCCAGGTCGATCCGTTCGCGCGCATCACGCGGCATGTCCGCCCAGAAGGACGCCATGCGACCCGCCGACTCCGGTTCGTCGTTGCGGAAGGTCACCAGCACCAGCACCGGCGCGCCGCGGATCCGGCGTCCCAGGAAGCGCAGCAGGTCCAGGGTGGCGTCGTCCGCCCAGTGGATGTCCTCGATGACCAGCAGCGCCGGCCCCCGGCCGCCCTGCAGCAGGTGCAGCAACGATTCATAGGTGGTCAGATTGCCGGTCGCCGAGATGTGGAACCGGCCCTGGCTCTCGCGGGCGATGTCGCGCAGCGGGCCCAGGGGTTCCGGCGTGGAGAGATGCTCGCACCCGCCGGCGTGGACCCGGGCGTTGGACCGATGCGCGTCGGCGAACGCCAGGGTGAGCGAGGTCTTGCCGATCCCCGCCTCGCCCTCGAGGGAGACGATGCGCCCGTGGCCCTCGCGCGCGGCCGCCAGCGCCGCCTCGAGCCTGGCCCTCGGCTCTTCCCGCTCCAGAAGTTCCATATCCGCGTTCACCGACCGGAGCCTATATAGCCCCGGTCGGCGCAGGGGAACGGCTCAGCTCGCCGTCAGCCGCTCAATCGGTGGTGGAGCCCGTCAGCGACTACCAGCTGTCGATCCAGCGCAGCTTCTTCTCGGTGCGTGGCGGCACGGGCGGGATCGACTTCAGGCCGGTCAGGATCCAACGCCGGGTGTCGGCCGGGTCGATGACGTCGTCCAGGGAAGGGCCGGTCGCCTGGCTCATCGCCTTGCCGCGGGCATAGGCGGCGGCGACCATCTCGTCGAACTTCGCCTTGCGCTCCACCGGGTCGGCGATGGCGGCCAGCTCGTTGCGGTAGCCCAGCTTGACCGAGCCCTCCAGGCCCATGCCGCCGAACTCGCCGGTGGGCCAGGAGACCACGAACATCGCCCCCTGGTAGCTGCCGCCGGTCATGGCGATCGCGCCCAGGCCATAGGACTTGCGGATGATCACCGAGAAGATCGGCACGGTCAGGTTGGCCCCTATCACGAACAGCCGCGAGCAGTGGCGGATCAGGCCAGTCTTCTCCGCCTCCGGTCCCACCATGTTGCCGGGCGTGTCCGACAGCGACAGCACGGGGATGTCGAACGCCTCGCACAGCTGCAGGAACCGCGCGGCCTTGTCCGACGCGTCGCTGTCGATCGCCCCGCCCAGGTGCATCGGGTTGTTGGCGAACACGCCCACCGGCCGGCCTTCGACGCGGATGAACGCGGTGACCATCGCCAGGCCGAACTTCGGCCGCAGCTCCAGGACGCTGTCCTTGTCGGCGATCAGCTCGATCACCTTGCGGATGTCGTAGACCCGCAGGCGGTTCTCCGGCACTACCCGGCGCAGCTGCCGCTGGTCGGCGCACGACCAGTCGGCGACCGGGCCCTGGAAATAGCTGAGGTACTTCTTGGCGGTCGCGACCGCCTCCTCCTCGTCCTCCACCAGGACGTCGATGGTGCCGTTGGCCTGCATCACCTTGATCGGGCCGATCTCCTCGGGCCGGAACACACCCAGGCCGCCGCCCTCCACCATGGCCGGGCCGCCCATGCCCAGCGCGGAGTCCTTGGTGGCGATGATCACGTCGCAGCAGCCGAGGATGGCGGCGTTGCCGGCGAAGCAGCGGCCGGAGTTGACGCCGACCAGCGGCACGGCGCCCGACAGCCGCCCCCAGAACTCGAAGCCGCGGGTGAAGCCGCCGCCCTCGGTGTCGCCCGGCCGCCCGCCGCCGCCCTCGGTGAAGAACACGATCGGCGTGCGCCAGCGGAGCGCCAGCTCGGCCATCCGGTCCAGTTTCCAGTGGTTGTTGCCCCCCTGGGTGCCGGCCAGCACGGTGTAGTCGTAGCTCATCACCGCGCAGCGGGCCTTGTCCTCCGCGAACAGGTCGCCGTTCACGCTGGCCAAGCCCATCAGCATGCCGTCGGCCGGCGTGGTGTCGATCAGCTCCTGCAGGGTGTTGCGCCGTCGGCGGGCCGCCACCACCAGCGCGCCGTACTCGGTAAAGCTGCCCGGATCGACCAGGTCTTCGATGTTCTCACGCGGCGTCCGCTGGCCGGTCTTGCGCCGCCGCGCCACGGCGTCGGGCCGGGCCGCGTCCAGCGTCTTTTCGTGGCGGGCGATCACCTCGGCCAGGTCGGGGCGGATGAAGTCGAGGTCGACTGCCTCCTCCTCCACCGCGCCGCCGCCGGCGTCCTCGCTCTCCTCGACGAAGGCCAGCGGATGGCCCTCATAGACCGTGTCGCCCGCCGCCACATTGACCAGCCGCACGATCCCCGAGGCCTCTGCGGCGATCACGTGCTCCATCTTCATGGACTCCATGATCATCAGCGCCTGGCCCGCGCGCACCGTCTCGCCCGCCGCGACCGAGACGCTGACCAGGGTGCCCTGCAGGGGCGCGCGCAGCGGCCTGGTCCCCTCCGGCCCTTCGGCCTCCGGCTCCTCGTCGGCGGTCTCGGCCTCTTCCTTGCCCAGCACCAGGATCGCCAGCGGGTCGATCGTGTCGACCTGGTAGCCGACCTTCTTCGGCCCCGACGGCGCACCGCGCGCCGCCGCGTCGAAGTAGAGCTTCGGGTGCGCCTCCGGCTCACCGGCCAGCTCACTCATGTGCTCTTCGATGAAGCGGGTGTGGACCTCGCCCTGCGC
Organism: uncultured Phenylobacterium sp.; assembly: GCA_966096115.1. GTDB lineage: Bacteria > Pseudomonadota > Alphaproteobacteria > Caulobacterales > Caulobacteraceae > Phenylobacterium. Next base: position 13,019 of record CBHTUE010000036.1, read on the forward strand.
CACGGCGGGATGGGCCAGCAGGTTCTGCAGGAAGGCGATGTTGGTGGGCGATCCCTCGACGCGGAACTCCGACAGCGCCCGGTAGGCCTTGGCGACGGCGCGGCTCAGCCCGCCCGCGCCGGCGTGCACGATCAGCTTGGCCAGCAGGCTGTCGAACCGCGCGCTGGTGCGGTAGCCGGCGTAGCCGAACCCATCCACCCTCACGCCGGGTCCCGACGGCGGCTCGAACACGCTGAGCGTCCCGCCCGCCGGCCGCGCCGAGCCGTCGGCCGCCATGGTCTCCAGGTTCACGCGAGCCTGCACCGCGTGGCCCCGCGGCTCCGGCACACGGTCCTGGGTCAGCGCCAGGTCGCCCAGCGACCGGCCCGCCGCGATCTGCAGCTGCTGGCGCACGAGGTCCAGGACGGTGACCTCCTCGGTGACCGTGTGCCCCACCTGCAGGCGCGCGTTGCCCTCGATGAAGACCACGTCGTCGGCCCCGTCTCCAGTATTGGCGACCAGGAACTCCATGGTCCCCAGGCTGCGGTAGCCGGCCGCCTGCCCCAGCGCCACGCCGTAGCCGAACAGCCGCTCGCGCACCGCCATCGGCAGGGTGTCGGCCGGCGCGATCTCGATCACCTTCTGCCGCTGCCGCTGCAGCGAGCACTCGCGATCGAACAGGTGGCTGACGCTCTCGCCGTCGCCGACGATCTGCACTTCCAGGTGCCGGGCGCGCGGCAGGAACCGCTCGACGTAGAGGTCGCCGTTGCCGAACGCCGCCTTGGCCTCGGAGGCGCAGCGTTCGAAGGCCTGGTCCAGCTCGGCCGCCGCCGTCACCGGCCGCATGCCGCGCCCGCCGCCGCCGGCCACCGCCTTCACCATCACCGGCCCGTTGGCGGCGAAGAACGCCCTGGCCTCGTCCAGCGTCGTCGGCCCGTCGGTGCCGGCCAGCACCGGCACGCCGCACTGCTGCGCCAGCGCCCTTGCACGGCCCTTGTCGCCGAACAGCTCCAGGGTCTCGGGCGTCGGCCCCACGAAGATCAGCCCCGCCGCCGCGCATGCCCGCGCGAAGGCGGCGTTCTCGCTCAGGAACCCGTAGCCGGGATGCACGGCGTCGGCGCCGGCGTCCTTCGCCGCGGCCACCACCTGCGCGATGTCCAGATAGGCCGCCGGCCCCGAACCTTTCAGCCCCACCGCCGCGTCGGTCTTGCGGGTGTGCAGCGAGGCGGCGTCGTCCTCCGAGAACACCGCCACCGTCTCCAGGCCCATCTCGGCGGCCGTCCGAGCGATGCGGACCGCGATCTCCCCTCGGTTGGCGATCAGCAGCTTCTTCACGCGACACGTCCTCTCGCCCAACGACCGGCCCAACCCGGCAAGGTGCGCATCATGCGCACTGCGCCGCCCGCGCCAAGCCTTCCCCGCCGGCAGGGCTCGCCCTAGGCGGGCTTCCGGGCCTCCAGCACCATCCGGTACTCGGTGGCCACATTGGCCTCGCGGTCCACCATGCGGCGGATCTCCGCCTGGCTGATCTGGCCCGACTGCACCTGCGCCCAGATGGCGTCCTCCACGACGGTGCGTTCCTCGACCATCCGGAAGTCGATCCCGAGATAGAGGCCGAGCGGCGTGTTGGTGCGTCCCTCGGCCCGCCAGCGCTCGTTCAGCTCGCGATCGAACAGCCGCATCGCCGGCGGCGTGATGGCCCGCACGTGGGTCGGGTCGCCCAGGAAGTTGTCATGGCGCGGGTGTGGGACGTGGATCACCACCCGGCAGCCGTCGCGGGCGATCCGCCAGATCTCCTGCATGATCCCCAGGAACACCTTGGCGTCGCCGCCCATGTGCTCCAGCGAGTGGATGAAGCGGATCTCCTCGGCGCAGCCGTCGGCCCAGGGCCAGGGCATGACCTCCAGGTCCCACACCTCGTCCGCCGCCGCCCTGGGCGAGGCGTCGACGTTCACATAGCCGTCCAGGCGGCTATGCCCGCAGCCCATGTTGAACTTCATGACACGGACGCTCCGAGGCGCGCGTCCGCCTGTTCGGCCAAGCGGTCGAAGTCGGTCCAGGCGTCCAGATACGCCGGGCTCGCGCTGGAGGCAGCGTCCCGCCCGGCCAGCCGCGCCCGCCAGCCGTCTTCGATCGCCGAAGCTTCCCGCCAGCAGCCGGCCACCACGCGGTCCCGCTCAGGGCCCGGCGCGGCGGCGACGTCGGCGACCCGGCGCCGGAACGCCGCCTCGGCGGCGTCGCGCTCGGCGGCGATCTCGGCCAGCACCGCGGCGAAGTCGCCGCGCAGCGCCAGCCGATGGAGCGCCTCATGCGCCCACCACAGCGTCGCGCCATCCAGTTGGCCGGTCGGCGGCGGCCCGCGATCCGGCAGCGTCGAGTCCAAGAACAGCGGCTTGAAGATCGACAGGCAGGGCGCGGCCGTGCCGGTCACCCAGTGGATCGCCGCCCCGTCGCGCAGCTCCGACACCATCGAGCCCGTCGTCTGGCCGCCGCGGTCGTGGTCGCTGGCGTGCATGCAGACGGTCCGCGGCCGTCCCGGCGCCGGGCGCCATCCATCGGGCCCGCCACCGTGGTCGCGCAGGATCCGCATCATGTCGGCGGCGTCTATCCCGCCCGCCGCCGCGTCCAGCAACCCCTGCGCCCGCACCTCACGCCCCTTGGCCTCGCCGGCGTCGGGCCGCGCCGTGTCGGCCAGCGCCGCCGCGTAGCCGCCTCGCGGATCGGGCCAGCCGTTGGCGGCGATCAGCGCGTCGAGGCCGGCGCTGGTCCGTTCGGGGCGCTCGGTGCGGTAGATGTTGGAGATCGCGCGGACCGAGGCGATCTCCTCGACCATCCATTCGCGCCCCACCGTCTCCATCACGAACGCGCGCCGCCGGTCGGCGACGATGTAGCTGTTGTTGTAGTAGCTGGGCGTCAGGTGCCCGCAGTCGCCGCCCTGGCCGTGCGCGGCCAGCAGGTCGGCGATGACCGCCACGGCCTCCTCCGCCGAGGCCGCCCGCTGCAGCGCCAGGCCCGCCAGGTCCATGCCGATCAGCGCCGGCGTCTCGGGGGGCGGGCCGCGGGTGTGCACGGCCTCGTTGCCGATCACCACGCCGCAGGCGTTGGCGCCCATCTCCGGGCCCCAGGTCCAGAACGGGCGGCAGAACAGCGCGGCATGGGTCCGCCGCGCCTGCGGGACCTCGATGTAGGTGCAGGCCACGGTCTCGCCCGGCGCGTGCTCGCCGCCCAGGCGCCGCTCGACCAAATGGGCCTCGTTGCGCTGGCGGTCGCTGTTCTTGCCGAACAGCATGACGCCGTCCGTGGTGGCGGCGGGACTGGCCAGGATCGTGTCGCACATGACCCTGGCCTATACCCGCAACGGCGCGCCGAGATTAAGCCTTCAGCATGTCCTTGGTGATCGGCAGGCTGCGCACCCGCTTGCCGCTCGCCGCGAAGATGGCGTTGGTCAGGGCCGGGATCGCCGGCGGCAGAGCCGGCTCGCCCAGGCCGGTCGGCGGGTAGTCGGTGATCACGAACTTCACCTCCACCGGCGGCGCCTCGTTGATGCGCAGCAGCGGATAGTTGGTGAAGTTGGACTGCTCGACCGCACCGTTGGCGATGGTGATCTGCTGGTGCAGCGCGTGGCTGAGCCCTTCCAGCGTCCCGCCCTGCACCTGGTTGATGGCGCCCGCGGGGTTGACGATCTGCCGGCCTACGTCGGCGGCGACCCACATCTTCTTCACCTTCACCTCGCCGGCCGGCGAGACCGCCACGTGGCACACTTCGGCGAAGTAGCCCATGTGGCTGTAGTAGCAGGCCACGCCCATGCCCTCGCCCTTGGGCAGGGACGCACGCGCGGTCTTCCAGTTGGACATTTCGCCCACGGCCTTCAGCACGCCGACCATGCGGCCCGCGGCATAGGCGGACGGCGCCTCGCCCACCACCGGCTTGTCGCCCAGCAGCTTGATCTGGAAGGCCAGCGGGTCAGCGTTCGCCGCGTGCGCCAGTTCGTCGATGAAGGACTGGTGCACGAACGCCAACGCGTTGGAGCCCGGCGCCCGCATCGGCCCCGTGGGCACGCCCAGGGACATCAGGCTGACGTCCGAGCGGAAGTTCGGCACGAAGCGTGACGGGAATTCCGTGGCCGCCATGCCGGCGCTGGACGCGGGGGCCGCGCCCTCGCCGTAGCTCACGAAGTGGTCGTGCCAGGCCGTCAGGTTGCCCGCCGCATCCACGCCGCCGCGGAAGAAGTGGAAGCCGCCCGGACGGAAGAAGCCATGCTGGATGTCGTCCTCGCGGGACCACAGCAGCTTGACGGGCGCCCCGGTCTCGCGGGCGATCCAGGCCGCCTCGACCATGTAGTCGTTGCCCAGGCGCCGCCCGAAGCCGCCGCCGCAGCGGGTCATGTGGACGGTGATGTCCTCGGGCTTCATGCCCAGGGTCTTGGCGCAGAGCTGGCGGCCCGGCTCGGGAAACTGGGTCGGCGCCCAGATTTCCAGCTTGCCGTCCTTATATTCGGCCGTGCAGTTCTGCGGCTCCAGCGGCGAGTGCGCCAGGAACGGATAGGCGTAGGCCGCCTCGACCGTCTTGGCCGCGCCCTTCAGCGCCGCCTCGACGTCGCCGTCGTTGCGGGCGTTGCGCTGCGGCGGACCGGCGGCCAGTTCCTTGGCCCTGGCGGCGAAGGCGGCGCTGGACTGCTTGGACGTGGGGTGGTCGGCCCACTGCACTTTCAGCTTGTTGCGGCCCTTGCGCGCCGCCCACCAGGTGTCGGCGACCACGGCCACGCCGGGCACAAGGCCGGAACCGATATTGCCGCCGCTGGGCATCACGGCCGCGGAATCGCCCTGCACCACGAAGGCCTTCTTCACGCCCTTCACGGCCATGGCGGCGTCCAGGTCGGCGCTGCCGACCTTGGCCCCGAACACCGGCGCTTTGACGTAGGTCGCGTACAGCATGCCCGGCCGCTGCACGTCGATGCCGAACAGCGGCGCGCCGGTGACGATCTTGGCGGTGTCGTACTGCGGCATCGACTTGCCGATGATCCGGTAGGCCTTCGGATCCTTCAGCGTGACGGTCTTCGGATCGGGCGGCGTGATCGTAGCGCAGGCCAGGGCCAGCGAGCCGTAGCTGCGCTTCTTGCCCGACTTGGTATTGACCACCGTGCCCGGCGTGGTGGTGCAGTCGCCAGGACCGCAGTTCCAGGCCTGGGCGGCCGCCTGGATCAGCATCAGGCGCGCCACCGCGCCCACCCGGCGCAGCTCGTCCCAGTGCAGCGGGGTGGCCATCGAGCCGCCGGCGAACTGGCGGCCGTAGGTCTTGGGATCGTTGTCGGCCTGCTCGATGCGGACGTTCTTCCAGTCCACGTCCAGTTCCTCGGCGATCATCATCGGCAGGCTGGTCTTGATGCCCTGTCCGATCTCCGGGTTCTTGGCCACGATCGTAACGATGCCGTCGGGCGCCACGCGCACATAGGCGTTCAGCGCGCCCACGCCCGCGGTCTGGGCCCCGGACTTGGCGGCGATGGCGAAGTTGAGGGTCAGGCCCGCGGCCGTGACGGAGGCGAGGATCTCGCGGCGGTTCGCGCCGGTCGGTTGATAGGTCATGGCCTAGACCTCCACCTTCTGGCCGGAGGCCCGCTTGATGCCCGCGCGGATCCGCGTGTAGGTCGCGCAGCGGCAGATGTTCCCGGCCATGGCCTTGTCGATGTCGGCGTCGGTGGGCTTGGGCGTCTGGGCCAGCAACGCCGTGGCGCTCATGATCTGGCCCGGCTGGCAGTAGCCGCATTGGGCCACGTCCAGTTCCGCCCAGGCGGCCTGCACCTTCTTGCCGATCGGGTGGGCGGCCATGCCTTCGATGGTGGCGATCTTCGCCGCGCCGACGGCGCTGGTCGGGATCTGGCACGAGCGCATCGGCTTGCCGTCGAGGTGCACGGTGCAGGCCCCGCACGCGGCGACCCCGCAGCCGAACTTCGGTCCCGTGATCCCAAGGCTGTCGCGCAGCGTCCAAAGCAGCGGCGTGTCGCCGTCCACGTCGGCGACCAGCGCCTTGCCGTTGACGTTGAGGGTGTAGGCCATGCCCGCGTCTCCCGAGTTTGCGGGATGCTACCCCGCGGCGGGCGGGCGTCAAAGCGCCGGTGCGTGACGCCGGCGAAACATGCGGACGCGGCCGGGATCACGGATCCCCGGATCGTTCGGTAGTTCGTCTACACAACCAAAGGGCACGGATCAGCCGCGCGGCCGGCGGCCGGTGGGGAAATGGATCTTCGCGCGGAAGCCCTGCGGGTGGAACTCGGCGTCCACATGGCCGCCATTGTTGCGCAGCGAGATGTCCAGGAGCCGCGTGCCGAATCCGCGGCGCGCCGAAGCGCGCACCGGCGGCCCGTCGACCTCGGTCCAGCCCAGCACCGCGCGGCCCTCTTCGGCCGGTTGCAGGGCCAGCTGGACGCGGCCGCCCGACGCCGACAGCGCGCCGTACTTCAGGGCGTTGGTGGACAGTTCGTGCAGCAGCAGGGCCATGGCCACCACCATGTCGGTGGGGATGTTCACGTCGGCCAGCTTCGCATCGCGGTCGAAGCGGTCCGGCCCGAACGGTTTCAGCGTCTGGTCCAGGAGGTCGTTGAGCGGCAGCGGCTTGCCGGCCAGCTGGGTGACCAGGTCCTGGCTGTCGGCCATCGAGCGCAGGCGCGCGGTCAGCACCTCCTCGAAGTGCTTCACGCTGGTGGCGCTGCGGGCCGTCTGGGCGACGATCGTCATCATCACCAGGATGCCGTTCTTCGCCCGGTGGGCCAGCTCGCGCAGGATCAGGCTGCGGCGCTCTTCCGCCACCTTGCGGTCGGTGACGTCCAGGTTGGCGCCCACCACCATGCTGACGCCGGCGGCGTCGCGGATCACCCGGGCGCGGGTCTGCAGCCAGCGCGCCTTGCCACCGGGCGTGATGGCGGTGCGGTACTCCATGGTGAAGTCGCCGCCGTCCGGCTTCTCGGCCGCCTCGGCGTAGGCCTGGTTGACGATCTCCTGGTCGTCCGGGTGGATCAGCTCGTTGAAGTCGGTGATCTTCAGGGGGTTCTGGTGGGTCACGCCGAACAGCCGGCGGTTGCTGGCGTTCCAGATCAGGTCGCCGCTGGCCACGTCCCATTCCCAGAGGCCCAGGCCGGTCGCCTCCACGGCGGTCTCGAGCCGTTGCAGGCGGGCCTGCAGCGCTTCGATGTCGGGCGTGATCTCAGGCGCGCTCAAACTGATCTGGGCCCCAGTCCCGGTTCCCCCGCCGGGGCCATAACTTGGGGCCGCCGCGAGGTTGCGACAACCGCGAAGGCAAAAGGGTCGCACCCTGGCGTTGCAGCGTTATGTCAGGCGCGGGGCAGGACGACCACGGCGTCCGGCAGCTCGTTGGGATTGTCGCCGAGGCGCGCGGGGAAGTGGGTGGCCAGTATATCGGCGCACTGGCCGATGGCGTCGGCGAACCCGGCGGCCGGATCGCCCCGCCTCAGGCCCGCCGTAAGCGCCGCCATGGCCTTTTCCCAGACAGCGTCGTCGACGTGCGCGTGGATCGTCTCGTCGGCCATCAGCTCGGCCATCCGCTCGGCGGCCGAGACGTAGATCAACAGGCCTGTGCGCTCGCGGGTGGCATGCAGGTTCTTGGCGATGAACTGCTCCTCGGCCCGCTGGCGCACCCGGTCGCGCTTCATTCCCCGCGGCGTCAGCGCGCGGCGCACCGGCGGGATCGCCACCAGGAACAGGGTGACCACGAACAACAGGCCCTGCATCAACAGCGTCCCGAGCAGCGCCGCCCGCGCCGTCGCCTCGCCGACGTCCTCCACCTGGTCGGCCGTCCAGCCGCCGACGATGGTCATTTCGGGGGCGGTGACGTGTATCCCCGCCAGCAGCAGCAGCGCCGGCGCCAGCAGCGCCACCCCGGCCGCCCAGGCCAGCGGGGTCGCATGGTAGTCGGAACTCTCCTCGGCGAGGACGCAGTAGATCTCACCCGTGGTGCGCACCTCGGCCGAGCGCACGGCGGCCTCGATGGCGGAGAGGTCTTGCGGAGTCAGGCTCTTCATCATCTCACCAGCTCCCCGAGGCGCCGCCGCCCCCGAACGAGCCGCCGCCGCCTGAGAAACCGCCGCCTCCGCCGCCGCTCCAGCCGCCGCCTCCCCCGCTCCATCCGCCCCGGCCGCGGCCGGAGCCGGACAGGAGCATCGGCAGCAGCCACCACATCCCGGTGCCGCCGAACCGCCGGCGCCCGCCGAACACCCGCAGGATCCCCATCAGCACCCAGAACACGATGAAGACGACGAAGAGGATCGGAATGCCGCCGCCCTGGTCCTCATGGGTGATCGTCACCTGCGGCTGCTCGGCGGCGGCGGCAGCCGCCTTCGCCTCGGCGTCCGGCAGGCCCAGTTGGGCGGCGATCGCCTCGGTCCCGTCGACGACGCCCTTCTCCATCTGCCCCGCCTTGAAGGCCGGCAGGATGCTGCGCTGGATGATCAGGCTGGAGAGCGCGTCGGTGAGGATCGGCTCCAGCTTGTAGCCGACCTCGATGCGCACCTTCTTCTGGCTCGGAGCGACGATCAGGATGACGCCGTCGTCCTGCCCCTTGTGGCCGATGCCCCAGGCGCGGCCCAGCCGGTAGCCGTAGTCCTCGATCTCATAGCCCTGCAGGTCGGGCAGGGTGGCCACCACCAGCTGGCGGCCGGTCTTCTGCTCCAGGGCGGCCAGCTCGCCGGTCAGCTTCTGCTCGGCGGCCGGCGACAGCAGGTTGGCGTCGTCCACCACCCGCCCGGTCAGCGGCGGAAACTTCGGATCGGCCCAGGCCGGGGCCGACAGCGCGAGCGCCGGCAGCGCCACCAGCAGCGCGAACGTCAGGCCGATCCTGCGGAGCAGCGCCATCCGCCTACTTCGGCGGCGGCGAGCCGGGGGCCGCCCCGGCCGGCGCGGCGGCGGGCGCCTGGGTCGGGCTGAAGTCCACCGTCGGCGCCGACTGGGCCGTCGCCGTGGCCTGGAACAGCTGCATCGGCTTGGACGACGAGTACATCGTCTTGGCCCAGATGATCTGCGGGAAGGTGCGGAGCGTGGTGTTGAAGTCCTGCACCGACTGATTGTAGTCGCGCCGGGCGATGGCGATGCGGTTCTCCGTGCCCTCGAGCTGGCTCTGCAGGGCCATGAAGTTCTCGTTCGACTTCAGGTCCGGATAGTTCTCCTGCAGCACCCGGAGCGGCGCGAGCGCCAGGCTCAGGTTCTGCTGGGCGGCGGCGTAGCGTTGGAACGCCGCCGGGTCGGTGGTGATCGAGGCGTCCGACTTCACCTGCATGGCCCCGGCGCGGGCCTGGGACACGCCGATCAGCACGCTGGATTCCTGCGCTGCGTAGCCCTTCACGGTGGCGACCAGATTAGGGATCAGGTCGCTGCGGCGCTGATACTGGTTCTGCACCTCGGCCCACTGGGCCTTGGCCTTCTCCTCCTGGGTCGGAATCTTGTTGATCCCGCAGGCGGCCAACGCCAAGGGCGCGATCAGGACGAGCGCGAGCCGCGAGACGCGGCGGATCAGGTTGTTCATCGGATTCCTCTCGAGGCCGGTTGGGCCAGGATGGAAACGAATGTGGCCCCCGCCTTGATCCGGCGCAACGCCGACCTTAGGCCGCCAGCTTCGCCGGGGTCACCACCGTCACGGCCCAGGCCGGCTTCGGCGGGCGCGTTCGGATCTTCTCGCCCTTCAGCCAGACGAACAGCGCTTCCCAGTGGATCGCCGCCATCACGCCCAGCGTCATCCACGGATGCGTCAGCCATGCGCGGAGCAGGTTGCGGTCGGTCAGCTGCTGCCGCTCGGCCACGAAGCCGGTGGCCAGCACCCGTCCCTCCGCATCATCCACGTCGACCAGCACCTGCACCGTCTCGGCGGGCGGGCGGACGCGGAAGGCGTACTTCAGGTCCATGTCCATGAACGGCGAGACGTAGAATCCCTTGTCGCAGGCCTGCTTGACCACCGGGGCGTCTTCGGCGGGGATCAGGTAGCTGTGCCGTTCGCCGAAGGTGTTGTTGACCTCGTAGAGGATGGCGCTCAGCGCCCCGTCGGTCCGATGGCAGTAGTAGACCGTCAGCGGATTGAAGCCGCCGCCCAGGATGCGCGGCATGGCCAGGATGCGGATCGGCCCGCCGTACGCGATGCCGGCGGCCTCCAGCTGGGCCTCCACCTGCCCCTTCAGCGGCGTGGCCGAGCCGTCGCCGTGCCGCCGCGGATCGAAGCCCACCAGGTTGAAGCGGCCCAGCGAGAACAGCTTCAGGTCCCGGTCGAGGGCGTCGACCTCGTCCAGATCCAGCAGCAGCATGAAGATGTCGTAGCGCAACGCATGGCGCCGGGGCTTCATCCGGGTATGGGTCACCACCCCGGGATAGAGCCCGGAGGCGCCCATCAGGCCGCGACCTCCGCCAGCGCCGGGGTGCGCACGTGGATGCGGCTCGACTCGCCCTCGACCGTCCACGGCCGGCGCACGCCGCCCAGTTGCTCGGCCACCGCCAGGCCCGACTGCAGGGCGTCCTCGTGGAAGCCGTGCCCCAGGTACGAGCCGCAGAACCAGGTGCGGCGCACGCCCTGGATGTCCCAGAACTCGCGCTGCGCCGAGATAGCCGCGCCGTCGAACAGGGGGTGCTCGTAGATCTCGGTCCGGATCAGCTTGTCCGCGGCGATCTCCTTGTTCGGGTTCAGCGTGCAGAAGATGTCCGGCGCGCCCTGCAGGCTCTGCAGCCGGGTCATCCAGTAGGTGCAGGCGCCCTCGCCCGGCGCGGCGCGGTAGCCGATGTGGTTCCAGCTGGTCCAGGCGCGGCGGCGCCGGGGCATCAGCACAGGGTCGGTGTGCAGCGCGATCATGTTGCGGCTGTACTTGAAGCACCCCAGCAGGCGCTGCTCGTCCGGCGTCGCGTCGTCCAGCAGCCCCAGCGCCGTGTCGCCATGGGTGGCGATCACCACCTCGTCGAACCGCTCGCGCGTCCCGCCGGCCAGCCGCAGCTCGACGCCGTTGGCGTCGCGCCGCACGCCGGCCACCTTCACGCCCTTGCGCGCCTCGCCCTTGAAGGCCTCGGTCAGCCTGGCGACGTATTCGCGGCTGCCGCCCTGCACCGTGCGCCACAGTCCGCGACCGCTGACCGTCATCATGCCGTGGTTGAGGAAGAAGCGGATCAGCGAGGCCGCCGGATAGGCCGCGATCTGGTCCAGCGGCGTCGACCAGATGGCCGCGGCCTGCGGCAGCAGGTGATCGTCGCGGAACGCGTCGCCGTAGCCCTTGGACTTCAGGTAGTCGCCCAGCGACGTGGCCTTCAGCTCCAGGTCGGCCAGGTCGCCGGCTGCGGTCTTGAAGAAGCGGGTGATATCGCGCAGCAGGCCCCAGAACCGGGGCGAGAGCGCGTTGCGCTTCTGGGCGAAGATGCCGGCCAGCCCGAAGCTGGAATACTCGAACGCGCCGTCGTCCAGCGACACGCTGAGCGACATGTCGGCGTAGAGGCTGGGCACGCCCAGGTGCTGCAGCAGCGCGGTGAAGTTCGGATAGTTGCCCTCGTTGTAGACGATGAAGCCGGTGTCCACCGGGACCGGGCCATGATGTCCGGGCGCTTCGGCGGTGTTGGCGTGGCCGCCCAGGCGCGGGTCGGCCTCGAACAGCGTCACCTCGTGCCGTTCCGACAGCAGCCATGCGGCCGACAGGCCCGCGATGCCCGCGCCCACGACGGCGACCCTGCGCCGCTCTCCGCCTTTGTTGTCCAAACCCAAACCCCTGTCTGCACGCGGCAGCGGCGTGCGAGCCCACGCCGTTCTGCTTAGCAAAGGCTACGCGATCATCCCAGCGCCGGATGCGGCGAATTTGCAGAACCGGGCTGCGGCGCGAGCGCAGAACTGGGGTGCGTCGGGGCGCTGAACATGATCAGTATCGGGCCGGGGAGATAGCCACGTATGACGCTGTTCGAGATCGTCCTGGGCGTGCTGGGCGCCATGGTCGTCGTGATGATCGCCGCCTGGGCCTTCGGCCTTGCGCGGAAGAATGGGGGCTGGACCGACGTCTTCTGGACGTGGGGCACGACCTTGACCCTGGCGGCCTCGGCCCTGTGGCCCGCCGACGGCGGCCAGATGCTGCCACGCCAATGGCTGGTCGCCGGATTGATGATCGTCTGGGGGCTGCGGCTGGGCCTCTACATCACGCCGCGCGTCGCCACCCATCCCGAGGACGCGCGCTACGCCGCCTTTCGCGAGCAGTGGGGCGCCGCCTACGCGCGCAACATGCTGTTCGTGACCTTGCCGCAGGCGCCCGCCACCGCGCTGCTGGCGTTCTCGGTGGAGATCGCCGCCCACGACCGGGCCCCGCACCTCGGCGCGCGCGACGCCGCCGCCGTGGTGTTGTTCCTGATCGCCATCGTCGGGGAGTACCTCGCTGACGGCCAGATGAAGCGCTTCCGGGCCGACCCCGCCAACCACGGCAAGGTCATGGACAAGGGCCTCTGGGCCTGGTCGCGGCACCCCAACTACTTCTTCCAGTGGCTGGGCTGGTTGGCCTACCCCGTCATGGCGCTGCATCCCGGCGACCCGATCACCTGGCTCACGCTGTTGGCCGCCGCCGTCATGTTCGGCCTGCTGCGCTTCGTTTCCGGCGTGCCGCCGCTGGAGGAGGCCATGTTGAAGACGCGGGGCGACCTCTTCCGTAGTTACCAGGCGCGCGTCAGCGCCTTCTTCCCGCTCCCCCCCAAAGCAAGGGCCTGAGTTTCGGTATGAGTCTGATCTCCGCCACCATTGACACCTTCGAAGGCGCGCCGCTTCCCGACATCGTGCGCAAGACCGCCATCACCCTCCTCGTCGCCAACGCACGCCGCGAGCACTCCAAGGCCGGACCCGGCACGGAAGCCGCCTTCGCCCGCGACATGGCCGAGCATCCGATCGCCGAGCACGCCGACGCGGCCAACGCCCAGCACTACGAAGTCCCCGCCGACTTCTTCCTCAACTGCCTGGGCCCGCAGCTGAAGTACTCGTCCTGCCTCTACAAGAACCCTGGCGACACGATTGCCGAGGCCGAGGAACACGCGCTGAAGGAGACGGCCGAACACGCCGACTTGGCGGACGGCCAGCGGATCCTGGAACTGGGCTGCGGCTGGGGCTCGCTCTCGCTCTGGATGGCCAAGACCTATCCGAACGCGCGGATCACCTCGGTGTCCAACTCTGCCAGCCAGAAGGCCTTCATCATGGCCCGGGCGCAGGAGCGGGGCCTGGGCAATCTCGAGGTCATCACCTGCGACATGAACGACTTCGAGGCGCCCGGCGAATTCGACCGCGTCGTCTCGGTCGAGATGTTCGAGCACATGTCCAACTGGCGCGCGCTGCTGGGCCGCGTGAAGGGCTGGCTGAAGCCGGACGGGCGCCTCTTCATCCACGTGTTCACGCACCGGACCACGCCCTATCGCTTCGACCTCAACGACGAAGCTGACTGGATCGGCAAGTACTTCTTCTCCGGCGGCGTGATGCCCAGCCATGGGCTGATGGCCCAGTTCCCGGACCTGTTCGCCGTCGAACAGGACTGGCGCTGGAGCGGCAGCCACTACGAGAAGACCGCGCTCCACTGGCTCGAAGCCTACGACCGCAACGTCGGCAAGATCCGGCCGACGCTGGAGGCCGTCTACGGCAAGGACGCCACCCTGTGGCACCGCCGCTGGCGGCTGTTCTTCCTCGCCACCGCCGGCCTGTTCGGCCACCGTGGCGGCACGGAATGGGGCGTGAGCCACTACAGATTGAAGCCCGCCTGAGCGCGGCGCATCGGGGGAACGAACATGATCCGGCTTATCGCGACCTACCTGGCCACGGTCTTCGGCTTCGCGGCGGTGGACTACGTCTGGCTCTCTCAGATCGGGCCCAAGGTCTATCACCCCACCCTCGACGAGGTGCTGCGGCCGGCCAACGACCCGGTGAACTTCCCGGCCGCCATCGTCTTCTACCTGGCCTACATCGCCGGGATCGTCGCCCTGGCCATCTGGCCGAAGCGCAACGAGCCGTTGCTGCGGACCACCCTGACCGGCGGCATCCTGGGCGCCATGTGCTACGCCACCTACGACCTGACCAACCAGGCCACGCTGAAGGTCTGGGCCACCCAGATCAGTGTCGCCGACATCCTCTGGGGCACCTTCGTCACCGCCGTCGGCGCGACGATCGGCGGCTTCGTGCTGCGACGCTTCAAGGCGTAGCGCGCGCCCTTACCTCCCCCGCGAAGCGGCAGGAGGTACGGGGTCTAGGCGGCCTCATCGCCGCCATGCCCTGGT